>NZ_JBEXMJ010000006.1 GCF_040610475.1 Actinopolymorpha sp. NPDC004070 | reverse complement strand
TCCGCCCAGTCCTCCACTTTCAACACCCTCCAAGACTCAGGAGGGGGTCAACTTTCGGAGAACCCCAGGGGGTCAGTCTTCAGGAGGCGGCGACAGCACCAGCCGGTCGTACGGCACACCGTCGAGCAGCGTCGTGCGCAACGCGACCGCGCCGCCGAAGTCGTGCGCGACCACGGCGGGTCTGCGCCCGTCGGAGTCGAGGCCCCAGTGCCGGAGCAGACCGGTGAACACCTCCTGCTGCGCGGCCAGGGACACGTCCTGCCCGGCGCGCATCTCCGACTGCCCGTAGCCCGGCATGTCCCAGAGGTACACCGTGTGGCCGGCGGAGAGGCCGGCGGCGACGTCGCGCCAGACGTGGGAGGAGAACGGCGTTCCGTGCAGCAGGACGACCGGCGGGCCGGCGCCAAGGCGGGTCCAGCGCACGACGCCGTGCGGGCTGTGGTACTCCTCGGTGAGCTTCGGGGCCAGGTTCGGTGCGGTGGTCATGTCGGCTCCTTCGTCGCGTTACCGGTAGAACCTCGATGACGGTAACAGGCGGGACGTTACCGGTTCAATTCCTCAGTGGGTAACGTTGCGCCCATGCCGTACGACCGACCAGCAGCACCCGAGCCGCTCGCCCGGGTCGAGGAGTTCTGCAACTCGGCGAGGTTCCTGTACGACGAGGACGCCTGGGCCGACCTGCCGGACGCGCGGGAGTGGCTGGTCGCGCACGCCGGAGCCGCGGCCGCGGCGGAGCTCGACGACGACGGCCTGCCCGGACTCCTCGAGCTGCGGGAGGCGATCCGGGACCACCTCGAGGGCTCGAACGCCGCCCACGTGCACGACGTCCTGAACGCCCACGCCGAGCGGTCGCTGCGGCCGCCGCGGTGGAACCGGGACGGCACGCTGCGGTTACCGCCGGCGGACGGGTCCGCACTCGGGGAGTTCGCCGGTGACCTGCTGGCGTCGCTCGCGGTCGAGGAGCTGGCCGGCCGGCGCGACCGGCTCAAGGTCTGCGCCTCACCGGACTGCAGATGGGTCTTCTACGACCGGTCCCCGGGCAACAAGGGGGTGTGGTGCAGCATGCGCACCTGCGGTGCCCGGCACAAGATGCGGGCGATGCGCGAACGACGGAGCGGAGAAAGCGCGGGAGCCTGACCCTAGGGTCTGTCCTGCTCCCCGCCGCCCCGCTCCGGGCGCCGGCGGAGGTACCGCTCGAACTCCTTGGCGATCGCCTCGCCGGTGGCCTCCGGCAGGTCGGCCGCGTCGCGGGCCTGCTCCAGCGACTGGACGTACTCCGACACCTCGGTGTCGTCGCGGGCCAGGTCGTCCACGCCTCGCTCCCACGCGCGGGCGTCCTCGGGCAGGTCGCCGAGCGGCACCGTGAGGTCCAGCAGGTCCTCGACCTTGCGCAGCAGGGCGAGGGTGGCCTTCGGGCACGGGCTGGACGCGACGTAGTGCGGAACTGCCGCCCAGAACGACACCGCCGGAAGGCTCTCGCTGTGGCAGGCCTCCTGCAGGACGCCCAGCACGCCGGTCGGACCTTCGTACGTCGGCGCCTCCAGGCCCAGGGCCGAGGCGAGCTCGGGATCGGTGGCGCTCGCGGTGACCGGGATCGGCCGGGTGTGCGGGCTGTCGGCCAGCAGCGCGCCGAGCAGGACCGCCATCTCCGCGCCGAGGCTGTCGGCGACGTCCAGGATCTCCGCGCAGAACTGCCGCCACCGCATGTTGGGTTCGATGCCTCGGACCAGGATCACGTCGCGTGGCGCGTCGGGCGGCCGGGCGACCATGACCCGGGTGGAGGGCCAGGTGATCCTGCGTACGCCCTGCGCGTCGGCGCCGACCGTGGGCCGGTTGACCTGGTAGTCGTAGTAGTCGTCGGACCCCAGCTCCCCGAGGGGCTGGGCCTTCCACACCTTCGCCAGGTGGTCCAGTGCGGAACTCGCCGCGTCCGCGGCGTCGTTCCATCCCTCGAAGGCCGCGAGGAGGACCGGGTCATCCAGCTCCGGCGTGCCTTCGAGCTCGAGCACGTGGATCGTCCTCCCTGTTGTCGGTGTCCGACGCCGCACGGTGCCGGACCCGCCAACTATGCCGGACCCGCCGGACACCACCTCCGATAGCCTACGTGGCTGCGCCGTCACGCACGTCGCGACGTGCCGACCGCCACCCGCGAGTGATCTCGAGGTCCAAGATCTCGGAGTCCAAGAACACGGTCCGGTGGGTGGACGCCCGGGTACGCTGGTGGCGGTCTGTCCCGATCAGCCGATCAACAAGGAGCGACCCTCGTGAGCAACACCTCCGCCACTTTTCGTCAGGCGCTTCGTGAGCGCGTCCTCGTGGCGGACGGCGCGATGGGAACGATGTTGCAGGCCCACGACCCCACGCTGGAGGACTTCGAGGGTCACGACGGCTGCAACGAGGTCCTCAACATCACCCGGCCGGACATCGTGCGGTCGGTGCACGAGCCCTACTTCGAGGCCGGCTCGGACTGTGTCGAGACGAACACCTTCGGCGCCAACTTCGCCGCACTGAGTGAGTACGGCATCGCGGACCGCGTCCACGAGCTGTCCTTCGCCGGCGCCCGGCTGGCTCGCGAGGTAGCCGACGCCTACTCCACTCCCGACCGTCCCCGGTGGGTGCTGGGCTCGATGGGGCCGGGCACCAAGCTGCCCTCGCTCGGGCACGTGCCGTACGCCGTCCTGCGCGACGCGTACCAGCAGAACGCCGCCGGCCTGATCGAGGGCGGTGCCGACGCCCTCATCGTGGAGACCTCCCAGGACCTTCTGCAGACCAAGGCGGCGATCCTCGGCGCGAAGCGGGCCATCGCGAAGCTGGGCGCCGACGTGCCGGTCATCGCCTCGGTCACCGTGGAGACCACCGGCGCGATGCTGCTCGGATCGGAGATCGGTGCCGCGCTGACCGCGCTGGAGCCGCTCGGCGTCGACGTGATCGGGCTCAACTGCGCGACCGGTCCGGCGGAGATGAGCGAGCACCTGCGCTATCTCGCGCAGCACTCTTCCACCTTGTTGTCCTGCATGCCCAACGCCGGGCTGCCCGAGCTGACCTCCGACGGCGCGCGCTACCCGCTGACGCCGGAGGAGCTCGCCAACGCGCACGAGAGCTTCGTCGCCGACTACGGCCTGGCGCTGGTGGGTGGCTGCTGCGGCACCACTCCCGAGCACATCCGCCAGGTCGTCGAGCGGGTCGGCGGGCGGGAGCTCGCGCCTCGTTCGCCCCGCCGTGAGCCGGGCACGTCCAGCCTCTACCAGCACGTGCCGTTCCGGCAGGACACGTCGTACCTCGCCATCGGCGAACGCACCAACGCCAACGGCAGCAAGGCGTTCCGCGAGGCGATGGTCGCCGGCCGCTGGGAGGACTGTGTCGACATCGCCCGGGCACAGATCCGGGACGGCTCGCACATCCTCGACCTGTGTGTCGACTACGTCGGCCGCGATGGTGTCGCCGACATGCGCGAGATCGCGTCCCGGCTGGCCACCGCCTCCACGCTGCCGATCATGCTGGACTCCACCGAGCCGCCGGTGCTGGAGGCCGGGCTGGAGGCGTTCGGCGGCCGGTGCGCGATCAACTCCGTCAACTTCGAGGACGGCGAGGGACCGGAGAGCCGGTTCGCCCAGATCATGCCGCTGGTGCGTGAGTTCGGCGCCGCGGTGGTCGCGCTCACCATCGACGAGGAGGGCCAGGCGCGTACGGCGGACAAGAAGCTCGCCATCGCCGAGCGCCTCATCGACACCCTCACCGGACAGTGGGGGATGAACGAGTCCGACATCCTCGTCGACTGCCTGACGTTCACCCTCGCCACCGGGCAGGAGGACAGCCGCAAGGACGGCATCGAGACCATCGAGGCCATCCGCCGGCTGAAGCAGGCGCACCCCGACGTCCAGACGGTGCTGGGTCTGTCGAACATCTCCTTCGGCCTCAACCCCGCGGCCCGTCAGGTGCTCAACTCCGTCTTCCTGCACGAGTGCGTGCAGGCCGGCCTGGACGCCGCGATCGTGCACGCCAGCAAGATCCTGCCGATCGCCCGGATCCCGGAGGAGCACCGCGAGGTCGCCCTGGACCTGGTCTACGACCGCCGGCGGGAGGGCTACGACCCGCTGACGCGGCTGCTGGAGCTGTTCGCCGGGGTGAAGACGTCGGACACCAAGGAGAGCCGGGCGCAGGAGCTCGCGGCCCTTCCGCTGGGCGAACGCCTGCAGCGGCGCATCGTCGACGGCGAGGCGAACGGCCTGGAGGCCGACCTGCAGGAGGCACTGGACTCCGGCCGGCCCGCCCTGGAGATCGTCAACGACGAGTTGCTCTCCGGCATGAAGGTGGTCGGTGAGCTGTTCGGCAGCGGCCAGATGCAGCTGCCGTTCGTGCTGCAGTCGGCCGAGGTGATGAAGACCGCGGTCGCCTACCTCGAGCCGCACATGGAGAAGACCGACGACGAGGGCAAGGGCACGATCGTGCTGGCCACCGTCAAGGGCGACGTCCACGACATCGGCAAGAACCTCGTCGACATCATCCTTTCCAACAACGGCTACAACGTCGTCAACCTCGGCATCAAGCAGCCGGTCAACCTCATCCTGGACGCCGCCGAGGAACACCGCGCGGACGCGATCGGGATGTCCGGCCTGCTGGTCAAGAGCACCGTGATCATGAAGGAGAACCTCCAGGAGATCAACAGCCGTGGCAAGGCGGACAAGTGGCCCGTGCTGCTCGGTGGTGCGGCACTGACCCGCAGCTACGTCGAGCAGGACCTCGCCGAGCTGTACGAGGGGGAGGTCCGCTACGCCCGGGACGCCTTCGAGGGACTGCGGCTGATGGACGCCGTGATGGGGGTGAAGCGCGGCGTTCCCGGCGCCGAGCTGCCCGCGCTGCGCAAGCGGCGGGTGAGCTCGGCCAAGGTGACCGAGACCGCGCCGGAGGACATGCCCGCGCGTTCGGACGTACGCACCGACAACCCCGTGCCCACCCCGCCGTTCTGGGGTGACCGGGTGGTCAAGGGCATCCCGCTGGCCGACTACGCGTCGATGCTGGACGAGCGGGCGCTCTTCCTCGGCCAGTGGGGGCTCAAGCCCGGCCGCGGGAAGGACGGGCCGAGCTACGACGAGCTCGTGGAGACCGAGGGACGGCCGCGGCTTCGTGCCCTGCTGGACCGCGTACAGACGGAGGGGCTGCTGGAGGCCGCGGTGGTCTACGGCTACTTCCCCGCGGTGGCCAAGGGCGACGACCTGGTGGTGCTCGGTGACGGCGGCGACGAACGCTGCCGGTTCACGTTCCCCCGGCAGAAGCGCGACCGGCACCTGTGCCTGTCGGACTTCTTCCGGCCCGAGGAGTCGGGGGAGACCGACGTCGTCGGCTTCACCGTGGTGACCATCGGCTCGCGGATCGGCGAGGAGACGGCGAAGCTGTTCGCCGGCAACCACTACCGCGAGTACCTCGAGCTGCACGGCCTGTCGGTGCAGCTGGCCGAGGCGCTGGCGGAGTACTGGCACGCCCGGATCCGGGCCGAGCTCGGCTACGCCGGCGACGACGACAACGCCGACCTGCAGGCGATGATCCACAAGCTCGGCTACCGCGGCGCGCGGTTCTCCCTGGGGTACGGCGCGTGCCCCGACCTGGAGGACCGGGCCAAGATCGTGGAGCTGTTGCGGCCGGAGCGGATCGGCGTCACGTTGTCGGAGGAGTTCCAGCTGCACCCGGAGCAGTCGACCGACGCGATCGTCGTGCACCACCCCGAGGCGAAGTACTTCAACACCTGAGTTCGCCCGGAGACGATCCGCGAAGATCCGTCTCTGATCGTCACGACACGGCCGGGTGCCGCTAACGCTGAGGCGTCGGCACTCGGCCGTTCGGGTGACCGGGTCGGCTCGGCAATCACCGCTCCAGGGTGCCGGGCGGCTTGTGGGCGGCTTGCGGTGCTTCGCCGGATTTCGGGAGAGATCCCACGCTCGCGAGCCCGGCAACCCGCTGTACTTTCGGCGTACTCTCCGTACTCCCGAGGATTTGTTGTGCAATCGCGACGCCAACGTGAGAGGTCTGACATTCCGTAGTTGGTCACCGAGGGCTATGGTGCGGGGCGGGCCGCTCCGGGCCTTCCCTTGACGATGAGGTGGAAAATGCGACCATTCACCGGCCGGATGGTGCGGGTGCTGGCGGCGGGCGGTGCGCTGGCCCTCGCTGTGACCGCGTGCGGCAGCCAGTCCGGCAGCGACACCGACAGCGGCGGCGGTGGGGGCAAGGCGCCACTGGTCTTCGGCACCACGGACGCCTTCGGCACGGTGGACCCGTCCGGCTCCTACGACAACCCGGGCTGGGAGGTCCTCTACAACTCGGCGCAGACGCTGCTGTCGATTCCGCCGGGCGGGAGCACCCCCAAGCCCGACGCGGCCGAGAAGTGCGAGTTCACCGACCCGAAGACCTACACCTGCACCCTGAAGAAGGACCTCAAGTTCTCCGACGGCAGCCCGCTGACGAGCAAGGACGTGAAGTTCAGCTTCGACCGGATGCTGAAGATCGCCGACCCCAACGGGCCGTCGAGCATCTTCGCCGACCAGCTCGCCTCCACCGAGGCGAAGGACCCGCAGACCGCGGTCTTCCACCTGAAGTTCCCCGACGCGACCTGGCCGTTCCGCCTCACCACCGCGGCCGCCTCGATCGTGCCGGACGAGAAGTACCCGGCCGACAAGCTGCAGCCGATGGGGAACGACAAGATCATCGGCTCCGGGCCGTACAAGGTGACGAAGTACGACCCGTCCCAGCAGATCGTGCTGGAGCCGAACGCCAACTACCACGGCGAGAAGAAGCTCTCCAACAGCAAGGTGCTCGTCCAGATCTACAAGGACGAGAAGAGCCTGAAGAGCGCGGTGGAAAGCGGTGAGGTCCAGGTGGCCTACCGCACCCTCACCCCCACGCTGCTGAAGGACCTGGAGAAGAACGGCGCGTCGAAGAAGGTCAAGGTCGTCAAGGGGTCGGGCACCGGCATCCAGTATGTCGCCTTCAACAACAAGAAGGGCCCCTTCGCCAAGAAGGAGGTCCGCCAGGCCGCCGCCAGCCTGCTGGACCGGAAGGCCATCGCCAGCGGCGTCTACAACGACACCGTGACCCCGCTGTACACGATGGTTCCGAAGGGCCTGCCCGGGCACGAGGAGAAGTTCAAGTCCGCGTTCGGTGACCAGCCCGACGTGGCCAAGGCGAAGGCCCTGCTGCAGAAGGCGGGCGTGAGCACCCCGGTGACCGCGCAGCTGTGGTACAGCCCCGACCACTACGGCGAGGCCTCGGCGGACATGTACGCCGAGATCAAGCGCCAGCTCGAAGCCGGCGGCCTGTTCAAGATCTCGCTGAAGTCGGCGTCGTGGGAGCAGTACAAGAAGGACTACGCCGCCGGTGCCTACGACGGCTGGCAGCTCGGGTGGTACCCCGACTTCCCCGACACCGACAACTACCTGTCGCCGTTCTACGCCAAGAACAACTTCATCGGCGCGGGCTACGGCTACTCCAACCCGCAGATGGACAAGCTGCTGACCCAGGAGAAGTCCACTCCGGACCAGCAGAAGCGGCAGCAGGCGTTCTCGCAGATCCAGACGATCGCCACCCAGGACGTGCCGCTGATCCCGCTGTGGCAGGACAACATGATCGCCGCCGTGCGCGACGGCGTGACCGGTGTCAAGGACACCTTCGACCCGCTCTACACCTTCCGGTTCTGGTTGGTCGACGCGAGCAAGGCGCAGTAGGCCCCAGACAGGACAACCCGGGCTGGCGCGGTGCGCGCACATCGTGGCGCGCACCGCATCCGGTGGGTCCGCCCGTCGCATGCACAGGTGTGCGACCGTGCGGACCCACCGGACCCCACGTGTCAGGACCGGGTTGACAGCACGCTCGTCGTGACCGGGAAAGGTTAGGTGGCTTGGCATGGCCGGCCGATCAGGGTCGTTGCGGAGGTATCTCGCCATCCGCCTCCTCCTGGTGGTTCCCAACGTGTTCGTCCTGCTCACGTTGGTGTTCCTGCTGTTGCGGGTCGCTCCCGGCGACCCGGTCTCGGCGGCCCTCGGCGGCCGGTTGCCGGCCGCCGAGCTCGCGAGACGGCGGGCGGCGGGCGGGTACGACGACCCGATCCTCGTGCAGTACTGGCACTACCTCAGCCGCATCTTCACCGGCGACTTCGGTACGGCGGTCAGTGACAACCGGCCGATCACGAACATCCTGCTGGTCAACGGCGCGGCCACGCTGAGCCTCACGCTGGCGGCCCTGGTGGTCGCCTGCCTCATCGGCATTCCGCTCGGCCTGCTGGCCGCGCGCTACCGCGACTCACTCGCCGACGTCGCGATCCGGGTGTTCGGCGTCTTCACCTACGCCGCGCCGGTCTTCTTCGTCGGCGTCGTGGCGATCATCATCTTCACCGGCAAGCTCGGCTGGCTGCCGTCGGGGCAGCAGGCCAGCCCGATCGCTCAGCTGACGGTCGAGCCGGTCACCCACATCTTCCTGCTCGACGCCTTGCTGGCCGGTGACACGAAGTCGTTCGTCGACGGGCTGAAACACCTGGTGATGCCGGCGGTCACGCTGGGGCTGCTGATCACCGGCGTGTTCATCCGGCTGATCCGGGTCAACGTCGCCCAGACGCTGCGCGACGACTACGTGGAGGCGGCCCGGGCCCGCGGCATCGCCGAACGCCGGGTGGTGTTCCAGCACGCGTTCCGCAACGCGATGGTGCCGTTCGTCACGGTGCTGGGCCTGCAGGCGGCACTGTCGCTGGGCGGTGCGATCCTCACCGAGACGACGTTCAGCTGGCCCGGTCTCGGATCACAGCTGGTGCAGTACATCAACGCCCGCGACTACGTGGCCGTGCAGGGCATCATGACCATCTTCGCCCTCGTCGTGGTGGGGATCAGCCTGCTCATCGACCTGATCAACGCGTTCATCGACCCGAGGGTGAGGTACTGATGGCGATCACCCCGACCGTCCAGTCGGGCGGACCGATCACCTCCTCCCGCCGCTCGCTGCCCGGCCGCGTCGCCGCCGTGATCGCCACGCCGTACCGCCAGTCCGCGGGTGTGGCCCGGGCGATGCTGGTCGTCGGCACCGTGCTCACCGCGCTGATCGCGCTGGTGGCGATCCTCGCGCCGCTGGTGGCGCCGTACGACTTCGACCAGGTGAGCGACGGCGGCGGCCGTTTCCCCAAGCAGGCGGCGCCAAGCGGTGACCACCTCTTCGGTACGAGCGTGCAGACCTTCGACGTGTTCTCCCGCGTGGTCTGGGGTGCGCGCACCGAACTCAAGGTCGTCGTCCTGTCCCTGGTGCTGACGATCGTGATCGGCGTGGTGCTCGGCCTGGTCGCCGGGTTCGTGGGCGGCTGGCTGGACCGCGTGCTGGTGCTGGTGATGGACGCGTTGTTCGCGTTCCCCTATCTGCTGCTGGCGATCGTGGTGGCGTTCCTGCTGTCGGACTCCCTCGGCGGCGGGGTGACGACGGCGGCCGCGGCGATCACCGCGGTCTACATCCCGCAGTACTTCCGGGTGGTACGCAACAGCACGGTGAGCGCCAAGCAGGCGACCTACGTCGAGGCCGCCCGCGCACTCGGTGCCCCGCCGCACACGATCATGTCCCGCTACCTGTTCACCAACGTCGTGCAGAGCGTGCCGGTGATCGCCACGCTGAACGCCGCGGACGCGGTGGGAACGCTGGCCGCGCTGGGCTTCCTGGGCTACGGCATCCAGCCCACCGACGCGGCCGAATGGGGATACGACCTCAACCGCGCCATGGACGACGCGGCGTCGGGCATCTGGTGGACCGGGGTGTTCCCCGGGCTCGCGATCGTGGTGCTGGTGATGGCGCTGACGTTCGTCGGCGAGGGGCTGAACGAAACGCTGAACCCGACGCTGCGGGTACGCCGGCTCGTCCCGGTGGTGCTCCCGCCGCGTAAGCCGGGCACCAGTGCCCCGGACGGTCCCGGCGCGGGCAAAGGCACCGCCGGCCGGAAGGGCGAGGAGCCGGTCGGCTCGGAGGAGGGTACGAAGTGAACGCAGCGACGACCGACCCCGCCAGGGGACGCCGTACGCCTTCCGGCGCTGGGTCGGACGCCCCGGTCCTTTCCGTACACGACCTGCGGGTCTGGTACGGCACCGAGCGTGGTGCGGTGCGCGCGGTCGACGGCGTCTCCTTCGACCTGCGCCCGGGCGAGACGCTCGGCCTGGTCGGTGAGTCCGGCTGCGGCAAGTCGACCCTCGGCCGCGGCGTCCTCGGCCTGCTCCCGCCCGGTGCCAAGGCCGACGGCGAGATCGAGTTCGCCGGCCGCGACCTGCTCACCTGCGGCCGCCGGGAACTCGAACGACTGCGCGGGCCCGAGCTCGGGATGATCTTCCAGGAGCCGCTGACCCGGCTCAACCCGCTGATGCGGGTCAGCGAGCACTTCGAGGAGACGCTGCGTACGCACGAGCCGGGACTGGGCAAGGAGGAGATCCGGCGGCGTTCGATCGACACGCTGCGCCGGATGGGCATCCCGCCCTCGCGGTACCGCGCGTACCCGCACGAGTTCTCCGGCGGCATGCGGCAGCGGATCATGATCGCGCTCGCGCTCGTACTCCGGCCGAAGTTCGTGGTGGCCGACGAGCCCACCACCGCGCTGGACGTCCTGGTCGAGGCGCAGATCATCGGCATCCTCGCCGACCTGCGCCGCAACTTCGACACCGCGCTGCTGCTCATCACCCACAACCTCGGCATCGTGGCCGAGGCGTGTGACCGGGTGGCGGTGATGTACGCCGGGCACATCGCCGAGGAGGGCGACGCCCGCGAGGTGTTCTCCCGGCCGCGTCACCCGTACACACGGGAGCTGCTGCGCTCGACGATCTCGCTGCAGACCACCGGGCTGCACTACATTCCGGGCGCTCCGCCGGACCTGGTCGAACCACCCAGCGGGTGCACGTTCCACCCCAGGTGCCCGGACGCGATGGTGGCCTGCCCGCGCCAGGACCCGGTGGAGGTCCGCACGCCGGGGGGCACCCGGGTCGCGTGCTGGCTGCACGGGCCTTCGGAGCTGCTGACCGAGGAGGGCACCGCGCCCCTGGTCCGGGAGGAGATCAGCGTTGCCGACGAAGCCTGATTCCACGAAGCCTGATCCCACGGCCGGGGCCGCGACCGGGGCCGGTGTCGCCTCGCCTCCGCTCGCCGAGCGCGAGGTCCTGATGGACGTCCGCGATCTCGAGGTGCACTACGCCCTGCAGGGCAGCTCCCTGGGCCGGATGTTCGGTGGGGGCGGCGAGGTCGTCCGTGCGGTGGACGGTGTGTCGTTTCAGCTCCACCAGGGTGAGGTGCTCGGACTGGTGGGGGAGTCCGGCAGCGGGAAGACCACCCTCGGCCGGGCGCTGCTCGGCCTGGTCCGCCCGACCGGCGGGTCGATCCGCTACCGCGACCACGACCTCGGTGAGCTGTCCGAACGCCGGCTGCGCCCCCTGCGCCGCAAGCTGCAGATGGTGTTCCAGGACCCGAGCGCCGCGCTCAACCCGTCCATGGACATCGAGACGGCGGTCGGTGACCCGCTGCGCATCCACAAGCTGGCGGGGGGCAAGGCCGAACGCCGGGCGATGGTGGTCGAGGCGCTGGAGGCCGTCGGCCTGGCGCCGGTCGAGCGGTTCCTGTCGAAGTACCCAAGCGACCTGTCCGGCGGTCAGAAGCAGCGTGCCGTGATGGCGCGGGCGGTCATCCTCGACCCGGAGTTGCTGGTCGCCGACGAGCCGATCTCGATGCTGGACATGAGCGTACGGGCCAAGATCCTCGAGCTGATGCTGGAGCTGAAGAGCCGCCTCGACCTCACCTACGTCTACATCACCCACGACCTGGCCACGGCGAAGTTCTTCTGCGACCGGGTGGCGATCATGTACCTCGGCCGGGTGGTCGAGATCGGCCCGACCGAGGAGATCTTCGCCGCGCCCAAACACCCGTACACCAAGGCGTTGCTCCGCGCGATCCCCGAGCCCGACCCGAGCAGCGCGGTGCCGCGCGACCTGCCCCGCGGGGAGATTCCGGACGCCGCCGCCCCACCGCTGGGGTGTTCGTTCCACCCGCGGTGCCCGGCGGCGTTCGACCGGTGCGGCTGGGAGAACCGCGACCTGCGCACCCTGCTCGAGGAGCACTGGCTCGGCCTGGACGAGGAGACCTACGCGGCCGAACGCGACGTCGTCGGCAACCTCGAGGAGCTCGCCCGGCCCGGGCACCGGGCAACCCTGCGGCCCGGCCGGGGCAGGGCGCCCGAGGACGTCGCCGCGTTGCTGGAACGCGTGCGCTCCGCCGACCCGGACGAGCCGCTGTGGCGTGGCGTGCGAAGCGTCGAGGTGGAAGGGGACGGTGTCGTGGTGGACTTCCACGACGGCGAGGACCCGCGGCTGCGCCGGGCCGACGACGTGGACGTCGCCTGCCACCTGTACTGACTGCACTGACCGACCGGCTGACCCGAAGGCGTTTCGGGGCCGTCGGTGGGCGGCCCTAGGGTGTGGTGTCATGCCCGCATCCGGAGGCGAATCCGCGCGTCCCGGTGGGCTCGACGCGCCCGTCGCCGAGTCCGTCGACCCCACCGAGACCACCCACCTGGACGACCCGTCCGACCTGTCCGACCCGAGCCGGCTGCCCGACGCACGCACCCGGCGCCGGTCGACGGTCGCGCTGGTCACGGGCGTCGTGTTGATGAACGTCTCGATGGTTCCCGCCGGAACCGTCGGCAGCCTGCTCGCCAGCGACAGCTACGGGCCCGCGTGGAGCGGCGTGCCGGGCGCTTCCGGCGTCGTCGGCACCGCACTGGGTGCGCTGGGGCTGTCCGCACTCATGCGCACCCGCGGGCGGCGTGCCGGGATCCGCACCGGCTACGCGGTCGCCACCCTCGGCGCCGTGGTCGGTGCCGTCGCGGTCGGTGCGGCGGTGCTTCCCCTGCTGGCGGTGGGAATGATGCTGCTCGGCATCGGCAACGGTGGCGCCCAGCTGTCCCGCTACGCCGTGGCCGACCTGCACCCGGCCGACCGCAAGGCGTTCGTTCTCAGCCTGGTGGTGTGGGGCAGCACCGTGGGCGCGCTGGTCGGGCCGGGCCTGATCGCGCCGGCGGCGCACCTGTCCGCCCGCGCCGGGATCCCGCCGTACGCCGGCACCTACGTGCTGGCGATCCTCACCACCGGCGCGGCGCTGGTGGTGGCGGGTCTGCTGCCCCGGGCAGGTCGCGGTGACCCGCGCAACCGCGAACGCCCTCGGCCCGGTGAGGTCGGCCGGGTCCTGCGGCTGCCCGCGGTGCGGGTCGCCCTGGCCGGCATGGTGTCGGCCCAGCTGGCGATGGTCGCGGTGATGACGATGACTCCGCTGCAGTTGCACCGGCACGGGCAGGGCCTGGACGTCGTGGGCTGGGTGCTCAGTGCTCACCTGGCCGGGATGTTCGCGCTGTCACCGCTGTCCGGACGCCTCACCGACCGGCTCGGTGGGCGGACGGTGACCAGCGCCGGCGCCGGCGTGCTGATCGGTTCCGCCGCCCTGGCCATGGCGGCGCCCACGTCCCACACGGTGGGGATTCCGCTGGCGTTGTTCCTGCTCGGGTACGGCTGGAACCTCTGCTTCGTCGGGGGCAGCGCGATCCTGAGCCGGGAGCTACCGGCGCCGGTGCGCAGTCAGGTGCAGGGCGCGGTGGACGCGGTGGTGTGGGGCTCGTCGGCGTCGGCCGGCCTGGCGTCGGGAGCGGTGTTCGCCGGCGGGGGATACGTCCTGGTCGCGTTCGTCGCCGGACTGATCGCGGTCGCACCGCTGGTGATGCTCGCCGCCTCGCGTCCGCGCCCCGCGAGTCCTGAGGGCTCCTCGTGACCTAGCGACCGCCGGGGCGGACCAGCCCGCTCTCGTAGGCGAACACCACCGCCTGCACGCGGTCTCGCAACCCGAGCTTGGCGAGCACGTTGCCGACGTGGGTCTTGACCGTCGTCTCCGAGACGTACAGCTCACCGGCGATCTCGGCGTTGGACATGCCACGCGACATCAGCCGAAGGACCTCGCGTTCGCGTTCGGTGAGCTGGGCGAGCTCCTTGGCCGACTCCTTACTCTCCGACGGCAGGACGGTCGCGAACCGGTCGAGCAGCCGGCGGGTCACGGTCGGCGCGACGACCGCCTCGCCCCGGGCCACGATGCGGATGGCGTCGGCCAGGTCCTCCGGAGGCACGTCCTTCAGCAGGAAGCCGGAGGCGCCGGCGCGCAGCGCGTCGACGACGTACTCGTCCAGGTCGAAGGTGGTGAGCACCAGCACCCGGACGGTCCCGCCGCGTTCGGTGCCGGTGATCAGCCGGGTGGCCTCCACTCCGTCCATCCGGGGCATCCGGATGTCCATCAGGACGACGTCCGGTTGCAGGGCACGGGACTCCGCGACCGCCTTCTGCCCGTCACCGGCCTCACCGACCACCACGATGTCCGGCTCGGACTCCAGGATCATCCGGAACCCGGTCCGCAGCAGGGGCTGGTCGTCCACCAGGAGCACGCGTACGGGCGTGCCCGGAGACATGCCCGGAGACGTGCCCGGCGTGCCGGGAGAGTTCGGGCGATCTACGGCCGGCGTCACGACGGCACCTCGTCCGGCGCGGTCCGGCTCGCGGGGGAACCGTGCCTCGGCTCTCCAGGGCGGTTGGAACCGTTGGAACCGTTGGAATCGCCAGAATCGTCGGAGCCCGGCGTGCCGGCCTCGGTCAACGGCAGGGTGGCGAGCACCTCGAACCCGCCGACCATCCGGGTACCCGTGTACAAGGTGCCTCCGTTCAACGTCACGCGTTCGCGCATACCGACCAGTCCGTGCCCGAGTCCGTGGTCGATCCGCTGGGGGTCGGCGGCGGGGTAGGACGTCCCGCGCCGCGGACTGCCGTCGTCGGTGACGCCCACGACGACCGCCTCTGGTTCGTACCTCAACAGCACGGCCGCCCGGGTGGGGCCGACGTGCTTCAGGGTGTTGGTCAACGACTCCTGGACGACCCGGAAGATCGCCAGGTCGACGCTGGAGGTCAGGGGGCGGGGTTCGCCGACCACGGTGAGCTCGACCTGCAGGCCGGCTTCGCGGGCCCGGTCCAGCAGCGGGCCGAGTTCGGCGACTCCGGTACGCGGGGACAACTGCACGCTGCCGTCGGTCTCGTCCTGGTCGGCGGCGCGGAGCGCACCGACGATGCGGCGCATCTCCTCCAGCGCCTCCCGCCCGGTCTGCTCGACCGCCCGCATCGCCTCGACGCTGCGCTCGGGTGCCCGGTCGATCGTCCGCCGCGCGGCACCCGCCTGCACCGTCATCACGCTCACGTGGTGGGCCACCACGTCGTGCAGCTCGCGCGCCATCCGGGCGCGTTCTTCCGCCAGCGCCGCGCGGACCTCCGCGGAGGCGGCGCGCTCCAGGCGGCTGGCGCGGTCCTCCAGCGCGACCAGGTAGCGGCGGCGGGCACGCATGGCGCGGGCGATGCTCCACATGCCGCCGTAGACGAGGACCTGCAGACCGACGGTGATCGCGTCGAACGTCATGCCGATCGAGGCGTAGGTGTCGCGCTGTACGTAGAGGAAGACGATGGAGGCGATCGTGGTGGCCACGGTGACCGCGAGGCTTCGCGGCGCCGTGCTGTGCGCGCCGACGGTGTAGATCATCAGCAGGGCCGCCACCGAGCCGACGGAGGAGCTGTAGTCGGCGAAACCGAGCGCCATGTATGCCGAGATCACGATCACCGCGACCGTCACGGGGAACCGCCGACGCAGGGCGAGCGGCGCGGCGACCAGGACGGCGAGCACCACTCCCCAGGCGTCCGGCGAGCGGAACGTGATCCCGGCGTAGGAGCGGTAGTTCAGCCCGGCGACGCTGGCGATCACGAGCACGAAGGCAACCGCCCCGTCCACCAGGTCGGGGCGGTCTCGAAGCCAGTCTCGGACAGTGGCACCGCGCACGGTCCGAGCGTAGGCGGCGGGGTTCACCGCGCCACCCCCAGGCTCGGGGGCGGGGTGGTTCGGGACATGCCCTACAGGTCGACCGCGGACGTGTGCGGTGACGGCGCCTCGGAGGTGTCCTGCGTCGGCATGGGGTCGGCGTCGGCGGGGGCGGGCAGCGGGGGAGGAGTGCCACCCCACGCCGGGCACCGCGACTTGTGGTCACACCAGTCGCACAGCGGGCCCGGGCTGGCGCGCCACTCGCCGGTGGTGTGCGCGCGCTCGATGGCGTTCCACAGCGCCTGCAGCTTGCGGGCGGTCGCGCGCAGATCGGCCTCGTCGGGGGAGTAACGCAGCACGTCCCCGCTGCCGAGGTAGACCAGCTGCAGCAGACGGGGTACGACACCTCGCAGCCGCCACAGCATCAGCGCGTAGCAGCGCATCTGGAACATCGCCCGCTGCTCGTAACCCGGCCCGGGTGCCCGCCCGGTCTTGTAGTCGACGACCCGCAGTGCCCCGTCCGGTGCGACGTCGAGCCGGTCGATGTAACCCCGCAGCCGCAGGCCGGAGTCCAGCTCGCACTCGACGTACATCTCCCGCTCGGCGGGCTCCAGCCGGGTCGGGTCCTCCAACGTGAAGTAGCGGTCGAGCAGCCCCCGCGCGCCGGCGAGGAAACTCTCCAGCCGCTCGGGATCGAACCCACCCTCCTCGTCACCGAAGAGCTCGGAGAGCTCGGGCTCGGCCTCCACCAGCCGGTCCCACTGCGGACGGACCAGCGTGCAGGCCTCCTCGATCGTCCGCCCACCGGCCGGGAGGTCGAACAGCCGCTCCAGAACGGCGTGCACCACCGTGCCGCGGGTGGCCTCCGGGCTCGGCCGCTCCGGCAGCCGGTCGATCACCCGGAAGCGGTAACGCAGCGGGCAGGTCATGAAGTCACTGGCCCGGGAGGGTGACAGCACCGCGAGCGGGATCGCCGGCCGGGCGCCGCCCTCCGGCGCGCCGGTGGACGCCGGTGGGGGAACCGGTGTGGTCACCGTCGTGGTCGCTGGTTCGCTCGCAGTCGCCATGGCCCGAAAGCGTAGGACACCCCACCGACAGCCCCGCGGACGAGCAGGTGTCCGATCTGCGCCGCTCCGTCCGCGACCGCCGGGTCCGTTCAGGCGGTAACGTGTCCCCTCGCCCGCGCGCGAGGCGCCCGCACGGCTCGCCCGTGCGCGACCAACGGCGCCGGGCCGGGTGAGGGCGTGGCCTCCCCAGGGAGGATCCCTCGGGAACATCCCACGTGACCTGGTCGTTCGCCGGACGTCGAGTCCGCGCAACCCGACGGAAGCAGGCTGAGACAGGCGATGGTGCACGACGTGGAGAAGAACGACCCGTCCCGGGAGGCACAGCGCCGGCCCGGCGCGGTCCAGATCGCGCGGGTTGTCGGGGTTCCCGTCTACGTCAACGTGTCCTGGGTCCTGGTCGCACTGCTGATCGCGTACGTCTTCCGGCCGGTGGTCGACGCACAGGTGCCCGGCCTGGGTGTCTGGTCGTTCGTGGCGGCGCTCGGTTTCGCCGTCCTGCTCTACGCCTCGGTACTGGTGCACGAGATCGCCCACGTCCTGGTGGCCAGGAAGTTCGACCTGCCGGTGCGTGCGATCACGCTGCAGTTCCTGGGCGGCCTGTCCGAGATCGAGAGCGAGCCGCAGACCCCGTGGCGGGAGTTCGCCGTCGCCGTCGTCGGGCCGCTCACCTCGTTGGGCATCGCCGGCCTGGCCGCGCTCGGCCACACCGCGATCTCCGCCCCCGCGCTGCTCGAGCTCGCGTTGTTCCAGCTCGCCTGGGCAAACCTGCTGGTCGGGCTGTTCAACCTGCTGCCGGGGCTCCCGCTGGACGGCGGCCGGCTCCTGCGCGCCGGAGTGTGGGCGGTGACCAAGCAGCCTCATCTCGGCACCGCCGTAGCCGGATGGGCCGGCCGCGTCGTCGCCGCCATCGTGCTGCTCCTGCCGTGGACGCTCCTCGCCAGCTCGTGGGGGGCGCCGAGCCTGCTGCACATCGTGTGGAGCGTCTTCCTGGCGATGTTCATGTGGGCCGGCTCCAGCCAGGCGCTGATGAGCGCGAAGATCAGGCGGAAGCTGCCGAACATCCACGCCCGCTCGCTCGCCCGGCGCGGCGTGCCCGTGCCGTCGGAGCTTCCCCTGTCGGAGGCGGTCCGGCGAGCCCAGGAGGCGCACGCGGGTTCGCTGGTGGTCGTCGGCAGCGACGGCCGTCCGACCGGCCTCGTCAGCGAGGCCGCGGTGCTGGCCACTCCCGAGCACCGGCGGCCGTGGATCTCGGTGGGTGACGTCGCCCGCCGGATCGAGCCGGGACTGGTGCTCGACGTACGCCTCACCGGCGAGGCGCTGGTCCGGGCGATGGGCGGCACCCCCGCCACGGAGTACCTCCTGGTCGAGCCCGACGGACGCGTCTTCGGGGTACTGGCCACCGCCGACGTCGACGGGGCGCTGGCCCGCACCTGACCCTGCTCCGACCCCTGGTTACGCTGCCCGTCATGTCCCCGACCGATCCCTCCGCCGAGCACGTTCCCGACTCCAGGCCGCACCCCGGCGCCGACCCGGCCGGCCCGACCGACCTGCCCGTCGCGCCCGGTGACGAGCCCGGTGACGAGCCCGGTGAGGACTCCGGTCACGAGCCCGGTGAGCCGGCCGAGGAGGCCGAGGACGCCGCGGACGCCCGGCCGCTGCTGGCCGGTGAGCAGGTCCGGCTGGAGGACCACAAGGGGCGCAAACACCTGGTCACGCTGGAGCCGGGGAAGACGTTCCACACCCATCGTGGCGGAATCGCCCTGGACGACCTGATCGGTCAGCCCGAGGGGGTCGTGATCAAGTCGACCGGTGGCGTCCCCTATCTGGCGCTGCGACCCCTCCTGTCCGACTACGTCCTTTCCATGCCGCGCGGGGCAGCGGTGGTCTACCCCAAGGACACCGCCCAGATCCTGGTCGCCGCGGACGTCTTCCCTGGCGCCCACGTGGTCGAGGCCGGCGCGGGCTCGGGCTCACTGACCTGCGCCTTGCTGCGCGCGGTCGGTCCGGCGGGCCGGGTGTCGTCGTACGAACGCCGGGAGGACTTCGCCGCGATCGCACGCCGCAACGTGGAGCGCTTCTTCGGCGGACCCCAGCCGACGTGGGACCTCACCGTGGGCGACGTGGTGGACGCACCCACCCGGCCCCGGGTGGACCGGATCGTGCTCGACATGCTCGCGCCCTGGGAGTGCGTGGACTGGGCCGCCCAGGCACTGGTGCCCGGTGGCGTGCTGTGCTGCTACGTCGCCACGACCACCCAGCTCTCGCGGACGGTCGAGACCGCACGTGCCCACGGCGGTTTCACCGAGCCGCAGGCCAGCGAGACGATGGTGCGCACCTGGCACGTGGAGGGACTGGCGGTCCGGCCGGACCACCGGATGATCGGTCACACCGGCTTCCTGGTGACCACCCGCAGGCTCGCCGCCGGTGTCACCGCACCCGGCCGCCGGCGCCGACCTGCACCCGGCTCCTACGGCGAGAACTACGACGGGCCGCGGGCCGCGGGCCGGCAGGCGGACTGACCGGGCCGCCCTCGCTGGCCGCTGTCGGGGCCGGCTCCGGGGGACCCCCGACCCGGCAGGCCCCCCGTCCAGGACCCATGCGGCAGAAGCGGGCGCGGCACCGAATGTGCTGGCGAATGTGGTGGCGAAAATGGCCGCGGCCCGTAGTGTGGAAGGCCGTAGGCCCCTGGCGTGTAAGAAACGGCCACGATTCGCCATCGGTTTGTGACGTTCTGACTTGTGGGCGTGACCTGTCGGTGGTGGGGAGATATAAGGTCAGAGGCGTCGGCGCATCGGCTCGGCGCGGACACCAGCGAGATCCACGTCCACGCGGTAGCAGGGGCGCGGACAAGCAACAGTGACTGGGGAGGTGAGGGACGTGCCCGCACCAGACGACCGACGCGAGGCGCGCTCGCCGGACGAGCTCGCCAGCCAGGTCACCTACCTCGAGGAAGAGGTCGCGGCACTGCGCCGCCGGCTCGCGGAGCAGCCGCGGGACAGCCGGCAACTCGAGCAGCGGCTCGCCGAGGCGCAGGCGATGCTGGCCAACATCACGGCACAGAACGAACGCCTCGCGGGAACTCTCCGGGAGGCCCGGGAGCAGATCGTCACCCTCAAGGACGAGGTGGACCGGCTCGCCCAGCCGCCCGCGAGCTTCGGGATCTTCATCAACCGAAACGACGACGACAGCGCCGACGTCTACACCGGAGGCCGCAAGCTCCGGGTGACGGTCAGCCCCAGCATCGACCTCGACGAGCTCCGCCCGGGCCAGGAGGTCATGCTCAACGAGTCCTTCAACGTCGTTCGCGCGCTGTCCTACGAGCAGGTCGGCGAAGTCGTCATGCTCAAGGAGCTGCTGGAGGACGGCGACCGCGCGCTGGTCATCGGCCACACCGACGACGAGCGCATCGCGCGGCTCGCCGAGCCGCTGCGCGACACCCCGATCCGGGCCGGCGACTCACTGCTGTTCGAGCCCCGCTCCGGCTACGTCTACGAGCGCATCCCCAAGACCGAGGTCGAGGAGCTGATCCTCGAAGAGGTCCCCGACATCCGGTACGAAGACATCGGCGGTCTGCGCAACCAGATCGAGCAGATCCGCGACGCGGTGGAGCTGCCCTACCTCCACGCCGACCTCTTCCGCGAGCACGAGCTGAAGGCGCCGAAGGGCGTGCTGCTGTACGGTCCGCCCGGGTGCGGCAAGACGCTCATCGCCAAGGCCGTCGCCAACTCTCTCGCCAAGCAGGTCGCGATGCGTGACGCCAAGACCGAGGGCAAGAGCTACTTCCTCAACATCAAGGGCCCCGAGCTGCTCAACAAGTACGTCGGTGAGACCGAGCGGCACATCCGCCTGGTGTTCCAGCGGGCCCGGGAGAAGGCCGGCGAGGGCACGCCGGTCATCGTGTTCTTCGACGAGATGGACTCGCTCTTCCGCACTCGCGGGTCGGGCGTGTCCTCCGACGTGGAAAACACCATCGTCCCGCAGCTGCTGTCGGAGATCGACGGCGTGGAGGGGCTGGAGAACGTCATCGTCATCGGCGCCTCCAACCGCGAGGACATGATCGACCCGGCGATCCTGCGGCCGGGCCGGCTGGACGTGAAGATCAAGATCGAGCGCCCCGACGCCGAGGCCGCCCGGGACATCTTCGCGAAGTACCTCACCGCCACCCTGCCCCTGCACGAGGACGACCTGGGCGAGTTCGGCCGCAACCGGGACGCCTGCGTCAGCGGCATGATCCAGCGCACCGTGGAGCGGATGTACTCCGAGCTGGAGGAAAACCGCTTCCTGGAGGTCACCTACGCCAATGGCGACAAGGAGGTCCTCTACTTCAAGGACTTCAACTCCGGCGCCATGATCGAGAACATCGTCAGCAGGGCGAAGAAGATGGCCATCAAGGACTTCCTCGAGCTGCAACAGAAGGGCCTGCGCGTCCAGCACCTGCTACAGGCCTGCGTCGACGAGTTCAAGGAGAACGAGGACCTGCCCAACACGACCAACCCCGACGACTGGGCGCGGATCTCGGGCAAGAAGGGCGAGCGGATCGTCTTCATCCGTACGCTCATCCAGGGCAAGGAAGGCGCCGACGCCGGTCGCTCGATCGACACGGTCGCCAACACCGGCCAGTACCTCTGACCAGCATCTGACCGACCGCCTGACGTCCGCCTGCCGGTGGACACGAAACGCGCACCAGAGCCCGCGGGTGTCCCGCTCGTCCGAGTGGGACACCCGCGGGTGTCATGACCGGTATCTCCGGCGACAATCGGCTAACGCTGCCCTACACACACGGCTTGTCCGCGTACGCTCGTAAGAAGGAGCCGGAGCGGGCATGAGCCGTTCGGCTCGGGCTCGCGACGACGCGGCGATGCCACACTGGCGACGAGGAGTCCCATGAGCGTGCACCGGGTAATGGGCGTGGAGACCGAGTACGGCATTTCCGTCGCCGGGCAACCGACCGTCAACCCGATGCTGTCGTCCTCGCAGGTCGTGAACGCCTACGCCGGCAAGGTGATCCGTGCTCGCCGGGCCCGCTGGGACTTCGAGGAGGAGAACCCACTGCGCGACGCGCGCGGGTTCGATCTTGCCCGTGACGTGGCCGATGACAGCCAGCTCACCGACGAGGAGGTGGGGCTGGCCAACGCGATTCTCACCAACGGAGCCCGGCTCTACGTCGACCACGCGCACCCGGAGTACTCCTCGCCGGAGGTGACCAACCCGCGCGATCTCGTCCTGTGGGACAAGGCGGGTGAGCGGGTGATGCTGGAGGCCTCCCGGCGAGCGGCCGAGCCGCCGTTGTCGACCTCGATCCTGCTCTACAAGAACAACACCGACAACAAGGGCGCGTCCTACGGCTGCCACGAGAACTACCTCATGAGCCGGTCGACCCCGTTCGCCGACATCGTGCGCAACCTCACGCCGTTCTTCGTGAGCAGGCAGGTGGTGTGCGGCGCCGGACGGGTCGGGCTCGGCCAGGACGGCAGCCGGCACGGCTTCCAGATCAGCCAGCGGGCGGACTTCTTCGAGGTCGAGGTGGGCCTGGAGACCACGCTGAAGCGCCCGATCATCAACACCCGGGACGAGCCGCACGCCGACGCCGACAAGTACCGCCGCCTGCACGTCATCATCGGCGACGCCAACCTGTCGGAGGTGGCGACCTACCTCAAGGCCGGCACGACGGCGCTCGTGCTGTCGATGATCGAGGACGACTTCCTCACCACCGACCTGAGCGTCGAGCACCCGGTGACGTCGCTGCACGAGGTTTCGCACGACCCGAGCCTGCGCCACCTCCTGACCCTGAAGAGCGGCCGCAAGCTGACCGCGGTCCAGCTCCAGATGGAGTACCTCGAGAACGCACGCAAGTACGTCGAGGACCGCAGCGGCGCCGACACCGACCCGGAGACCCGGGACGTCCTGGACCGCTGGGAGTCGGTGCTGACCCGCCTGGAGTCCGACCCGATGTCGCTGTCCCGCGAGCTGGACTGGGTGGCCAAGCTGGCCGTGCTGCAGCAGTACCGCGAGCGGGACGGGCTGGACTGGAGCCACCCCAAGCTCCAGCTGGTCGACCTTCAGTACGCCGACCTGCGTCCCGAGCGCGGCCTGTATCCGCGGTTCGTCGAGCGCGGGCGGATGGCCCGCATCCTCAGCGACGCGGAGATCGAACGCGCCGTGCACCAGCCGCCGGAGGACACCCGCGCCTACTTCCGCGGCCGTTGCCTGGCGCAGTACTCCGAACACGTGGCCGCCGCGTCGTGGGACTCGGTGATCTTCGATCTGCCGGGCAACGAGTCGCTGCAGCGCGTTCCCACCCTCGAGCCGCTGCGCGGGACCCGCGCCCACGTCGGCCAGCTGCTTGACCGCTGCCGGACCGCGGAAGAGCTCGTCCGCACCATCACCGGCGGCTAGGTCCAGCCCCAGGCTCAGGCGAGGCGCCTTTTCACCCGCGTGGACCGCCTCCAAACCTGGCCGAGGGTCCGGTTCAGGGCGTGGGGCGGACTCCCGTTCGCCCCGTTTTGCCCGGCAAAGCCCGTCGGGTGTCGACTCTGGTGCGCTGGGTACCTCCCCCTGGTCGGTATGCGCTTGTAAGGTCCAGGTAGGCGGTACCAAAGCAACCCCTGTGGAGTAGGTCGGGGAGGGGCGAGATGGGAACACGAGAGGGCGGCGGGGGCGGTCAGCAGCACCGCACCACGCGCAAGGGCTCCGAGGAAGAGGAGCTCACCGACGTCCAGGCCGATGAGGCCACCAAGGAGCGCAAGGACCAGATCGACGAGGACGTCGACTCGATCCTCGACGAGATCGACGAGGTGCTGGAGGAGAACGCCGAGGACTTCGTGCGCAGCTTCGTCCAGAAGGGCGGCCAGTAGCCACCGGCCCGCCGTTTCCTCGACGGCAGATTCGCGACCGCGCGGCCGGTCCGCGGCGAGCCCCGGCGTTCCTCCGGTGCTCGCCGCACTCGGCCGGCCGCCACGGTTCGCCCAGGTTGCCGGTCGAGGTCGCGCGGATCTCAGGTCTCGTGCCCCGTATGTCGCCGCGCCCCGGTAGGTTTCCGGATGAGTCCGGTGGCGATCCGCCGGGCACACCACGACACATCCAGCAGGACTGGAAGGAGAGGTGTGGGCACCGATCGAGCAGGCGCGGGGCGTCTTCCCGACGCTCTCTTCGCCACCGGGACCTCGTCGTTCGCCGAGTTCCTGGGCGCGCACGCGCCGGAGATGCTGCCCGGTGGTCGGACACCACCCGGCGCGGCGGTGAGCGACGAGGTGCCGCACGGCACCACCATCGTGGCCGCGACCTACGCGGGCGGCGTGGTGATGGCCGGCGACCGGCGGGCGACGATGGGCAACGTCATCGCGGTGCGCGACGTGGAGAAGGTGTTCTCCGCGGACGAGTACTCCATGGTGGGGTACGCCGGCAGCGCGGGCGTCGGCGCGGAGTTGGTCAGGCTGTTCCAGGTGGAGCTCGAGCACTACGAGAAGCTCGAGGGCACCACGTTGTCCATCGAGGGCAAGGCCAACCGCCTTGGCATGCTGTTGCGTTCCAACCTCGGGTTGGCCATGCAGGGCCTCGCGGTGGTTCCCCTCTTCGCCGGGTACGACCTGGAGACCGGCAACGGCCGCATCTACTCCTACGACATCACCGGCGGCCGTTACGAGGAGCGCGACTTCCACTCGATCGGTTCGGGGTCGGTGTTCGCCCGCGGTGCGCTGAAGAAGCTCTACCACGCCGACGCCGGCCAGGACCACGCCATCGGCGGGTGCCTGCAGGCGTTGTACGACGCGGCCGACGACGACTCGGCGACCGGCGGCCCGGACGTTTTCCGCCGCATCTATCCCGTGGTCGCGACGGTCAGCGACGCGGGCTTCCACCGGTTGCCCGACGACGAGGTGGCCGCGCTGGTGGAGCGTCTGCTCTCCGGGCGAAGGCGCCGTCCCGACGGTCCGACCGCCCCGGTGTTCCCCGACGACGAGAGCGGTGAAGCCCGATGACCATGCCGTTCTACGTCTCGCCCGAACAACAGATGAAGGACCGGGCGGACTTCGCCCGGAAGAACATCTCCCGCGGCCGCGGTGTGGCCGTGCTGCAGTACGACAACGGCATCGTGCTGGTCGCGGAAAACCGCTCGCCCGCGCTCCACAAGATCAGCGAGATCTACGACCGGATCGCGTTCGCCGCGGTCGGCCGCTACAACGAGTTCGAGAACCTCCGCGTGGCCGGCGTTCGCAGCGCGGACATGCGCGGATATTCGTACGACCGGCGTGACGTGACCGCCCGTGGCCTGGCCAACTTCTACGCCCAGGTCCTGGGCACGATCTTCTCCAGCGTCGCCGAGAAGCCCTACGAGGTCGAGCTGTTCGTCGCCGAGGTCGGTGAGACCGCGGAGCAGGACCAGATCTACCGGCTCACCTACGACGGGTCGGTCGCCGACGAGCGCGGGTACGCGGCGATGGGCGGCTCCGCCGAGCAGATCAACGCCTTCCTCGAACGCCGTTACCAGCAGGGCCAGTCCCTGTCGACGGTGCTCGCCCTCGCG
Source organism: Actinopolymorpha sp. NPDC004070 (assembly GCF_040610475.1). Classification (NCBI taxonomy): domain Bacteria; kingdom Bacillati; phylum Actinomycetota; class Actinomycetes; order Propionibacteriales; family Actinopolymorphaceae; genus Actinopolymorpha; species Actinopolymorpha sp. NPDC004070. Next base: position 324,787 of record NZ_JBEXMJ010000006.1, on the reverse strand, counting down.
GTGGAAGCTCTCGGCCAGGACGGCAACGGCACCCGCCGGCTCGACGCCAGCCAGCTCGAGGTGGCCGTGCTCGACCGCACCCGCATCCAGAAGCGGAAGTTCCGCCGCCTGGTGGGACCCGCCCTGGACCGGCTGCTCACCGCCGGAGAGTCCGCCGCTCCCGGTTCGGCGCCCGGCTCGGCATCGAGCCAGGCGCCCGGCGACGTGTCCGGTGAGACCCCCGACGGCCCGCCTGGCGGGACGTCCGGCGGCCCCACGACCGGCTCGCCGCCCGGGGGACCCGCGTAGCCGCATCGTGACCAGATCAACTTCGCTCGCTTCGCCCCTGCGACGCCACGACGACATAGTGTGGTGACCATGGACCGTCGCATATTCGGCCTCGAGAACGAGTACGGCGTCACCTGTACCTTCCGCGGTCAGCGGCGGCTTTCGCCCGACGAGGTGGCCCGCTACCTCTTCCGGCGGGTCGTGTCGTGGGGGCGGAGCAGCAACGTCTTCCTGCGCAACGGCGCCCGGCTCTACCTCGACGTCGGCAGCCACCCCGAGTACGCCACCCCCGAGTGCGACTCGATCACCGACCTGGTGACCCACGACAAGGCGGGGGAGCGGATCCTCGAGGGCCTGCTGGTCGACGCCGAACGCCGGCTGCGCGAGGAGGGCATCGCCGGGGACGTCTACCTGTTCAAGAACAACACCGACTCCGCCGGCAACTCCTACGGCTGCCACGAAAACTATCTCGTCAGCCGGCACGGCGAGTTCTCCCGGCTGGCCGACGTCCTCATCCCGTTCCTCGTGTCCCGGCAGATCATCTGCGGCGCCGGCAAGGTGCTGCAGACGCCGCGCGGCGCGGTCTACGCGGTCAGCCAGCGGGCCGAGCACATCTGGGAAGGTGTCTCCTCGGCCACCACCCGGTCCCGTCCGATCATCAACACCCGCGACGAACCGCACGCCGACGCCGAGCGTTACCGCCGGCTGCACGTCATCGTCGGTGACTCCAACATGTCGGAGACGACCACCCTGCTGAAGGTGGGTGCCACCGACCTGGTGCTCCGGATGATCGAGTCCGGGCTGGTGCTGCGCGACCTGACCCTGGAGAACCCCATCCGGGCGATCCGGGAGATCTCCCACGACATCACCGGCCGGCGCAAGGTGCGGCTGGCAAACGGCCGCGAGGCCAGCGCGCTGGAGATCCAGGAGGAGTACTTCACCAAGGCCCGCGACTTCGTCGAGCGCCGTGAGCTCGCCACGCCGCTGGTGACCAAGGTGCTCGACCTGTGGGAACGCACCCTGAAGGCGGTCGACTCCGGCGACCTGACCCTGGTGGAGCGCGAGATCGACTGGGTGGCGAAGTACCGCCTGGTCAATCGCTACCGCACCAAGCACGGCCTGTCCCTGAACAGCCCACGGGTCGCCCAGCTCGACCTCGCCTACCACGACATCCACCGCGACCGCGGGTTGTACTACCTGCTCGAGCGCCGTGGCCAGATGACGCGGTTGACCAACGACCTCGAGGTGTTCGAGGCGAAGTCGGTCCCACCGCAGACCACCCGGGCCCGGCTGCGCGGTGAGTTCATCAAGCGCGCCCAGGAGCGCCGCCGCGACTTCACCGTCGACTGGGTGCACCTCAAGCTCAACGACCAGGCGCAGCGCACGGTGTTGTGCAAGGACCCGTTCCGCAGCGTCGACGAGCGGGTGGAAAAGCTCATCCAGAGCATGTGAAATCGTCCGCGACCCCGGGATACGTCACGTTCGGTACACCCGTCGGTACGTCCGCGGGTCGCTCAGGGACGTCTTAGGTTCCCGGTCTAGTGTGGTCGACTGTTTGTGCCGTCTCCCGATTCCGAGGTGTTCAAGTGCGTCGTGGCCTGATAGCCGCCCTCCTGACGTCGTTGCTCGTGGTCACCGCCGCGTGCGGCTCGTCCGGCTCGTCCGACTCGTCCGGTTCGCCCGACGCCAAGGCCACCAAGTCGGCCGAGGCGACCGCACCCGCCAAGCAGAAGACCAGCACGATCGACGCGGTCAAGGTCGCCGGTGACCCGGGCAAGAAGCCCACCGTCACCTTCGCCAGGCCGTTCAGCGTCGCCTCCACCCAGTCCAAGGTGATCAAGGAGGGTTCCGGCCCCAAGCTCGCCGAGGGCCAGGAGGTCGTCGTCGACTACCTGGGCGTCAACGGCCGGGACAGCAAGGAGTTCGACTCCTCCTGGAAGCATGGCGGCCCCACCTCGTTCGGGCTCCAGAAGGGCAAGCTGATCAACGGCTTCGTGACCGGTCTGGTCGGCAAGCCAGTCGGCAGCCGGGTGCTCATCACCATCCCGCCGAAGGACGGCTACGGCGCCAACGGCCAGCCGCAGGCCGGCATCAAGGGCACCGACAGCCTGGTGTTCGTGATCGACGTGAAGAAGGCCTACAAGCCGCTGAGCAAGGCCGAAGGCACCAAGGTCACCCCGCCGAAGGACCTGCCCGTGGTGAAGACCGACGCCAAGGACATCCCGACCGCGATCACCGTCCCCAAGGGGGCGACCCCGCCGAAGAAGCTCGTCGCGCAGCCGCTGATCAAGGGCAAGGGCCCGCAGGTCACCGCCAAGCAGACGGTCAACATGCACTACCTGGCCGTCAACTGGCGGACCGGCAAGCCGTTCGACTCCTCCTGGCAGCGCGGCTACCAGAACCTCCCGCTGTCCAACACGCCGGTGAAGGGCCTCGCCGAGGGACTGGTCGGCCAGACCGTCGGCAGCCGCGTGCTGCTGGTGCTGCCGCCGGACAAGGGCTTCGGCCAGGACCTTCCGCAGACCGACGTGAAGAAGACCGACACGATCGTCTTCGTGGTGGACATCCTCGGCGCCAACTGACGGCCTGGCCCGCGGCACGACCACGACATCTCACAACCGAACAACCGGAAACGACCGGCGCCGCCCGGCCCCTCCTCAGTCGAGGAGGAGCCGGGCGGCGTGGCGTCCGGCGGCCGCGCAGCCGAGGAAGTAGGCGCCGTCCTGCGCGGGACCCCGGCCCATCGACGACAACGCGACCGGAGCGCGGGACAGCGCGGCGTCCAGGCCGTGGACGGGCGTTCGCACCAGGCGGTGCCGGGCACGCAGCGGCTCGACAAGTGCCCGCACCTGGTCGCCGAAGTCGCCGGGGAGGTCGGGTACGACGAGATCGGCGGCGGCCAGCGCGACCCGGCCGTACGCGGTGAGGCTGTGGTGAGAGACCACCTGGTGGCGTAGACGCGGATCGGCCTGGGACAACCGCAGCGCGCCCACCGGCCGGCCGGCCAGGGCGGCCACCGCGTTGACCACCTCACCCGCCGCCACCCCCGTGAACCCCCACCGGGTGCCCGTACCGAGGTTGCCGGGCCCCTGGGTCACCACGGCGACGTCCGCACCGAGCACGAGCCGCGCCGCGAGGAGGCCGGTGTGGACGGTCGCCGCCTCGAGGTCGCCGCCGAACGACTGGCCGACGGTGACCGTGCCGGCGGGCAGCCAGCCCGCCCGCGCCAGCCCGGCCACGGTGCGGGACAACGCCAGCGGGAGGGCCGCGCCGTCGGTCATCACGTACGCCACCGACGCCTCCGGCGCCTCGTCGTACAGCCCGGCCAGCACGGCCGGCAGCGCGGAGTGCAGGTCGGCCACCACCACCGGCATGCCGGCAAGATCGTCGGCGTCGGCCAGCAGGGCGTGCGCGGGGGAGTCGGGCTCGTCGATGCCGAGCACCGTGGTCTGCAGCGGGGTGTAGCGGGCCTTGACCAGGTGCCCGGGACCGTCCGGGTCGGCAGGGAGCCGGTCGGGTAGCGCAACGACCAGGGCGAATCCGCCCGTGCCCAGGCCCAGGTGGTGGGCGGTGGTGTTGAGCAAGACGCGGTCGCCGGGCTCGGGCCGGCCCACCAGGTCGACGTACGCCAGCGCGGGTAACACCGTCTCGCCGGTGTCCACGTCCAGCTCCACCGCTCCGGCCCACGACCGGCGGACCTGGCCGGCGACACCTTCCCGCCATCGGATCACAGGGTGCGACGCTACCGGCTCGGTCCGGGCGCGAGTTGGTTCGGCGTGGCCTGTGTGCTTTCGCGCCGTGTCGTAGCTTCGGGTGCGATAGCCTCACGTCGGTGGTCGCTAGTCTGTTCGAAGTGGCTCGAGTGCACCAGCCGCGCGGAAAGGGGTGACGCGCGTGGCAGCGCCCCGCAAGTCCGAGCGGCTGATGAATCTCGTCATCTGCCTGCTGGTGTCGCACCACTTCGTGCCCAAGGCCCGCCTGCGCCAGCTGGTGGAGGACTACCGCGAGCAGACTCCCGAGGCGTTCGAGAAGATGTTCGAACGCGACAAGGACGAGTTGCGTGACCTGGGCATCCCGATCGAGGTCGGTTCGGTGGCCAGCGGGTTCGACGACGAGGTGGGCTACCGCATCCGCCGCAGCGAGTTCGAGCTGCCGCCGTTGACCTTCAGCGCCCAGGAAGCCGCCGTGCTCGGCCTGGCCGCCCGGGTGTGGGAGCACGCCAGCCTGGCCGAGGCCACGTCCCGCGCCGTGCTCAAGCTCGGTGCCGACGGGTTCGCGGCGGGTGCAACCGGAGCGGCGGCCACGTCGCCTTCGGGGCAGGTGCCGGAGACCGGGCAGGTTCCCGACGCGGGCGCCGACGTGCGTGCCGACACCGGCGCCGACACCGGCCCGGTGACCACGCTGGAGCCGCGGCTTCCGGCCAGCGAGCCGGCGTTCGAGCCGCTGTGGCGAGCGGTGCAGTCGCGCTCGGTGGTCGCCTTCGACTACCGCCGGCCAGGTGCCGGCGGCGCGCAGCACCGCACGCTCGAGCCGTGGGGGATTCTCAACTGGCGCAGCCGGTGGTACGTCCTGGGGCACGACCGCGACCGGGCCGCGACCCGCATGTTCCGGCTGTCCCGGATCGCCGGGCCGGTCCGGCCGGTGGGCCGCCCGGGTGCATTCACCGTCCCCGAGGGCGTCGACATCCGCGCCGAGGCGGCCCGGATGTCTCCCGCCGAGGAGCCGCGCCGCACGGCCCGGATCCGAGTACGCGCCGGCGCGGGGCACGGTCTTCGCCGGCGGGCGTCGTCGGTCGTTCCCGCCGGAAGCGGCTGGGACGTCCTGGAGGTCGGCTTCTCCGACCCGGTGACCCTGGCCGAGGAGATCGCCGGGTACGCCGCGGGCGCGGTGGCCCTCGACCCGCCGGACCTGCGCGAGGCGGTGATCCGGCACCTGAAGGGGCTGCTGGTGGAGGTGGCCGACGATGGCTGAGGTCGCCCGCACGGCCGGCCCCGGTGGCGCGAAGGAGCAGGTGCGCCGCCTGCTCGCGTTGTTGCCGTACCTCCTGGCCCATCCCGGCGCCCGGGTCGTCGACGTGGCCCGGACCTTCCACATCACCGAGAAGCAGCTGGTGTCCGACCTCGGCGTGCTGTGGTTCTGCGGCCTGCCCGGCATGATGCCCGGTGACTACATCGAGGTCGACATGGACGCCGTGGAGGGCGAGGGTGTCATCCACGTGTCCAACGCCGACTTCCTGGCCCGCCCGCTCCGGCTGACCGCGGACGAGGCGCTGGGGCTGCTGGTGGCGCTGCGCGTTCTGCGGGAGTCCGGCGGTCAGGCGGAGCGTGCGCTGCTCGACCCGGTGATCGAACGCCTGGAGAAGGCCGCCGAGCAGGTCGACGCCGGTCTGGACAAGGTGGCCGTCCGGGTCGATGCCGCCGAGGACCCGAAGGTCCGGCAGATCCTCCAGGACGCTCTGGCCCGCGGCCGGCGGGTCCACCTGCGCTACTGGGTGCCCTATCGCGACGAGACCACCGAGCGCGACGTCGACCCGATGCGCCTGCTGCAGGCGGAGGGCTGGACCTATCTCGAGGGCTGGTGCCACCGGGCCGAGGACGTCCGGCTTTTCCGCCTGGACCGGGTGAGTGACGTGCGGGTCCTGGACGAGCCGGCCGCACCGCCGCCGCAGGCCAGGCCCCGCGACCTGTCCGAGGGGCTGTTCCGTCCCTCGCCGGACTACCCCGTGGCCACGCTGGAGCTCGAACCCTCCGCGGCCTGGGTGGCGGAGTACTACCCCTGCGAGCAGGTGACCGAGCTGCGGGACGGCTCGCTGCGGGTCCGGCTGCGGGTCGCGGACCCGCGGTGGCTTCGGCGGCTGGCGCTTCGCCTGGGTGGCGGCGCCCGGGTGGTGGAGCCGCCGGAGCTGGCCGAGGCCGTCCGGCAGGACGCGGTGGACGCGCTCGCGGCGTACGAAACGATCGACGCGGCCGGTGTCGCCGCTGACACCGCTGACACGGCGGATCGCCGATCGGACATGCGTTAGTCTGCTCGCCGTGATGTGGCTCCTGATCTTCGGGGGAATCGCCGTGTTCGCGGTGGTTCTGTACACCCTGCTCGGTGTCTGGTTGTGGCGCCGGGCCAAGGGTGTGCTCTCCGAGCTGGGCGCGGCCGAGCGCAAGCTGCAGGTCGCCGCCGAGCGGACAGGTGCCGAGGACGCACCACACTCCGAAGCCGGAGGGGCCGTTCCGGCGAGGTCCCGGCCCACAACGGGTAAGGGCCAGCGCGGGGCCGGTCGCGAAGCCGGTCGGCACCGGGACCGCCTTACAGAACGTCGGGGTCCGACCTCATCAGGTCGGGGTGCCACGGCCGGGGCCGGTCACGGAGGCTGAGCCGACCTGATCCCTCGTTCGGGGGATCAGGGCGTACCATCGAGCGAGAATCGCCGACTGAGAGGCTAATCATGGGATCTCTTGGACCGACCGAGCTGATCATCATCGGGGTCGTCCTGGTGTTGCTCTTCGGTGCGACCCGTCTCCCGCAGACCGCCAAGGGCCTCGGCCAGGCGCTCAAGATCTTCAAGTCGGAGGTCCGCGACGACGACAAGCCGCAGGAAGTCGCCGCGCCCCCGCAGCAGCAGCCGGTCTACCACCAGCCCAACACCACCAACGGTGCGCAGCAGCCCTACCAGCAGCCTGGTCAGCAGCCGGTCCAGCAGCCCGTCGAGGACCCCCAGCACACCAACAGCACCAACAGGTGAGCCAGTCCGCGCCGGCCCGCGCTGAGCGGGGCGGCGCCTACTTGGGAGTGTCGTGAGCTTGTCCCTCGGCCGGTTGCGAGTCCGGCGTACTTCCAAGCCTCCGCCGGATCCCGAAGGCCGGATGGCGCTCGTCGAGCACCTGCGCGAGCTCCGGTCCCGGTTGTTCAAGGCCGTGGGCGCGATCCTGATCGGGATGATTCTCGGCTGGATCTTCTATCCGCAGCTGTTCGACCTGCTGCGTGAGCCGCTCGACATGGCCATCAGGAACCTCCAGGCGCAGCGGAAGGTCGACGTCAAGCTTGTCTTCGGTGACGTCGCCGGCCCGCTGATGCTGCAGCTGAAGGTGGCGCTGATCGCCGGGCTGGTGGCGTCCTCTCCGGTCTGGCTGTACCAGCTGTGGGCGTTCATCCTGCCCGGGCTCCACCGCAACGAGCGCAAGTGGACGATGGTGTTCATGGGCTCGGCCGCGCCGTTGTTCATCGGCGGCGTGGTGGTCGGCTACTACGCGATGCCCAAGGGCCTGAACGTCCTGATCGACTTCACCCCGAGTGGGGTGTCCAACTATCCGAGCGTCGACCTCTTCTTGTCGTTCGTCCTGCGCCTGCTGCTGGTGTTCGGCGTCGCGTTCGAGATTCCGGTCTTCGTCGTCATGCTCAACCTCGTCGGCGTGCTGTCCTCGGCGACGTTGGCGAGATCGCGCGCCTGGATCATCTTCGGAATCTTCGTGTTCGCCGCGGTCGCCACGCCCTCCACCGACCCGGTGACGATGCTCATCCTGGCCCTCCCGATGACGATCCTCTTCCTGGCGTCGGAGCAGATCGCCCGGCTGACCGACCGGCGGCGCAAGGCCCGGCTGATCGCCCAGGGCATCGACATCGAGGGGATCGAGCGCGCCGGCCGCGACGACTGACCCTCGACGACCACGGAGCGGCCACGGTGGCCAGGTCACGCTCACCTGTGAGTTCGAGACCGCCGCTGCCGTAGGTCGACAGGGGCGCTACGCTCGCCGCGTGCTCCGAGAGATCGCGGTTCTGGTCAACCCCACCTCCGGCCGCGGCCGCGGTGCCCGGCTCGCCGAGCCGGTCACCGAACGGCTGACCGAGGCCGGCATACGAGCCCGGTGGGAAGCCGGACGGGACGCCGACGAGGCGGCCGATCTCGCCCGCCGCGCGGTTGCCCGAGGCGTCGACGGCCTGGTGGTGATCGGCGGCGACGGCATGGCAAACCTCGCGCTGCAGGCGGTCGCCGAGTCCGGCACACCGCTCGGCGTCATCCCCGCCGGCACCGGCAACGACCTCGCCCGGTCCGTCGGCGCTCCCGTCGGCGACCCGCTGGCGGCCGCCGACATCGTGGTGGCGGGATACACCCGGGCGCAGGACCTCGGCCGGGTCGGCGACCAGTTGTTCTCCACGGTGCTCTGTGCCGGTTTCGACTCCCGCGTCGCCGAGCGGGTGGCCGGGATGACCTGGCCACGCGGGCGGCTGCGGTACGACCTCGCGGTGGTCCGTGAGCTGGGCACCTTCCGTCCCCAGCGTTTCGTCCTCGAGCTCGACCAGGAGGAGGAGCCGGCGGAGGCCCTGCTGGTCGCCGTCGGCGTGACCCCGTCCTACGGCGGCGGGCTGCGGATCTGTGCCGGCGCCGACCCCGCCGACGGCCTGCTGGACGTCGCGGTGATCGGTCCCGTGTCCCGGGCCGAACTCGTACGTCTCTTCCCGAAGCTGTCCAAGGGCACCCATGTCGGGCATCCGGCCGTGACGATGTACCGCGCCAAGACGGTGAGCGTCGCCTCGGCGGGGATCACCGCGTACGCCGACGGCGAGCGGATGGGCCCGCTCCCGCTGACCGTCGAGTGCGTCCCGGGTGCGCTGCAGGTGTTCGCCCCGCCGCCGCGCTGAGGGCTCGACCCGCCCCCGCGTGAATGGGGGCGGGACACCGTAGCCTTGGGGTCATGAGCTCCCCGGCGGAGCGGTACGCCCGGTTCCAGGCCGCCAACAGCACCTCGTTCCAGGCGTTTCGACAGCTCTACGACTTCGAATTCGACCCTTTCCAGGTCACCGCCTGCGCCGCGTTGGAGGACGGCAAGGGTGTGCTGGTGGCCGCGCCGACCGGCTCGGGCAAGACGGTGGTGGGCGAGTACGCCGTGCACCGTGCGCTGGAGACCGGCGGCAAGTGTTTCTACACGACGCCGATCAAGGCACTGTCCAACCAGAAGTTCGCCGAACTCGTCCAGCGCTACGGCCCCGAACGCGTGGGCCTGCTCACCGGCGACAACACGATCAACGGCGAGGCACCGGTGGTGGTCATGACCACCGAGGTCCTCCGCAACATGCTCTACGCCGGCTCCTCGACGCTGCGCGGCCTGTCCTACGTCGTGATGGACGAGGTGCACTACCTCGCCGACCCGTTCCGGGGCGCGACGTGGGAGGAGGTCATCATCCACCTTCCCGAGTCGGTGCAGCTGGTTTCGCTGTCGGCCACCGTGTCCAACGCCGAGGAGTTCGGTGAGTGGCTGGCCACGGTGCGCGGGCACACCGAGATCGTGGTGGAGGAACGCCGCCCGGTCCCGCTGTTCCAGCACGTGATGGTCGGCCGGCGGATGTACGACCTGTTCGCCGACACCGGGCGGCCCGGTGACAGCGCGAAGGTCAACCCGGAGCTGGCCCGCATCGTGCGCGACCACTGGCGGGTCGCGCGCCGCGACGACCGCGGCCCGCGGCGCGGGCGGCAGCCGCGTGGCGGAAGCAAGATCGCGTTCACTCCCAGCCGGGCGCAGGTCGCGGAGAAGCTGGAGGCCGAGGGGCTGCTGCCGGCGATCGTGTTCATCTTCAGCCGGCAGGCCTGTGACGCCGCCGTGCTGCAGTGCCTTTACGCCGGCATCCGCCTCACCCGGCCCGACCAGGCGGCCCAGATCCGCGCCTACGCGGAGTCCCGTACCGCCGACATGCCGCCGGAGGACCTCGCGGTGCTCGGCTACCACGAGTGGCTGGAGGGCCTCGAACGAGGGATCGCCTCGCACCACGCCGGGATGCTGCCCACGTTCAAGGAGATCGTGGAGGTGCTGTTCGCCCGGGGCCTCGTACGGCTGGTGTTCGCCACCGAGACGCTCGCCCTGGGAATCAACATGCCGGCGCGGTCGGTGGTGCTGGAGAAGCTGGTCAAGTGGAACGGCCAGACCCACGCCGACATCACGCCGGGGGAGTACACCCAGCTCACCGGGCGGGCCGGCCGGCGCGGCATCGACGTCGAGGGACACGGCGTCGTGCTGTGGCAGCCCGGACTCGAACCCGCCTCCGTCGCCGGCCTCGCCTCCACCCGGCTCTATCCGCTGCGGTCGAGTTTCCGTCCGTCGTACAACATGGCCGTCAACCTCGTCCGCCAGTTCGGGCGGGAGCGTGCCCGCGAGCTGCTGGAGTCGTCGTTCGCGCAGTTCCAGGCCGACCGGGCCGTCGTCGGGCTGGTCCGCCAGGTCCGCCGCAACGAGGAGGCGATGGACGGCTACCGCGAGGCGATGGAGTGCCACCTCGGCGACTTCATGGAGTACGCCTCGCTGCGCCGGAAGATCAAGGAACGCGAGAACTCCCTGTCCAAGCGCCGTCGCTCCGACCGGCGCGCGGAAGTGGTGGACTCCCTCGGCCGGCTGCGGTCCGGGGACATCATCGCCGTCCCCGCCGGGCGGCAGGCGGGCATCGCGGTCGTCCTCGACCCCGGGCACGCGGCCGGTGGCGACGGTCCGCGGCCGACCGTGCTGACCGAGGATCGCCGGGTGCGCAAGCTGTCCCTGGTCGACTTCCCCCAGCCGGTGGAGTCGCTCAGCCGGATGCGGCTGCCCCGGTCGTTCAACCCGCGCAACGCCCAGCACCGCCGCGACCTGGCATCCACCCTGCGGCAGAAGTCGCCCGACCACGCCGACCTGCCCAGGCGGCGCCGCGGCGGTTCTCCGGCCGAGGACGACCAGCACCTGCAGGACCTGCGCGCGGCAATGCGTTCGCATCCCTGCCACGGTTGCTCCGAGCGCGAGGACCACGCCCGCTGGGCCGAGCGCTACTTCAAGCTGGGCCGGGAGACAGAGGGGCTGCAGCGGCGGGTGGAGGCCCGCTCCAACACCATCGCCCGGCAGTTCGACCGGGTGTGTGAGGTGCTGGACGAGCTGAAGTACCTCCAGGGTGACCGGACCACCGAGGCCGGTGACCGGCTGTCCCGCATCTACAGCGAGCTCGACCTGGTGGCCGCGGAGTCGCTGCGCCAGGGCGTGTGGGACGACCTCACCCCACCGGAGCTGGCAGCCTGCCTGTCGGCACTGGCGTACGAGTCCCGCACCCCCGACGACGTCGGGCCACCCAAGCTGCCTGGCGGCGCGGCCCGCGAGGCGCTCGGCGCGGTGGTGCGGATCTGGGGCGACCTGGACAGTCTGGAGGACTCCTTCCGGCTGGACTTCCTGCGCGAGCCCGACCTCGGTTTCGCCTGGGCCGCCTACCGCTGGGCGTCCGGCGCGCCGCTGGCCGACGTGCTCGACGAGACCGGGTTCGCGGCCGGCGACTTCGTGCGCTGGGTCAAGCAGATCCTCGACCTTGCCGACCAGGTGGCCGACGCGGCCGGTGGCGGGCCGCTGCGCAAGACGGCGCGGGCGACGGTGGAGGCGCTGCGACGCGGTGTGGTGGCGTACGCCTCGGTGGCCTCCGACGCCGACTGAGGAGGCGTTCACCAGGAGCGGTGATCCTGACCGCGTGCGGTCAGGATCACCCGCGGCGGTGGCCGAAGGTGCCACCGATCCGGTTGGCTTGCGGCGCAAGCACGAGTTGACGCCACCGGAGGAACCCGTGTCCGACTTCAACGGTCTCGGCATGCACCTGGGCAACCTGAGCCGGCTCTCGTCCGCACAGACCAGGTCGATCAGTGCGGAGAACCCCGACGGGTCACGCGCCGGCGGTGCGCGCGCCACCGAGGGGGAAGGTGCCGCGCGAGAGCTCGGCCAGGGCTGGAAAGTCCGTCCCTGCATAGAGATTCCCGGCGAGTCGGTGGTGACGTTGGCCGACGTGGACGGACCCGGAGCGATCCAGCACGTGTGGATCACGGTCACGCCGACGGCGTGGCGCCGGCTCGTCCTGCGGTGTTACTGGGACGGTGAGGAGAGCCCCTCGGTCGAGGTGCCGCTCGGCGACTTCTTCTGCCACGGCTGGGGAGAGTTCGCCCAGATCAACTCGGTCCCGGTGGCGGTCAACCCCACCGGCGGCTTCAACTCCTACTGGGAGATGCCGTTTCGCGGGCACGCCCGGATCACCGTGGAGAACCTCGACCCCGAGCCCGTCCGCGGCTTCTTCTACCAGATCACCTACGCCCTCACCGAGGTCGAGCCGGACCGTGCCTACTTCCACGCCCAGTGGCGGCGCAGCGACCCGCTGCCGCACGGCGAGGTGCACACGCTGCTGTCCGGAGTGCGCGGCCAGGGCCACTACGTCGGGACCTACATCGCGTGGGAGTCCCACCACGACGGCTGGTGGGGCGAGGGCGAGCTGAAGTTCTACCTGGACGGGGACGAGGAGTTCCCCACCATCTGCGGCACCGGGACCGAGGACTACTTCGGCGGGGCGTGGGCGTTCGAGCATCCCAAGGGCGCGTACGGCACGTTCAGTACGCCCTACCTGGGCATGCCGCAGGTGCTCGTGCCGGACGGGTTCATGCGGACGCAGCAGAGGTTCGGGTTGTACCGCTGGCACGTCCAGGACCCGATCCGCTTCACCGACGACCTGCGGGTGACCGTCCAGGCCCTCGGCTTCAAGTCCTCGCTGAGCGGTCAGGCACGCTTCCGGCCGCTGGAGGACGACATCGCGTCCACGGCGTTCTGGTACCAGACCGAGCCGCACGCCGCCTTCCCCGCGCTGGCGGACCGGGACACGCTGGAGCCCTGACCCGCTGCGTCCTCAGCCGGCCTGCTGCGCCAGTGCGGCCACCACCCGCTCGGCCGAACCGCCGAGCCCCCACGTCCGTACGAGCTCGGTCCAGCCGTCCGGATCGACCGGGGAGGCGGGGAGGGTGGCGTCGACCTCGGGCAGCTCGGCGTCGGGCAGCACGGCCACCACGGCGCGCGCGGCGGTGAGGTAGTCGCCCGCCTGCCGCAGCTTGAGCCGCAGGCCGGGCGCCAGGCCGCTGCTCTCGTCCTCGACCGCGGCGAGCACCCCGTCGAGGTCGGTGTACTTGGAGATCAGCCCGGCCGCGGTCTTGTCACCGACGCCCGGAACACCCGGGAGGCCGTCGGACGGGTCTCCCCGCAGCACGGCGAAATCGGCGTACGCCCGGCCCGGGATGGCGTACTTCTTTGCCACCCAGGCCTCGTCCACGATGTCGAGGCGCCCCACACCGCGGGCAGTGTAGAGAACGCGGACGGCGCGGGAGTCGTCGACCAGCTGGAACAGGTCGCGGTCACCGGTCACCACGTCGACCGGCCGGGGCGAGCGCGCGGTGAGGGTGCCGATGACGTCGTCGGCCTCGCATCCCGGTGCGCCGACCACCGCGATGCCCAGCGCCGCCAGGGCGGCACGAATCACCGGCACCTGGGTCTCCAGCGCGTCGGGAGCCTCCTCGACGTCCGGCCCGCCCGGCACCTCCTCGGCCACGCGGTGGCTCTTGTAGGTCGGTAGCAGGTCGACCCGCCACTGCGGACGCCAGTCGTCATCCCAGCAGGCGACCAGATGGGTCGGCCGGTGGTCGGTCACCAGGCGGGCGACGAAGTCCAGCAGCCCGCGGACGGCGTTGACCGGCGTGCCGTCGGGGGCGCGCATGGAGTCGGGCACGCCGAAGAAGGCGCGGAAGTACAAGGACGCGGTGTCGAGAAGCAGCGTCTTCTCACTGGCGGCGCTCGGCATGGCGACAACCTAGACGACTTCACCGACACCTCGCCGGAAGCGTGACCGGGGAACGACGACCGGCGGGCCGTCGGCGGGCAGCCGTCAGCGAGCGAGCTCCCTCTCCAGCGGCGTACGGAATCTCGGGACCACCCTGGTCGAGCCCAGCCAGGCGTGCAGCCGTGCGGCCTGCTCCTCCACCGCCCGGGCGACGTCGGAGCCGACGTCCTCCAGCAGGCGGTAGGCCACCTCCCCGTCAGGACGTTGGGCCCAGCCGCCCACGACCCGGCCGTCGGCCCACACCGTGGGGCCGATGTTGCCGGACCGGTCGAAGAGCGCGGACCGGTGCTCGCCGAGGTACCAGGAGCGTTCACCCCAGCCCATGGCGGTCGGGTCCAGGCCGGGAAGGAACGCCACCCACGGCTCCGGCGCAAGCGTGGGCTCGTCGTCGCCGGGCAGGACCAGCCCGGTCTGCCCGTCGAGGTCGACCTCCACCGGCCGCACCCGCGTCAGGGCCGCCTTGACGTCGCGAGCGGTCCAGCCGGTCCACCAGCGCAGGTCGGCGACCGTGCCCGGGCCGAACGCCGCCAGCCATCGACGCACGAGCTCGGCCCGCGCGATCTCCACCGGCAGCTCCGGCATGCCGCCCGGCAACCACGACTCGGCCGGCGCCCACCGCCACTGGATGCTCGTCCACGACCCGCGCGGGCGGCCCCGGACGATCCGGCCGTCGGCGGCGAGCAGGAGCAGCACCCAGGTGGTGATGTTCTGGTCGCGGCCGTAGGACTTGCCCTCGGCCATCGTCACCCGTGACCGCAGTCGCGGCTCGTCGCCGGCGAGCTCGGCGCCGGTGGCCTCACCGCGCGCGGCCAGTGCCCGCACCGTGGACTCCTCGACGTCCTTCAGCCAGGCGCCGTCACCGATGCCGGCGGCCTCGATCAGCTGGGTGTATCTGCGCCGCTGCTGTGCGGCGACGGCGAGGGTGCAGGACGCCTGCAGCACCGGCGCGGTCACGGTGGGGACGACGAACATCGTCCGCCGCATGGCGAGCATCCGCAGCAGCGTGCGCTCGGCGTACAGCGCCTTCTCGACGTCCTCGACCGACGCCGCTTCCCCCGCGCCCGCGGAGCCGGTCCGGGCCGCGACGGACAAGAAGACGGTGGCCGGGTCGGTGGCGTGCAGGGCGACCACCGCCTCGGCCGCCTCGACCGGGCCCGCGGCCTGCGCACCACCCGACAGACGGTGGCGGCGGCCCAGCCGGGCACGGCGTTCCTCGATGCTGATGCTTCGCATCCGAACCTTCTACCACCACCCGCCGACAGGGCAGGGAGCCTCCGTCGGCTCGAGCCGTTTCGCCGAACTCTGCCTCGAGCTCACTCGGCGCTGCTCAGGGCGCGACCTGAGCCGGGGTTCCTCCGGTGAGCCGGACGAGCTCGGCGTAGCTGGTGGGGAACATGCTGAGGTGGTCGCCGGCGCCGGCCCACACCGGGTCGTACTTCTCCAGCCACAGGTCGACGACGGTGCGCAGCGGCGCGGGGTGGCCGACCGGTGCGACGCCGCCAACCTCCTGCCCGGTGGCGGCGAGGACCTGCTCGGGGTCGGCGCGACGGATCTTCGGCAGGCCGAGCGTACGGGCGAGATACCTGGTGTCGACCCGGTGGGCACCGCTGGTGAGGACGAGGAGAGGCTCCTCGCCGGACACGAAGACCAGGCTGTTGGCGATCGCGCCCACGTCGCAGCCGAGCCGGCCGGCGGCCGCGGCGGCGGTGGGCACCTCCTGGTCGAACACGTGCACCGTGCCGGCGGCGCCGAGGCGGCGGAGCGTCGCCGCCACGTGCTCGGACTGTGGGCTCATGGGCTGAAAGCTATCCGTTCCGGGCCGGCTGCCGCACCCCGGATTCCGCCGGTGTCCGGGATGTCGCCGGGGAGGCGGAGCGGGCTGTCGGTGGCGCGGCCTAGTCTTGCCCGCGTGACGACCTCCGTGCCTTCCGCCGACCTGCGTCTCCGCCTCGACCGTGCCCGCGCGGCAGCGGCCGCCGCGGGTGTCGACGCCCTGCTGGTCTCGCCGGGTCCCGACCTGCGCTATCTCACCGGCTACGACGCCAAGCCGCTGGAGCGGCTCACCTGTCTGCTGCTGCCCGCACAGGCAGGGCGGGCAGCACAGGCTGCTCCGGTGCTGGTGGTGCCGGGCCTGGAGCGCGCGGCGGCCCAGGCGTCCGGAGTGGAGGAGCTGGGGCTGGAGATCGTTCCCTGGCAGGAGACCGAGGATCCCTACGCCCTGGTGGCCAAGCTGCTGCCCGGCGTCGGCTCGGTGGCGCTGGACAACCACATGTGGGCGGAGAAGGTGCTCGCCTTCCGGGCTTCGCTGCCCGGCGTGGAGCAGAAGCTCGCGGGGGAGGTCCTGCGCGAGCTGCGGATGCGCAAGACGCCGGCCGAGGTGGCCGAGCTACGCGCGGCGGGGGCAGCGATCGACCGGGTGCACGCGCGGGTCGGTGACTGGCTGCGCCCGGGCCGCACCGAGGCCGAGGTGGGCCGCGACATCTACGACGCGATCATCGCCGAGGGCCACGTCCAGGTCGACTTCGTGATCGTGGGATCGGGCCCCAACGGCGCCTCGCCGCACCACGAGGTCTCCGACCGGGTGATCCAGGCCGGCGAGCCGGTGGTGGTCGACATCGGGGGGACCACGGCGGCCGGCTACTGCTCCGACGAGACCCGCACCTACGCCGTGGGCGGCGAGCCCTCGGCGGAGTTCCGTCGCTACTACGACGTTCTCCAGCGTGCACAGGAGGCTGCCTGCGCCCACGTGCGGCCGGGCGTCACCGCCGAGTCGGTCGACGCGGTCGCGCGCACGATCATCACCGAGGCGGGCTACGGCGAGGAGTTCATCCACCGCACCGGGCACGGCATCGGCATGGAAAGCCACGAGGAGCCCTACATCGTGGCCGGCAACACGCTGCCGCTGGAGCTTGGCATGGCGTTCTCGATCGAGCCCGGGATCTACTTCGAGGGCCGGCACGGCGCCCGGATCGAGGACATCGTGGTGGTCACCGAAACCGGCGTGGAGGCGGTCAACCTGCGTCCCCGCGACCTGGTGGTCCTCGATGGCTGAGGCGGTGCCCGAGGTGGCCGGCGAGACGGCGATGCCGGCGGTGAGATCGCGGACTGACCAGTCCAGGGTTCGCACGGTACGGTGACCGGCGTGGAGGACCTCGACCGTCAGATCGTCCGGCT
This sequence comes from Actinopolymorpha sp. NPDC004070, assembly GCF_040610475.1. Classification (NCBI taxonomy): domain Bacteria; kingdom Bacillati; phylum Actinomycetota; class Actinomycetes; order Propionibacteriales; family Actinopolymorphaceae; genus Actinopolymorpha; species Actinopolymorpha sp. NPDC004070. The sequence goes on along the minus strand of NZ_JBEXMJ010000006.1, from coordinate 307,711 downwards.
GCTCGCTTCCCACGGCCGGATGTCGTACACCGAGCTGGGCAAGCTCACCGGCCTGTCCACCTCGGCCGTGCACCAGCGCGTCCGCCGGCTGGAGCAGCGCGGAATCATCAAGGGATACGCCGCGGTCGTCGACTACGAGGCGCTCGACCTGCCGTTGACGGCGTTCATCTCGATCAAGCCGATCGACCCCAGCCAGCCCGACGACTCACCCGACCTGCTCCAGGACGTGCCCGAGATCGAGGACTGTCACTCGGTCGCCGGCGACGAGAACTACCTGCTCAAGGTCCGGGTCACGAGTCCTCGCGCACTGGAGGAGTTGCTGGCCCGGATCCGGTCCAAGGCCAACGTCTCCACCCGTTCGCTGATCGTGTTGTCCACGCCGTACGAACACCGCCCGCCGGCCGTCTAGGACAGATCCCAGGCCCCTGGGCCAGGTCGACACGGCGGTCCGGCTCGGGCTGCCCGCTGCGTTCGGTTCGCTCGCATCGCTCCTTTCCCGGCTATGCTAGCCGCACAACGTTAGGCAGCTAACGAAGGAGCGCGCCCATGCGCATCAGCCTGTCCATCGCCAACTTCACCTGGCCCGACGGCCCGCAACGGATCGGCCACCACGTCGGCCGGCTCGCCCGGATCGCGGATCAGGCCGGCTTCCACACCCTCTGGGTGATGGACCACCTCTTTCAGATCGGCATGAACGGCCCCGCCGAGCTGGACATGCTCGAGGGCTACACCACGCTCGCCTACGCCGCGGGCCAGACCGAACGCATCCGGCTCGGCACCCTCGTCACCGCCGCGCCGTACCGGCATCCTGGTCTCCTCGTGAAGACCGTGACCACGCTCGACGTCCTGTCCGGTGGCCGGGCCTGGCTGGGCATCGGCGCCGCCTGGAACGCCCGCGAGGCCGAGGGGCTGGGCATCCCGTTCCCGCCGACGAAGGAGCGTTTCGCCCGGCTGGAGGAGGTGCTCCGGATCGCGTTGCACATGTGGCGGGGCGACCGGTCGCCCTACGCCGGTGACCACTACCACCTCGCCGACCCGCTGAACTCGCCCAACGCCCTGACCCGGCCGCACCCGCCGATCCTCGTCGGAGGGATGGGGGAGCGCCGGACGCTGCGGTACGTCGCGAAGTACGCCGACGCCTGCAACCTCTTCGACATCCCGGACGGTGAGGCGGTCCGTAAGCACAAGCTCGCCGTCCTGCGCGAGCACTGCGAGGCCGAGGGGCGCGACTACGACGAGATCGAGAAGACGATCGCCATGTCGGTGGCGATCTCCCGGGACGGGCGGGACGGCACCGACTCGCCGGCGCGGGTGCTCGAACGGCTGGCCGAGCTCGCGGCGTCCGGCATGGACCACGCGATCGTCGCGCCGCCCGGACCGTGGGACGAGGAGTCGCTCGAACTGCTGGGTGAGCTCGTGCCCGACATCGAGGCGATCGTGCCGGCAGGTCGTTGAGCCCGCGAGCTTCGGTTTCTCCGAACCGTTCACCCCGCAGGCCTACGCTCTCTACGCTGTGCCTTATTGCAATCTGCAATAGGGCATAGCGCTAACAAGGGCCGGCGGTCGACTCGCCGTGCTGCCGGGGCGCGGTGCGATCGGTGGCGGGCCGGCCGCCGGGGGAGGGCGCCACGTGGTCCGCCGGCAGTCCGCCGACCTGGTGGGCCTCACCGTGCTCGCGTTGCTGCTGCAGGGGCCGCGGCACCCCTACGAGCTGCACCGGCTCATCGTCGACACGCACAAGGACTACATCACCGGGCTTCCCCGCAGCCTCTACCACGCTGTCGACCGGTTGATGAACGACGAGCTGATCGTCCCGGTGGAGACCAGTCGGGAGGGCCGGCGGCCGGAGCGCACGGTCTACCAGATCACTGCCGACGGCCGGGCCGAGCTCGCCGCGCGGCTGCGCGGCCTGCTGGAGCGGACCGACGGGGACCGGCCGACGTTCACCGCCGCCGTGTCGCTGCTGGGCTGCCTGCCGGTCGAGGAGGCCGTGCGCAGCCTCGGCACCCGGGTGGCCGGCCTGGAGGGCAGCATGGCCACCCTCGACGGGGTGATGGAGACCCTGCGCGCCGGCGGGCTGCCGCGGCTGCTTCTGCTGGAACTGGAGTACGCCCGTGCCGCCACGGCCGCCGAACTGCAGTGGGTACGCGGCCTGCTCGCCGACATCAGGGTCGGCGACCTGACCTGGACGTCACCACTGACCGGCGCTGATCTGGGACCGCACCAGGGATTGGACGCGGCCACCGACGAGGAGGAGCAGCGACGGAGGTGACCCGAGATGCGTTCGCCAACACCCGGCCGAGCGACCCGATCGACAGTCGGCGTTCGGCGGTGAACAGTGGTGCGTACGCCGGCGCGTCGTACGTCACCTTCTTCGGCCTGCACCTGCGCGGCCGGGAGGTGATCGAGGAGTCACACCGACTGCTCTTCGACGGCCCGCTCAAGGGCTCCCGGCTGACGGGTGACACCGGGGGCGAGATGTCCGTGCAGGTCCGCTTCCCTCACCCGGACGTGGCCGTGACGGTCGCCACCGGTGGGTCCACGCTGCAGGGTGAGGACGCACCTGATCCGGCCGCCGGCAGCGGTGGTCCCGCAGAGGCCGGCAACGCCGGTTGAGCGTACGCCCGGCCGCGGCTCACCAGGCGGGTCGCGGCCCGGTGCCGGGTACGGGGCATGCCATAGGCTGACCCGCCTATGACACAACGTTCGGGCAGGCAGTCGGCGGGCCGTTCCGGCCGTCCAGGTGGGACCGGTGGGACCGGCGCGGCCGGCAGAAGTGGCGGGACCCGCGGAGCAGGTGGATCGGGCAGGCCAGGGCGTCCCGGTGACCGGGGCCGCCCGCGTCCGGAGACCGAGCCCGAGCGCCACGAGCGGCACGAGCGGCGTGGTTCGGCACAAAAGCGTTCCGACCAGAAACGTTCCGAACCCAGGCGCTCGGACCAGAAGCGGCCCGAACGCCCGCAGACGGCGGGACCGCAGGGGACGAGCCGGATGTTCGTGCTCGCCGCTCCCGGACTCGCCCCGCTGGTCCAACGCGAGCTGGCCGGCCTGCCCGGCGTGGAGGTCACCGACGTCGGCAACGACGGGCGTGCGGACGTCGTTCTGTGCACCGTCGACGCCGGACGCGAGGCCGCCCTCCTGCGCCTGCGTACGGCCGACGACGTGTTCGTCGAGCTCGGCCGGACCTTCCGGTCCGAAGGGGACAAGCCACCGTGGATCGTGCGCCGGGTCCTGCGCCCGGGCCGGCTGGAGGCCGCCACCGGGTTGTGGCGGTCGACGCACCCGGGCACCGGTAGCCGTGGACGGGGTGGGCGGCAGCGACTGACGTACCGCGTCGTGGCCAGGGTGTTGCAGGAGCGCACGTGGAAGCGGACCGAGCTGCGCCGGGCGCTGGACGCCGGGGTGAGTGACGCCGAGCCCGGCTGGCGGCCCGACGACCCCGCCCAGATCGAGGTGTGGGCACTGGAGTACGTCAAGGGCCGGTTCGTCGCCGGCCTGCGGCTGACGACCGTACGGATGCGCCAGCACGGCGGCCGTGAGTCCGAACGTCCCGGTGCGCTGCGCCCGCCGCTCGCCGCCGCGATGGTGGCGCTGGCCGGCGACCCGCCGGGCCGTCGACCGGACAGATCCGGCAAGCCCGGCTCGCCGGGCAGGGCGGACAGGGCTGACAGGTCCGGCCTGTCCGGCACCCTGCTGGACCCGTGCTGCGGCTCGGGCACGATCCTCGCCGAGGCCAAGGCGGTGGGCTGGGACGTCGAGGGCCGCGACATCGACGCCAGCGCGGTCTCGGCCAGCCGGCGCAACGCCGACACCCCGCACGTGCAGGACGGCGACGTTCGCGACCTCGACCTGCCGGACGCGTCCGTGGACGCCGTCGTGTCCAACCTGCCGTTCGGGCGTCAGTACGCCGTGCAGGGTGACCCGGCGGTGTGGATCGCCGACGTGATGGCCGAGCTGGCCCGGGTGACCCGCCCGGGCGGACGGGTCGTCCTGCTGGTGCCGGAGCTGCCGAAGCAGGCGGTCCCGGCCACGCTTCGGCTGCGGGACCGGCACGAGGTCCGGCTGCTCGGCACGACCAGCACGATCTGGGCGTACGACCGGCGATGATCGAGGGGTGACCGAACTCCCCGGGCCACCCGGACTCCCCGGGCTGCCACACGTCGCGCCGATGCTGGCGACGCCCGGATCGATGCCACCGGCCGCCGACCAGCACCGCTGGGCGTTCGAGATGAAGTGGGACGGAGTCCGGGCGGTCGCCTACGTCGCCGACGGGCAGGTCATACTGCTCGGCCGGTCCGGTCGTGACTTCACCACCACCTATCCGGAGGTGGGCGCGGTCGCGGACCTGCTGCCGGGCCGGCGGTGCGTGCTGGACGGTGAGGTGGTCGCTCTGGACGAGCGGGGACGGCCGAGCTTCGAGCTGCTCCAGGCCCGCATGCACGGACCCGGCTCAGGACGCGGACGCCGCCGCGCGGCGGCCGGCAGTTCCGGCAGCACCGGCAGCACCGCGAGGGCTGGCAAGCCGCCGGTCGTCTACCTCGTCTTCGACCTGCTGGCCCTGGACGGCACCTCGATGCTGGCCCGTCCCTACACCGCCCGCCGGGAGGCGCTGGAGGGACTCGGCCTGGCTGGTGCGTACTGCCAGGTTCCGCCCGCGTTCGAGGGCGCAGGGGACGCCGCGCTGGCGACCAGCCGAGCCCAGGGCCTGGAGGGCGTGGTGGCCAAGCGCCTGTCCGCGCCGTACGAACCCGGCCGGCGCAGCGCGTCCTGGGTGAAGGTCAAGAACCTCCGCACCCAGGAGGTGGTGATCGCCGGCTGGCGGGTCGGTGAGGGATCGCGGGCCGGCACGTTCGGCGCCCTGCTGTGCGGTGTGTACGACGAGGGCCGGCTGGTGTACGCGGGGCGGGTCGGTACCGGCTTCGACCAGGGGAAGCTCGCCGACCTGACCGCCCGGCTGGCGCCGCTGGAGCAGCGCACCCAGCCGTTCGACCAGCGGCTGCCCACGGCGGAGGCGCGCGGCGCCCACTGGGTCCGGCCGGTGCTGGTCGGCGAGGTGGCGTTCTCGGAGTGGACCCGGGACGGGCGCCTGCGCCATCCCGTCTGGCGCGGGCTGCGACCGGACAAGGACCCGGACGAGGTGGTCCGCGAGTCCTGACGTGCTGAGGGCTCGGGCTCAGTCCTCGGGTGGAGTGGCGGCCTTCGGCGTACGCCGGCGGCGCCCGGTCCCGCTCCCGGCTCGGATCGCGCGGGTGCCCGGCGGGAGGTCGTTGGCGTCGGCTGCCCGGGTCAGGTAGTCGACCAGCACCTGCCGCAGCTCCCGGGCGGCGCGCGGGGGCTCGACGTCGTTGCGGCGGCCGAGCCCGATGGTGCGGTGCAGCCCGGGGTCGGCGAACCGGGTCACGCGTACGGAGTCGCGCCGGTCGGCCACCATGCGTGGCACCACGGCCATGCCGAGGCCGGCCTCCACGAAGCCGAGTACGGCGTCCATCTCCCCGCCCTCGACGGCGAAGGTCGGCTCGAATCCCGCCGCGCGGCAGGCGCCCAGGGTGAACTCACGCAGGTCGTACCCCCGCCGGAACATCACCAGTGGCTGGTCGCGCAGGTCCTCGATCCGCAACCGCCCGCCCTCCCAGGGCGGTGGCTCGGAGGCCGGGGAGACCACCACCAGCTCCTCGCGCAGGAGCTCGGTGGTCGCCAGTGCCGGGTCGTGGCTTTGCAGCGGGAGGATCAGCAGGGCGAGGTCGAGGTTTCCGGTGGCGACCTCGCGGACGAGATCACGGGAGCCGGCCTCCTCGATGATCAGGTGGATGCCGGGGTAGCGCTGGTGGTACGCGCGCAGCACGTCCGGCAGGAGGCCGGTGCACAGGCTCGGCGTGGCGCCCAGGCGGACCCGGCCGCGGCGCAGCTGTACGAGCTCCTGGACCTCCAGGCGCGCGGTGTCGGTGTCGGCGAGGATCCGGCGGGCCAACGGCAGCAGGGCTTCACCGGCGTCTGTCAACGCGATGTTGCCCCGGGCCCGGCGGAACAGCTCGGCGCCAAGTTCCCGTTCCAGGGCGCGGATCTGCTGGGACAGCGATGGCTGGGCGACGTGCACGCGCTCCGCGGCCCGGGTGAAGTGCCGGAGTTCGGCGACCGCGACGAAGTAGGCGAGTTGCTGCAGCTGCACACGGTTACCATAGCCGCTAGCTATCGAAACAAGCTAATCCATGTCTTGGACCTGTCGCCAACCGGCTTCTACCGTGGGGACTCATGGCATTGGCGACAGGTGCGGCCCGGCCGTCCGTGGCCCGAACGTTGTGGTCCTCGACCATCGGTAAGAAAGCGGTCATGGCCGGCACCGGCGTGATCATGCTGGCCTTCCTGGTCGTCCACATGCTCGGCAATCTCAAGATCTTCTTCGGCGCGGCGGACTTCAACCACTACGCCGGCTGGCTGCGGACCATCGGTTCGCCGGCGCTGCCCTCCTCGGGCTTCCTCTGGGTGCAGCGCGTGGTGCTGGTCGGCGCCGTCGTCGCCCACGGCATCGCGGCGTACCAACTGAGCCGCCGCGACGTGTCGGCCCGGCCGAGCAGGTACCAGCACCGGCCGCCGGCGCGCACCAGTTACGCCACCCGCACGATGCGCTGGGGCGGCGTCATCCTCGGCCTGTTCATCGTGTGGCACATCCTGGACCTGACCACACTCACCATCAACCCGCTCGGGCGCGCGCACCACCCGTACGAGAACGTCGTCGCCGACTTCCGCGTGTGGTACGTCAACGTCGTCTACATCCTCGCCATGCTCGCCCTGGGACTGCACATCCGGCACGGCTTCTGGAGTGCCGCGCAGACCCTGGGCGCCAACAACCGTGCCCGCGACCGCGGCCTGAAGGCCACCGCGAACGTCCTCGCGGTGGTGCTCACGGCCGGCTTCCTGGTCGTCCCCGTCGCGGTCATGACCGGAGTCGTGAGCTGACATGACATCTGAGTTCGACACCTCCGAGTTCGAGACCTCCCGTACCGACCTGCCGTACGTCCTCGGCGCCCCGATCGTCGACCACAAGGCACCCGACGGCCCGATCGAGGAGCGGTGGGGCCGCCGCCGGTTCGAGGCGAAGCTGGTCAACCCCGCCAACCGCCGCAAGCACACGGTGATCGTCGTCGGCACCGGCCTGGCCGGTGGTTCGGCCGGCGCGACCCTGGCCGAGCAGGGCTACCGCGTGGTGCAGTTCTGCTACCAGGACTCCCCGCGCCGGGCGCACTCGATCGCAGCGCAGGGCGGGATCAACGCCGCGAAGAACTACCGCAACGACGGCGACTCGGTGCACCGGCTCTTCTACGACACCGTGAAGGGCGGCGACTTCCGCTCCCGTGAGTCGAACGTGCACCGGCTGGCCGAGGTGTCGGTGGAGATCATCGACCAGTGCGTCGCCCAGGGCGTGCCGTTCGCCCGTGAGTACGGTGGCCTGCTGGACACCCGGTCCTTCGGCGGCGTGCAGGTCTCGCGCACGTTCTACGCCCGCGGCCAGACGGGCCAGCAGTTGCTCCTCGGGGCGTACCAGGCGCTGTGCCGCCAGATCGACGCCGGCAACATCGAGATGCACGCCCGCACCGAGATGCTGGACCTGATCGTCGTCGACGGTCGCGCCCGCGGCATCGTGGCCCGCGACCTGGTGACCGGCCAGATCTCGATCCACCTCGCCGACGCGGTGGTGCTCGCCTCCGGTGGGTACGGCAACGTCTTCTACCTGTCCACCAACGCCAAGAACTCCAACGCAACCGCGATCTGGCGGGCACACCGGCGCGGTGCGTACTTCGGCAATCCCTGCTTCACCCAGATCCACCCCACCTGCATCCCGCGCTCGGGCGACCACCAGTCCAAGCTCACGTTGATGAGCGAGTCGCTGCGCAACGACGGCCGGATCTGGGTGCCGAAGGCCAAGGGCGACGACCGGCCGCCGGAGCAGATCCCCGAGGACGAGCGCGACTACTACCTCGAACGCATCTACCCCTCCTTCGGCAACCTCGTGCCGCGCGACATCGCCTCCCGGGCGGCGAAGAACGTCTGCGACGAGGGCAGGGGCGTCGGACCCGGAGGCCAGGGCGTCTACCTCGACTTCGCCGACGCGATCGCGCGGATGGGCCGGGAGAAGGTCGAGGAGCGCTACGGCAACCTGTTCGAGATGTACGAGCGGATCACCGCCGAGGATCCTTACACCCGGCCGATGCGCATCTATCCCGCGGTCCACTACACGATGGGCGGGCTGTGGGTCGACTACGACCTGTCCACCACCGTGCCGGGGCTGTTCGCGATCGGGGAGGCGAACTTCTCCGACCACGGCGCCAACCGGCTCGGCGCCAGTGCGCTGATGCAGGGGCTCGCGGACGGCTACTTCGTCCTGCCCGCGACGATCAACGACTACCTCGCCACCGCTCCCAACGAGAAGGTCGCACCGGACCACCCGGAGGTCTCCGCGGTCGTCGCCGGTGTCAACGACCGCTTGCGCAGGCTGCTGGCCGTCGACGGCGACCGTACGCCGGACTCCTTCCACCGCGAGCTCGGTGAGCTGATGTGGGACGAGTGTGGAATGGCGCGCAACGAGGCCGGCCTGCGCAAGGCGTTGGAGCGGATTCCCCAGCTGCGGGAGGAGTTCTGGCGCCGGGTGAAGGTGCCGGGCACGGGGTACGAGCTCAACCAGTCGCTGGAGAAGGCGAACCGGGTCGCGGACTTCCTGGAGCTCGCCGAGCTGATGTGCCTGGACGCCCTGCACCGTTCGGAGTCCTGCGGCGGCCACTTCCGCGAGGAGAGCCAGAGCCCGGAGGGCGAGGCGCAGCGTGACGACGAGAACTTCACCTACGTCGCGGCCTGGGAGTGGTCCGGAGCAGGCGCCGAACCCGTGCTGCACAAGGAAGACCTGAGCTTCGAGTACGTCCACCCCACCCAGCGGAGCTACGCATGAACCTCACCCTGCGCATCTGGCGGCAGCGTTCCGTCGACGACAAGGGCGCCATGGTCACCTACCGGGTCGAGGACGTCAGCCCGGAGATGTCCTTCCTGGAGATGCTGGACATCCTCAACGAGGACCTCATCCTGCGCGGTGAGGAGCCGGTGGCCTTCGACCACGACTGCCGTGAGGGCATCTGTGGCGCGTGCGGCATGGTCATCAACGGCCAGGCGCACGGCCCCGAACGCACCACCACGTGCCAGCTGCACATGCGGCACTTCTCCGACGGCGACACGATCGACGTGGAGCCGTGGCGGGCCTCGGCCTTCCCGGTGGTGAAGGACCTCGTGGTCGACCGCTCGGCGTTCGACCGGGTGATCCAGGCGGGCGGCTACATCACCGCCCCGACGGGCAGCGCGCCGGACGCGCACGCCACCGCGGTTCCCAAGGAGGCGGCCGACTACGCCTTCGAGCACGCGGAGTGCATCGGCTGCGGCGCCTGCGTGGCGGCCTGCCCGAACGGCTCGGCGATGCTGTTCACCAGCGCGAAGATCAACCACCTCAACGCACTGCCGCAGGGCGCCCCCGAACGCGAGGGCCGGGTCATGGACATGGTGTCGGCCATGGACGAGGAGGGCTTCGGCGGCTGCACCAACGTCGGCGCCTGCACCTCGGCGTGCCCCAAGGGAATCCCGATGCAGAGCATCGCCGACATGAACCGCGAGTTCCTGCGGGCCTCGACCAGGCGCCGCCGCTGAGGCTCCCGCTTCCTTCCTACGTCAAGGCGCCCCTGACAGCTGTCAGGGGCGCCTTGACGTGCGGGGGAGTACGGTCAGGACCCCGGTCGCGAACCGGCCCCTCGTGCGCCGTCCGGCCCGGTTCCGGGCGCGTCTTCGGGCATGGCGTCGAGGTGGCGTTCGAGCGCGTCGAGATGGTGGTCCCACAGTCTGCGGTAGGGCGCCAGCCAGGCGTCCACCTCGGCGAGGGGTTCGGGGCGGATCTCGTACCACCGCCGCTGGGCGTCCTGGCGGACCCGGACGAAACCGTTGTCCCGCAGCACCCGCAGATGCTTGGACGTACCGGGTTGGCTGAGCCGCAGCTGCTCCACCAGCTCGCCCACCGAGCGGGGGCGTTCCAGCAGCAGGTCCAGGATGCGCCGGCGAGTGGGCTCGGCCAGCACCTCGAAGCTTGTCGCCATACGGCTACATAACCACGCGGGCATGTAGGCCGCAACTCCCCCGGGTGGCCAGGTGCTGCCGTCGGTCAGTACGCCGACGGCCGGATCGCGAACACCGAACGCTGCACAGCTCCGCCCGGCTCGTAGGTCGCGAGGTCACCCTGGTTGGGGGCACCACGTAGGGCAGGTCGTGCGCCTGGTAGGTCCCGTCCGGCTGGAGTCCGTCAGCCGCACACCCTTGTCGATGCCGTCGTCGTCCGCGTCGTACCAACTGGCCAGGATCACCTCCGAGCCCGCGTAGGTGGCGCGGACGTTGGCGTCCGCCGTCGTCGTGACGGCCTGCGGATACCACGCCTGGGTGCTGGAGTCCTGCTCGTCCCAGCAGAACGCGGCGACGAGCGCGGCCGACTGCGGCACGCACCGGTGTGCGCTGCGGTCGGTGTCCCGGATCACCGTGGACACCGAGACGTTCGCGAGGTCGGAGTCCAGGGTGGCGACCAGCGGGGAGTACGCCGACTTCGTCGGCGTGATCAACGTGATGTCCGGTGATCAGCACGACGGGTGTGCCAGTGTGCCGGGCGTGACGTTGCGTTGTCACCTGCTTTCCCACTGTTGACAGTGTCCGGCCACCGTGGCGTCCCGCGCGGCAACGATGTGCCAACATGGGCCGACCGGCCCGCGTGGAGCTCGAGGAGTTGCCCGGGGGAGTCGAGTTCTGGAGGAGGAGACGGTGCCCGATCCGCGCGTGCGGCGAGTCCGCCGGTCCGACGTCGACGCTGTGGTGAAGCTGGTGCACGAGCTCGCGGCGTACGAACACGCCGCAGCCGAGTGCACGCTCACCTCCGAGGACCTCCAGGCGGCTCTGTTCGGCGGTGGCGCCGGCACGCACGCGCCGTCAGGTGAGGCGCGACCGGCGTTGTTCGCGCACGTCGCGGAGGTGGCGGGTGAGATCGTCGGCTGCGCCCTGTGGTTCCTGAACTTCTCCACCTGGCGGGGCACGCACGGAATCTACCTCGAGGACCTCTTCGTCCGGCCGCAGCACCGGCAGGCCGGTCTGGGCAAGGCGTTGTTGACAGCGCTGGCGGAGGAGTGCGTGCAGCGTGGCTACGCCCGGCTGGAGTGGTCGGTCCTGGACTGGAACGAGCCGTCGATCGGCTTCTACCGTTCGCTCGGCGCGGTGCCCATGGAGGAGTGGACCGTGTTCCGGCTCACCGACGACGCACTGGCGAGGCTGGGCCGCGGCTGACGCCTCCGGTCGTGGCGGCGGCGGTAGGCGCCGGGCGGCTCTCCGCACGCCGCGGTGAAACAGGAGTAGAACCTGCTCTGCGAGCCGAACCCCGCGGCGTGGGCGATCTCGGCCATGCCCGCGCCGGTGGTGAGCAACAGGCGTTGTGCCTCGGCCACCCGGCACTGGGTGAGGTAGGCGCCGAGCGTGGTGCCCACGACGTTCCGGAACACCCCCATCGCGTGGTGAGGGTGCACGTGGACGGCGGCGGCGATGTCGGCGACGGTGATCGGGTCGCGGAAGCGCTCGGCGATGAACCTCGCCATCGTCGCGGCCCGTTCCACCGCCGTCTCGTCTCCCTGCGGCGCCTCACTCCCGTGCGCCTCACTCCCGTGCGCCTCACCCCCGTGTGTCCCGCTCGGGTGGGCCGCGTCGGCGTGAGCGGCCGGCTCGACCGGGGTGGCGGCGCGGGCCAGCCGGCGGATCCAGGCCTGGATCTCCAGCAGGGCGATGTCGCGCAGGTCCGGGTCGCCGGTGGACAGGTCGGCCGACCACCGCCCGAAGCCGCTCGCATCCAGCGTCCCGGTGCTGGTCGTCGCGACCAGCGGCTGCCCCTGGAGCAACCGGCCGGCCAGCCCGTCGGTCAGTCCCCAGCGCAGAAAGCGGTCCAGTGGGATGGTGATCCAGTGCACGCGGGAGTGTGCCGGCGCACGGACCAGCTGGTGGGGGACCGCGGCCCAGAACGCCGCTGCCGTACCCGGTGCGATCTCCACCGGTACGCCCCCGAAGAGGTACGTCAGCGCGCCGCCCTCGGCGAGGTTGACCTCGATGTCGTCGTGGCGGTGCGCACACTCCATCACCGACGAGAGCCCGCTCCAGCAGGCCAGCCCGATGTGCTCGTCCACCGGCAGGTCGATGCGGCCCGGACCGCGCGCGGCGCCCCCTCGCGTAGCCGCATGCGCGTGCGAACGCGGCCGCGGGGAGGCGCCGGCGGGAGTGCGTACGGGAGAGATCACCGCGCCACCGTAACCCCACGGGGTGGGATCGCGGTGGCGCGGAAGCCCTCGGCTACTTGACCGCCCCGGCGAGCATCCCGGCGATGAAGTGCCGCTGCAGGAACAGGTAGACGATCACGACCGGCGCGGCGACGATCGTCGCCCCCGCGGCCAGCAGGGAGAACTGCGAGGTGTGCTGGCCCTGGAAGAACGCCAGACCGAGCGGCGCCGTGCGGAGGTTCTCGCTGGTGATCATCACCAGTGGCATCAGGAACTCGTTCCACGTCCACATGAACACCAGCATCGCCATCGTCAGCAGGGCGGGCCGGCTGATCGGGGCCAGGATCCGCCACAGCACCGACCACCGGGTGGCGCCGTCCAGCTTGGCCGCCTCGATCAGGCTGGTCGGGATGCCGCGGAAGAACGACCGCATCCAGAACGTGCAGAACGCCAGCGACTGGGCGACCTGGGGGAAGATCAGCGCCCAGTAGGTGTCGGTGAGCCCGACGCCGCGCAGGTCGTAGTACAGCGGGATGATCAGCGCCTCGCTCGGCACCATCAGGCCCAGCAGGAGGATGTAGAACAACACCGACTGGCCCCGGAACCGCATGGTGGCGAAGGCGTACCCCGCCAGCACGGCGAGGAGTGAGGAGATCACCACCACGCTCACCGTGACCAGGACGCTGGACCGCATGTAGGTCCCGAAGTGACCCTCGTTCCACGCGGTCAGGAAGTTCTCGAAGTGCGGCGAGGTGGGGAACGTCAGCGACGCCGACGACTCCGACGGGTCGGTCAGCGCCGAGGTGAGCACGCCGAGCAGCGGAAACAACGCGATGATCGCGAAGACCCCGAGAATGAGGTAGTTCAGTGTGGCTTCCCGCTTGGAGATCACGCGCGCTCCCCGGGGTCGATCCGCTGGATCAGGGTGGTGACGATCAGGATGACGACCGTCAGCAGGATGCCGACGGCACACGCCGAACCGACCTGGTTGAGGTCGAAGGCGCGGTGGTAGACCTCGAAGCCGGGCACCGTCGTCGACGTGCCGGGCCCGCCGCGGGTGGCGACGAAGATGAGGTCGAAGCTCTTCAGGCCGGCGACCACGGTGAGCGTCATCGCCACCGCGATCTGCGGGCGCAGGCCGGGCAGGGTGACCGCGAAGAACTCCCGGACCGCGCCCGCGCCGTCGAGGCGGGCGGCCTCGTACAGTTCCGGCTCGATCTGGGACACCCCGGCGAGGAACAGCACCAGGCACAGGCCGATCTCGACCCAGGTGCCGATCAGGCCCACCGCGGGCAGCGCCCAGGCGAAGTCACCCAGCCAGGGACGGGTGACGGCCTCCAGGCCGACCAGTGACAGCGCCTTGTTGAGCACGCCGTCCGGTGCGTAGATCGCGGTCCAGGTGGTGGCCACCACGACCGAGGCGACCACCTGGGGAAGGAAGATGACGACCCGGAAGAACGACAGCCGCTTCAGCTTCGTCGCATGCGTCATCACCCCGGTCAGCAGCAGTGCCAGCAGGATCGGGATGACGGCGTAGAAGACGATCAGCACCGCGGAGTGCGTGAACGCCTTGCGCAGCATGGGATCCGACAGCGCGTCGGTGTAGTTGCCGATACCCACCCAGGTGGCCGGCGTCAGGCCGTCCCAGTCGTACAACGAGATCCACACACCGTGCAGCAGCGGGTAGAGCAGGAAGAACCCGAACACCACGTACGCCGGAATGAGGTAAAGGTAGGCGGCCCGCTCCGAGCGGTCCCTGGACTTCTTCTTCTTGGCGGTGGGCGCGTCGTTGCGCGCGCCCACCGCCGTCGTCGTCGTCATCTGTGCGGACACCAGTGAGTTCGGTCCTAACGGTGGATTACCTGGCGGACTACTTCGACTTGGACTTGAACCCGTCGTAGTCCTGGTCGAGGTTTCCGGTGAACTGCTTCACGTTCTGCTTACCGCCCAGCAACTGCTGCAGGTTGGAGGTCAGCGTGTCGTAGAACGTCGGCGTGGTGTAGTCGAGGTAGGGAACCAGGCCGTCGTTCTCGCTGATCTTCTTCCACTCCGAGAAGATGTCGGCGGTGAGCGTGCCGGCCTTGGGCTTGTAGGTCGGCGGTGCGACGGCCGGCAGGTTGCCGGTCTCGGCGAGCACGTCGTCGGCCTTGGCGTCGGAGATGAAGTTGAGGTACGCCGCGGCCACGTCGGGGTGCTTGCTCTTGGAGGTGACCGCCCAGGCGAGGCCCTCACCGCCCTGGGTCACGTTGGGCGCACCGGCCTTGGCCGGGGGAGGGCTCATGAAGCCGACGTCGGACCCCATGGCCTTCTCCAGTTCGGCCAGGCGCCAGGTGCCGTCGATGCGGAAGACACCCTGGCCCTTGGCGAAGTTCGCCGAGGCGGCGTCACCGCTCAGGCCGTTGAAGCCGGGGGACAGGTAGCCCTTCTTCGCCCAGCTCTGCACGGTCTCGGCGGCCTTGGTGGTGCCGGCGTCGGACCACTCACCGCCCTTGGAGGTCACCAGGTTGCGCACTGCCTGCTTGCCGGCGGTGTTGGCCTGCACGACACCGAACAGGTGGATCGCCGGCGACTTGTCGGAGGTGCCGAACTGGATCGGCAGCAGGCCCTTGGCCTTCGCCTTCGGCAGCGCGGCCTCGAAGTCGGCCCAGGTCTTCGGCGCGGCGATGCCGGCCTGCTTCATCAGCTTCTTGTTGTAGTAGATGCCGACGATCTCACCGGTCTGGGAGACACCGTAGAGGCTGCCGGTCTGCCAGTCCTTGCCGTTGGTGGAGAACTTGTTCAGGTCCAGCAGCTGCTTGGGGAACTTCTGGTCCCACTTGTAGACCTTGTTGTACTGGTCGAGCGGGGTGAGCAAGCCGGCCTTGACGAAGGCTCCCATGTCCGGGTAGCCCTGGTTCGCCTGCACGACGTCGGGCGGGTTGTCACCGGACAGCGCGAGCTTCAACGTCGTCTTGGTGTCGTTCAGCGTGCGCGACACCCGGTTGATCTTGACGTTGGGGTACTTCTTCTGGAACTCCTGGTTGAGCTTGACCATCGCGTCGTTGGCGCCGCCGGAGGTGTTGATGTCCCACACCGTCAAGCTGACCTTGCCCGCCTTGGCGGGGTCGGTGGCGATCTTGGAGCTGGGCTTGACCGACGGTCCGCCGGAGTCGCTGGTGCTGCCGCCGGGGGTGCAGGCGGCGGCGAGGAGGATCGGCACCGCCGCCAGACCGACGCCCACACGGGCGAGGATCCTGTTACGAGAACTGCTCATCAACACACCTTCTTGCTGGATTTGTTATGAGGTCGAGCGGCGTCGGGCCAGCTCGGGTCCCAGGAAGCCGAAGGCAGCGCCTTGTGTCGGCCGGTCGGTCGCGTCGAACCAGGCGCCGAGGTCGTCCCACGTCGGCGCGCTCACCGCGCCGCCCAGGCCGCGTACGGACTGACTGGCGCAGAGATTTGCAAAGAGTAACCGCTGTCGCAGGGGCCATCCGGCCAGGGTGGCGTAGGCGAAGCCGGCGAAGAACGTGTCGCCGGCACCGGTGGGGTCCACCGCCTCGCTGGTGACGGCGGGTGCGCTCACGAACTCACCGGACGCACCGTCGACGGCGAGTGCGCCCCGGTGACCGTCGGTCACCACCGCGAGAGGCACCCGCTCGGCGAGCCGGCGGAGGGCGCCGGTGGGGGTGTCGGTGCGGGTGTAGGCCATGGCTTCGGTGGTGTTGCAGACGAACGCGTCGAACTGCGTGAGGTTATCAAGCACTTCTGCGGACCACTGCCCGCTCGGATCCCAGCCGACGCCGCCGAACAGCAGCGTCCCCTCCGCGCGCAGATGCCGCGCCCAGTCGGGCAGGCCGGCCTCCAGGCCCACCTGGGCGACCCGGGCACGGGGAAGCCGCTCGGGCCTGAGCGCGGCCTCGCCGGGCCAGGTGGGTTCGCCGTGGCTGAGGAAGCGGCGGTCTCCGTCGAGGGCGACGGAGACCGAGAGCGTCGTCTGTACGTCGGGAGAGCGGGACGTCCAGCGCAGGTCGAGGTTGGCGACCTGGTGCAGGACCTGCCACAGATGGTCACCGAACATGTCGGTGCCGACCTCACCGGCCAGGCCGGTCCGCAGCCCGAGGCGGGCGGCGGCCACGGCGCGGTTGGCCACGCCACCGGGGGAGACGGCGCGCTCCTTGGCCCAGACCTCCGCGCCGGCGTCGGGCATGGCGTCCATTCCCGCGAGCACCAGGTCGAAGAACAGCGTGCCCACACAGAAGAGGTCGACCTCGGGACGATCCGTCGCCGCGGCCTCGGGCCGGCCCTGGGCGTCGCCATGGGACTGGCCCGGGGACTGGCCCGGGGACTGGCCCGGGAAAGTCTCGCCGTACGTCACCGATACGCCTCCAGTCGCTCACTTCTGTGCAGCGAGTGTGCTTCAGCTGAGCGAGTTTGACAAGTAGTGGATGACCCTGAGCGGTTTTGCCGGTACGATCGCCGCGTGCTGCAGCGCGAAAGAGACCGCCGGATCATCCGGGCCCTGCGTGTCCGGGGCACGGCGTCTGCTGGTGAGCTCGCCCGTCAGCTGGGTGTCAGCCCGGCCACGATCCGTCGCGACCTGCAGCGGCTGGACCGCAGTGGCGCGCTCACCAGGGTCTACGGCGGAGCTGTCCTGGACGGCGGCAGGGTGCTCGACGACGGCACCGTGGAGGCGCCGTTCGAGGTGAGCGAGGACGAGGAGGGCCGGACCAAGGACGCCCTGGCGGCCCGGGCGGTCGCCGAACTCGTCAGTGACGGTGACGTTCTGCTGCTGGACATCGGCACCACGACGCTGCGGGTGGCGCGCCACCTGCGCGAGCGGGACGTGACCGTCATCACCAGCAGCATCGCGGTCTTCGACGAGCTGCGCGACGACCCCAAGGTCGAGCTGGTGCTCCTCGGCGGGGTGGTCCGCCGTCACTACCGCTCCCTGGTCGGCTCGCTCACCGAGTCCGCGATCGCCCAGGTGAACGCGGACCGGTTGTTCCTGTCCTGCACCGGCATCCGCCGGGACGGCCAGGTGCTGGACAACATGCAGGTGGAGGCGTCCGGCAAGCAGGCGATGATCGCCGCGGCGGAGTCGGTCGTCCTGGTGGCGGCCCCCTCGAAGTTCCCCGGCAAGGGGTCCTTGCGCATCTGCGGTCTGGCAGACATCGACGTCCTCGTCACCACCGAGGACGCGGATCAGGAAACAGTGGAGATCTGCCGGCAGGCAGGTGGAGAGGTGCTCACATCGTGAAACTCGCAATTCTTGGCGGTGGGGGATTCCGCGTTCCGCTCGTCTACAAGGCACTCCTGAACGACACCGGGTCGCCCCGGGTCACCGAGGTGGCGTTGTACGACCAGTCGGCCCAGCGGCTGGAGGTGATGAAGTCCGTGCTGGCCCAGCTCGCGGCCGGGCACGCGGACGCGCCGCGGGTACACGTGACGGAGGTGCTCGACGACGCGGTGGAGGGTGCCGACTTCATCTTCTCCGCCATCCGCGTCGGCGGCCTGGAGGGCCGCACCCGCGACGAGCGGGTGGCGCTCGACCTCGGCGTACTCGGGCAGGAGACGACCGGTCCGGGCGGCATCGCCTACGGCCTGCGGACCATCCCGGTGATGCTGCACATCGCCGAGCGGGTGCGCGCCCTTGCCCCCAAGGCGTTCTTCATCAACTTCACCAACCCGGCCGGCATGATCACCGAGGCCCTGCAGCGAGTGCTCGGGGACCGGGTCATCGGCATCTGTGACACCCCGGGTGGCCTCGGCCGGCGGATCGCGCGCTCCATCGGGCTGGACTCCTCTCGCATCCAGGTCGACTACGTGGGCCTGAACCACCTGGGCTGGATCCGGCGGCTGGTCAGCGACGGCGAGGACCACCTGCCCCGCTTCCTGGCCGACGAGCACGCGATCGCGGGCCTGGAGGAGGGCGAGATCTTCGGCCCGTCGTGGATCCAGGCGATGGGCGTGGTCCCGAACGAGTACCTGTACTACTACTACTTCAACCGGGACGCGGTGCGCTCGATCGTCGCCCAGCCGTCCACCCGCGGTGAGTTCCTGGTCGCCCAGCAGGGTGAGTTCTACGCCGCCGCGGGCAACGACCCCGACCACGCGCTGGAGCTGTGGAAGCGCACCATCGCCCACCGCAAGGCGCTCTACATGGCCGAGGCGAAGGGCAAGCGGGCCGAGGACGAGGAGCCGGAGCCGCTGGACTTCGAGGAGGAGGCGGGCTACGAGGGTGTCGCGCTGGCGGTGATGGCCGCCATCGCCCGCAACGAGAAGTCGACCATCATCCTCAACGTCCGCAACGGCGCGACCCTGCCGGGCCTGCCCGCCGACGCGACCGTGGAGGTGCCCTCCCTGGTCGACGCCAACGGCGCCCACCCGCTGGCCACCGCCTCGCCCGATCTGCACCAGCTCGGCCTGATGCAGCAGGTGAAGGCCGTGGACCGGCTGGTGATCGAGGCCGCGACGACCGGTTCGGCCGACGCCGCGCTGAAGGCGTTCGCGCTGCACCCGCTGGTGGACTCGGTGACCGTCGCACGTGACCTGCTGCGTGGGTACGTCGACGCGCTGCCGGGAGTCGCCGAGGTGCTTCACCGCTGAGAATCACGAGCCGCTGTCAACCCCTGCCTGACACCGCCGTACGAGGTGGTGTCAGGCAGGAGTTGCGTGGGAGGCGGCCACGGCCGAGCGCCACGGCGTCAGTGTGTGTCAAGCAGAACCTGACGCCGCGCCTCGTCGCGTGAATCCTCCGCCCGCTGGGCGGCCAGCCGCAGGTGGTCGTCGCCCTGTGCGCGCCACCAGGCCTGCCCCTGCTCGGGCAGCACGTCGATCGGGTCGTAGTACTCGTACGTGCGGTCCAGCGCGTCGTCCCCGGCCCGCTCGATTCCGGTGCGGTAGTTCTTCTTCCAGTAGCTGATGCCGCGTACCTCGTCGTAGTCGGCGACCTGGTGCACCCACCGCTTGCCGACGTACGGCACGTCACACACGATCCGCGGGGTCGCGAAGCCCGGCAGGTAGCCGAGGATCGCGTGCTGGAGCCGCTGTGCCTCCCGCACCGACACCCGCCAGTGCTCGCTGAACGGGATCATGTCGCACATGTAGAAGTAGTACGGCATGATCGTCGCTCCGTCGAGCAGCGCGAAGCACAGGTCGAGCAGCCGGTCGGGTGCGTCGTTCACCCCGCGCATCAGCACGCCCTGGTTGCGCACGTCGCGCACCCCGGCGGCCAGCATCTCCCTGGCCGCGCGGGCGACCAGCGGCGTCACCGACTGCGCGGCGTTGACGTGGGTGTGGATCGCGAGCATCGCCCCACGCGAGCGGGCGGTGGTGGCCAGGCGCTCCATCCCGGCACGCACCTCGTCCTGCAGCCAGTGCTGCGGCAGCCCCATCAGCGCCTTGCTGGCCAGCCGGATGTCGCGAATGTTCTCGATCTCCAGCAGGGCCGCGACGAACGCCTCCAGCCTGGGCCAGGGGAGGTTGGCCACGTCGCCGCCGGACACCACCACGTCGCGGACGCCGGGGTGGGTGCGCAGGTAGTCCAGCATCGCGTCAAGCCGGCCTTGCGGGCGCAGCGAGAACCGCAGTTTGTCCACCTGCGGCGTGGAGTTGCCCACCAGGTCCATCCGGGTGCAGTGGCCGCAGTACTGCGGGCAGGTGGGCAACAGTTCGGCCAGCACCTTCGTCGGGTAGCGGTGGGTCAGCCCCTCGGCCACCCACATCTCCTGCTCGTGCAGGGAGTCCCGGGACGCGCGCGGGTGTGATGGCCAGTCGGTGCGGCGGTCGGAGAAGACCGGGAGCATGTAGCGGCGGACGGGATCGGCGTAGAACGCCTCGGTGCCGGGCACCTCGTCGGGCACCATGGTGTTCAACATCTGCGGGGGCAGCAGCATCGACATCGTGGCGCGCTCGGCCTGGTCGCGTTCCAGGTCGGCGTAGAACTCCTCGGCCACCAGGTCGCCGAGGACCGATCTGAGCTGTTTGACGTTCTTCACGCAGTGTGCCCGCTGCCACTGCGCGGACTCCCACTCGGCCGGGCTGACGTCGCGCCAGCCGGGCAGCCGGGTCCAGTCCGGCTCGCGGAGCGGGCGAGCGCGGTAGTCGTACGGCTGCTCCTGGGCTTGCTGCGACACCGATAACACCTCCGACCAAGCGGTCAATTCGTGGATGTCGTACTGTCGGACCGGCATCGTACAGAAGAATCTGCAGCAGGCACGACTCTAGTCCGCAGGATCTGAAGATGGGAGCCTGATCGGTGACCGACCAGAGGTTCACCCGGCCCGTCCCGGTCGCTGCGTCCGCCACCCGGCCGGCCGGCTCGCCGATCGGCCTGCACCGGGTGGTCGAGCCCGCGGGCGCGCTGCCCCAGGCCGCCGCCCGGCTGGACACCAGGCGCGAGCTGTGGCCGGACGAGGTGCGGGTCCGGGTGGAGCGGCTCAACCTCGACGCCGCGTCGTACCGTCAACTGCGGGTTGCCCACGACGGCGACGGCGCCGCCGTCCGCCGCGCGGTCGTGGAGATCGTCACGACTCGCGGCAAGATGCACAACCCGGTCACCGGCTCCGGCGGCATGCTGGTCGGCACCGTGGAGGAGGCCGGGCCCGACTCACCGCTCGGGCTGGCGCCGGGGGACCGGATCGCCACCCTGGTCTCGCTCACGCTGACGCCGCTGGTGATCGAGGACGACCTGGCCGGCTGGGACGGTCTCGGCGAACAGGTGCCCTGCTCGGGGTACGCGATCCTGTTCGGCCGGTCGATCGCCGCGAAGCTTCCCGACGACCTGCCCGCGCCGCTGTCCCTCGCCGTCCTGGACGTGTGCGGCGCCCCGGCCCTGACCGCCCGCGTGGTGGCTGGGCACGCGGACCGGGCCGCCGCCCGCGACGGCGACGGCCACGACGGCCACGCCCCGTCGGGCCCGACGGTGTGCGTCGTCGGCGCCGCCGGCAAGTCCGGGTCGCTGTCCCTGGCCGCGGCCCGGCGGGCCGGGGCGGGGCGCACCATCGGCGTCGTACCGGTGGAGAGCGAGGCGCGGGCGCTGGAACGCGCCGGGCTCGCCGACGTGGTGACGATCGCCGACGCCCGTGACCCGGTGGCGCTCGCGGAGGCGGTGGAGCGGGCCGGCGGACCGGCCGACGTGACCGTCGTCTGCGTCGACGTACCCGGCTGTGAAGGCGGCGCGGTCCTCGCCACCGCGGCCGGCGGCACCGTGATCTTCTTCTCCATGGCCACGTCCTTCAGCGCGGCCGCCCTCGGCGCGGAGGGGCTGGCCGCCGACGTGACGATGCTGGTCGGCAACGGCTACGTGCCCGGGCACGCTGCGTACGCGCTCGACCTGCTCCGCGCCGAGGGCGGCGTCCGGGCGCTGTTCGAGGCCAGGATGGACGCATGACCTTCCTGCCTCGCGACCCCCGTCCGCGCCGCGTCCTCCTCCGTGGCGGCCCGATCCTGACCTCCGAGCTCGGGTCCGGCCCGGCCACCGCCATGGGGATCGAGGGCGGCACGATCCGGTTCGTCGGCAGTGCGGCGGAGGCGGAGACCTGGGCGGCCGGCGCGGACGAGATCGTCGAGCTCGCCGGCCGGCTGGTCACCCCGGCGTTCGTTGACGCGCACGTGCATCTGTCCCAGACCGGGCTGCGCCTGTCCGGCCTGGACCTCGCCGCCGCCACGTCGCGTACGGACGTGCTGGACGCGGTGGCCCGGCACGCTCGCGCCCGCGCCGACGCAGTGCTGCTCGGCTTCGGCTGGGACGAGACCACCTGGGCCGACCCGCGGTTGCCCACGGCTGCCGAGCTCGACCGGGCGGCACCCGGCCGGCCCGTCTACCTCGCCCGGGTCGACGTGCACTCCGGCCTGGTGTCCGGCGCGTTGTACGACCGCGCACCCGCGATGGCGGCCGAGCCCGGCTGGGACGGCACCGGACGGGTCGAACGCGAGGCGCACCACGTCGCCCGGGACGCCGCGGCCGCGCTGGTCACCGACGCGCAGCGCACGGCCGCGATCGAGGCCGCCCTGGCAGCGGCGGCCGCCGCCGGGCTGGGCGGCCTGCACGAGATGTCCGCACCCCACGTCAACGCCGCCGACGACCTGGCCGTGTGCGCCCGGATCGCGGCCGTGCGGCCGTCGGTGCGGGTGGTGACGTACTGGGGTGAGCTCGCCCGCACCGGCGGCGTCGACCGGGCCCTGGAGCTGGGCTGCCGGGGCGCGGCCGGTGACCTGTGCGCCGACGGCGCGTTCGGCTCGCGGACCGCGGCGCTCACCTCGCCGTACGCCGACCTGCCCGGGCACACCGGCCACGGCTACCTCGACGCCGACGAGGTGGCCGCGCACGTGGTCGCCTGCACCGAGGCCGGCCTGCAGGCGGGCTTCCACTGCATCGGCGACGCGGCCGTCACCGCGGTGGTCGAGGGCCTGCGGCTGGCCGAGAAGCGGATCGGCGCCGACCGGCTGAGCTCCGTGCGGCACCGGCTCGAGCACGTGGAACTGGTCACCGCCGAGCAGGCCCACGACCTGGCCCGCTGGGGCGTGGTGGTCAGCGGCCAGCCGGCGTTCGACGCGGCCTGGGGCGGCACCGACGGCATGTACGCCACCCGGCTGGGCACCGACAGGGCGCTCGCTGCCAACCCGTGGGCGACGCTGCGGCGGGCCGGGGTGGCCCTGGCGTTCGGCTCCGACGCGCCGGTGACGCCGTTCGACCCGTGGGGCGGGGTCCGGGCGGCGGCGTGGCACCACAACGAGACCGAGCGGATCGGCGTGGCAGACGCGTTCGCCGCGCACACCCGCGGCGGCCACCACGCGGCCGGTGACGAGAACGGCGTCCTGGCGCCGGGAGCCGAGGCGACGTACGCCGTCTGGGACGGTGCGACGGACGCCAGCGGCCGCGTCACCGGCGATGCCGGTCTGCCGGACCTGCGTCCGGGAACGCCGCTGCCCACCTGCGTTCGTACGGTCGTGGCCGGTGAGGCCGTGTTCGACCGGGAGCAGCCGCACTGGGAACGGCAAGACAGGGAGCAGGCATGAGTACGACCGCGTTCCGTCGTCACCTCGACCTCGATCCGGTGACGGTGCGGAAGGCGCGCACGCTGGCCCGTCGCGCCGGCCGGCCGATCGTGAAGCTGGCCCGGGCACACACCACCGTCTCGGTCGAACGGGCCGTGCTCCGGCTGGCCGGGCTGCGCGGCGCCGACCCCGACGGCACGCCGTGGGTCAACCGGCTGTGCGACGCCGTACAGGCCGACGTGGGTCTCGAGCACGGCGTCGCCGGACCGGTCTGGGCGGCACTGGCCCGCGGCGAGGCCGAGGACCTGACGGCGCTCGCGCAGAAGGCCGCGGCGGGATCGGTCCGCTTTTACGTGCCCGAGGGCGCCGAGGCGCGGCGGGCCGAGCGTACGTCCCGGCGCGCGGTGGGTGCCGGGCTGCGGGCGATCGACGCCCGGCGGCGCGAACGTGACCGGCTGATCCGCCGGTGGGGCGACCCGCCGCACCGGCCATGGATCTACCTCATCGTGGCCACCGGCGACATCCACGAGGACATCCCGCAGGCACAGGCGGCGGCCCGTGAGGGCGCCGACGTGATCGCAGTCATCCGGTCGACCGGCCAGTCGCTGCTGGACTTCGTACCCGAGGGCGCGACCAGGGAGGGGTACGCCGGCACGTACGCCACCCAGGAGAACTTCCGGCTGATGCGCGCCGCCCTGGACGACGTGAGCCGCGAACTGCGCCGCTACGTCCGGCTGACCAACTACGCGTCCGGGCTGTGCATGCCCGAGATCGCCACCCTGGCCGGGCTGGAACGCCTGGACATGATGCTGAACGACTCGATGTACGGCATCCTCTTCCGCGACATCAACCCGGTGCGGACGTTCGTCGACCAGCGGTTCTCCCGGCAGGTGCACGCCCGGGCCGGGATCGTCATCAACACCGGTGAGGACAACTACCTCACCACCGCCGACGCCGTCGACGCCGCCCACACGGTCACGGTCTCCCAGCTGCTGAACGAGTTCTTCGGCAAGGAGGCCGGCCTCGCCGACTGGCAGCTCGGCCTCGGGCACGCGTTCGAGATCGACCCGGACCGGCCGGAGTCGTTCCGGCTGGAGCTGGCACATGCCCTGCTGGCCCGGGAGCTGTTCCCGAAGGCGCCGCTGAAGTGGATGCCGCCGACCCGGCACATGGACGGCGACATCTTCCGCGGCTACCTGCTGGACGGCTTCTTCAACCTCGCGGGCATGCTCACCGGCCAGCAGATCCTGCTGGTGGGGATGATGACCGAGGCCGTGGTGACGCCCTGGCTGTCCGACCGCGACCTCGCGCTGCGCAACGTCCGCTACGTCATGAACGCCGCCGGCAACCTGCACGAGGACTTCCGGCCGGCGCCTGACGGCTTCATCGCCCAGCGGGCCCGTCAGGTGCTCGGCGAGGCGGTCGACCTACTGGAGCGCATCGGGGACGACGGCCTGCTGGACGCGATCGCCGACGGCACGTTCGGGCTGATGCGCCGGCCCGCCGACGGCGGCAAGGGCCTGTCCGGTGTGGCGCGGAAGTCGCCCGCCTACCTCAACCCGGCCACCGACCTGCTCGAGGAGGCCCAGTCGTGAGCAGCCCAGTCACGAGCAGCCCAGTCACGAGCAAACAAGTAAGCGGTTCGGCGAGCGGGCCGGTGGTCCGGCCGTACGGCGACACCACCGGCGACGGGATGGTCCAGCTGTCGTTCACCCTGCCGATCCCGCACGACCGGCGAGCCGAGGGTGCCGCCCTCCAACTCGCCGGGCGGATGGGGATGGACCCGGCGATGGTGGTGCACGCCAAGGCGATGGGCCCGGACTTCACGTTCTTCGTCGTCTACGGCCGGGTGAGCCACCTCGTCGACCTCGACCATGTCGAGGTGATCGAACGGGAGTACCCCGTGCTCGGCCCGAAGGAGGTCAACCTCGCCATCCGCCGCGGCCTGCGCCGCCGGCTGGTCGTGGTCGGGGCGTGCGTGGGCACCGACGCGCACACCGTGGGCATCGACGCCATCCTGAACGTCAAGGGGTTCGCGGGGGAGAAGGGCCTGGAGTACTACCGGGAGATCAAGGTGGTCAACCTCGGCGCCCAGGTGGCGGTGCCCGACCTGGTGGCCCGTGCCCTCGCCGAGCGCGCCGACGCGATCCTGGTGTCGCAGGTGGTGACCCAGCGGGACGCCCACATCCACGGGACGCAGGAGATGTCGGCGGCGTTCCGGGAGGCCTACGACGAGGCGGACCGGCCGCTGCTCGTGGTGGGCGGGCCGAGGTTCGCCGAGTCGATGGCCGCCGAACTCGGTGTCGACCGGGTGTTCGGCCGGGGCACCACCCCCGGTGAGGTGGCCAGCTACCTCGTGCACGCTCTCGTGCCCGACCGCTCCGTGCCCCACCGCTCCGTCCCCGACCGCTCTGCACCCACTCGAGCCGCGTACCCGACGGACGCCACGACGGAGAGGACCGCATGACCGACCAGCCGACCACCGAGGCGGACCCACGCCTCGGGCTCACCGTCACCCACCGCCGGTACGTGTCGTACGCCGAGGCCCACTACGCAGGGCACCTCGTCGCGGGCGGGTACGTGCTCGGCCTGTTCGGCGACGTCGCCACCGAGGTCTGCATCCGTACCGACGGCGACGAGGGGCTGCTGGCGTCCTACGCCGAGGTGCGGTTCCTGGCTCCGGTCCGTGCGGGCGACGTGCTGGAGGTGAGCGCCACGGTCGTCCGGGTCGGCAATCGCAGCCGGGACCTCGACCTCGCCGCACAGGTGGTGGCCCGGGGCGAACCCGAGCGCGGCGAGTCCGCGGCTCGCGTGGTCGAGCCGGCGACCGTCGCGGTGACCGCCCGAGCGACCGTGGTCGTCCCGCCGAACGGCCGACCGGGTTCTGCGGTTGGGTTCAACGGTTGATCACCGGGTGCGCCGGCCTCTGGCCGCTCTCGACAGGAGACCCCCTCCCCGCCCCGACACGCCCAGATGCCGACACGCCGTACGTCAGGAAAAATCTCGGCCTCGGGCAGGTGGCCGGCAGACGCTGCTGACCTGCGCGTTTTGTGCGTCTTCGCAGGTCAGCGGGCGGTTGACACGTACCTGCCCGGATCGTCATCGTCGTCTCCTGTCCACCGCAGGCCAGGCTCGGTTCGGTTCGCTCTCCGGCGCGATGCGTGAGGAGTCCGGCGCCAGTTCTCTTGTCACGCGTCGACCCGGAGTTCGATCCGTGCGGTGGGGTGGCCACGGAGCGGTCCGCCGCCCAGTAGACAACGGCCACGCGGCACGCAGCCTGCGCGTCGCGGGTCGGTCCGAAGGGCGGGCGGGCCGTTCCGTCTTTTCTGTCCCGTTTCCAGGGCGTCCTCCCGGGCCCGGCCCGGCTTGCCCGACGGCCCTCCGGAGACCTGCTCAGGCTCCGGCGCCGCCAGGTTGTCCACGTTGCCCGGGTCCGTCACCGGCCCGGGCACCCCAGCCGCGCCGTGCGCGTTGTAACGTCCTGACATCTGCGTGAAGCGGCCCGTCCAGTGCGTCCCGGGTGCGTCTTCGGCGTTCGCGGCCAGCGCCCGGTCAGGCGCGGTCACCCACCTCGCGGAAGGGCGGTGCGTTGAGGCTCGAGGACGGCATAGCGTCCGGCTCCCAGTGGGCCACGACCACCACGGCGGAGCCGGAAGGTCGTGCCACCCGCTGGCTGCGGTTCCTGCTGGCGGTGGCGTCGGGGGCTGCGCTGGCGGTGGCGTTCCCGCCGTTCGGATGGTCGTGGACCGTTCCGTTCGCGGTGGCCACCCTCACCCTGGTCTGCAAGGGAGCCCGCGTGCGCACCGGCGCGCTGCTGGGACTCGGCTTCGGCCTGGGGTTCTTCGTCCTCCTGCTGCAGTGGGTCCGCGTCATCGGCGCCGACGGGTGGCTGGTCCTCAGCCTCGTGGAGGCACTGTTCGTCGCCGTGCTCGGCGCCGCGCTCGCCCTGGTCACCCGGCTGCGCTGGTGGCCGCTGTGGGCGGCGGCGCTGTGGGTCGGCGTGGAGTTCGTGCGGTCCTCGTTCCCGCTCGGCGGCTTCCCCTGGGGCCGGCTCGCCTATGGCCTGGCCGACACGCCGCTGGCGGCCCTGGCCAGCGTGGGCGGCGTGGCGTTCGTGACGTTCGTCGTGGTGCTCGCGGGCAACCTCCTGCTCTGGGCGGTGCTGGCCGGTGGGCGGAGGTTCGTGGTCCGGCTCGCCGCGGTGGCGGTGGGCGCGGCGCTGGCGTTCTGCGGCGCACTCGTCCCGCTGCCCACCGACGGCAACGGCACGGCTACCGTCGCGATCGTCCAGGGCAACGTGCCCGCGCGCGGAATCGAGGCGCTGGGCCGGGCCCGCACGGTGACCCGCAACCACCTCACCGCGACCGAGGATCTGATGCGGGAGGTACGCGCCGGCAAGGTCGCCAGGCCTGCCTTCATCCTCTGGCCGGAGAACTCCACCGACATCGACCCGTTCCACGACCTGCCGACCCGCACGATCGTCGACCGGGCCGTCCGCGACGCCGGGGTCCCGATCCTGGTCGGCGCCATCCTGGACGGGCCCGGCCCCACCTACCGGCGTACCTCCGGAGTGGTGTGGGACCCCACCACCGGACCGGGCCAGATCTACTCCAAGCAGCACCCGGTGCCGTTCGGTGAGTACATCCCGTTCCGGCGGGAGCTGCTGCCCAACATCAAGCGACTCCAGCTGGTCGGCCGCGACACCTACCCCGGCAAGGAGCCCGGCAAGGTCAGGATCGCCGGCTACCACGCGGGGCTGGTGATCTGTTTCGAGATCGCCTACGACGGCATCGTCCGGCAGGTGGCCAACGGCGCGGCGTCGCAGTTCCTCACCGTGCAGACCAACAACGCCACCTACACCGGGACCGGCCAGCCACAACAGCAGTTCGCCATCACGCGACTGCGCGCGGTCGAGTACGGCAAGGCTGTCCTGGTGGCATCACCCAACGGCGTCAGCGGCTACATCGCCCCCGACGGCCGGGTGGTGGCACAGTCGAAGGAGGCCACCCGCAAGGTGTTCGTCGAGCGCGTGCCGCTGCGCACCCAGCCGACGCTCGCGGCTCGCCTCGGACCGGTGCCGGAGTGGGTGCTCGCCCTGGCCGGACTGGCGGCACTGGCGGTGGCGATCGACCGCAGGCGGCGCGGGGTGGAAGCCGACGACGAGGACTACACCGGGGCTACGGGCGGGGGAACGCGGTGACCGGCACCAGCGAGCAGCAGGCCGGGCTCGGTTCGGTCCTGGTGGTGCTGCCCACCTACAACGAGGCTGAGAACCTCGAGCGCACGGTGGGGCGGGTGCGACGTGCGGTCCCGGCCGCCGACATCCTCGTCACCGACGACGCCTCACCGGATGGCACCGGGCAGATCGCGGACCGGCTGGCTGCCGCGGACCCGCAGGTGCACGTCCTGCACCGCGCGGCGAAGGAAGGGCTCGGCACCGCCTACAAGGAAAGCTTCGCGTGGGGGCTCGGCCGCGGCTACGACGTGCTGTGCGAGATGGACGCCGACGGCTCCCACCAGCCGGAGGAGCTCGCCAACCTGCTGGGCGCCCTGGCCGAGTCCGACCTGGTGATCGGCTCGCGCTGGGTGCCCGGCGGCCGGGTGGAGAACTGGTCCCAGTCCCGGCAGCTGCTGTCCCGCGGCGCCAACCGCTACGCACAGATCGCCCTGGGTGTCCCGTTGCGGGACGCGACGGCCGGGTTCCGGGCGTTCCGCCGCGCTACGTTGGAGGGCGTCGGCCTGGACGATGTGGCCTCGCTCGGCTACTGCTTTCAGATCGACCTCGCGTGGCGGGCGCTGCAGGCGGGCTTCCGGGTGACCGAGGTGCCCATCGTGTTCCGCGAACGCGAGTTCGGTGACAGCAAGATGGACCTCGCGATCATGCTGGAGTCGTTCCGCCGGGTCGCCGTGTGGGGCATCCGGCACCGGCTCAGGCAGGTACGCGGGCGGAGCAACGGGCGGAGCAACGGGCGGAGCAACTGGCGGAGCAACGGTCAGGGCAACGGTCAGGGCAACGGTCAGGGCACGTTGTCGCAGAGGCGGAGGTGAACCGATGGCGGTGCTCCTCGTCCTCGCCCTGATCGCCGTACCCGCCCTGGAGATCTACGTCGCGGTGCAGATCTGGCATCTCATCGGCTGGTGGACCCTCGCACTGCTGCTCGCCGGCAGCGGCCTGGGCGCCTACCTCGTGAAGCGAGAGGGCCTGCGCACCTGGGCGGCGTTGCGGGCGGCGGTGGAGGATCGGCGCGTTCCCGACCGTGAGGTGCTGGACGCCGGTCTGGTTCTCACCGGCGGCCTGTTGATGGTGCTGCCCGGACTGGTCACCGACGTGGTGGGCTTCCTCCTGCTGGCGCCGTTCCTCCGTCCGGTGTCCCGGCGGGCACTGCGGTGGGGTGTGGGCCGGGGCGTCAGCCGCCGGGTCGGCGTCGTCCCGGGACAGAGCTGGCAGGTGAGCCGGTACCTCCGCGGTGGACCAGGCGGAGCAGGCGGGTCAGGCGGAGCGGCGGGCCATGGTGGGCCGGGTGGTTCCGGTGAGCCCGACCGCGGGCAGCCACCGGTCATCGAGGGCGAGGTCGTGTCCGGCGACGCCGGCCCCGGCGACTCCGGCGGCCGGCCGCGCCGGGGTCACTGAACGCGACCGCCCAGAACGCGACCTGGCAGGACGCGACCTGGCAGGACGCAACCGAGCAGAAGTGCCCCCGGACAGCGTCGAACCGTGCCGCCGGGGGTGCGGCACGGTTCGACGTACGTACGACTGAAGGCGGCGCCGGCCGGGCGCGGAACTCACGCGTCGTTGCGCAGCAGCCACGCGGACCGAGGCTCGTCCCCAGGGTGGTTCCCGGGCTCAGGCGCCCTTGCGCTGGCGCGGCGGCTTCGGCGTCTTGCCACCCGCCGATGCCTCGCGGTGCAGGTGCTCCGGGCCGATCTGGCCGGACCGCAACAGCTCCAGGCGCTCGGAGAGGAGCTGCTCCAGCTCGTCGATGCTGCGGCGTTCGAGCAGCATGTCCCAGTGGGTGCGCGGAGGCTTCACCTGCTTGGACTCCGGACGGTCGCCGTCCACGCGAACGGCTTCGGCGCCGCATCGCGGACACTCCCACACCGCCGGTACCTCGGCATCAGCGGCGAAAGGCAGGTCGAAGTGGTGGGAATGCGGGCAGTCGTAACTGACCAGCTGGCGCGGCGCGGGAGCGATCTCCCGGTCGTCTTCGTAGCTCGCCGCCCCGAGCCTCGAGCCTCGTAGTGCTCGCTCCGACATAAGCTCTCCATCCCCCTCCATCGTGTATGGACCTCGATGGGCCTAACGTCTGGGCCCCCACCCAGGATTCCCCGCACGGGTGGGAGTGAATCTTCGTACCGCTTCGTCCCTTTTCGGGCCCACCCGGCGAAGTGTGCCCTAGTGTGGCACTTCTTCGCGCCGGTCAAACCCTTCGTGACCGGTTCGTGCCCTTTCGGTGACCGGTCGACGTTGCCCGGCCGACCAGCCTACCCGCCCGGCCTCAGATCACCGCGGGTGACTCGTTGCCGGCGTCCCGGACCGCCCGTTGCGGATCGACCTTCGCCAGCAGCACGAAGCCGACGACGAAGAACACCGCGAGGGCGATGATCGCCGGGCGGTAGGAGTGGGTGACCTGGTGGACGACGCCGAAGACCAGGGTGCCGAGCCAGCTGGTCCCGCGTTCGCAGGCCTGGTACAGGCTGAAGTACTCCGCCTCCCGGCCGCGGGGGACGAACTGGCTGTACAGCGACCGCGACAGCGCCTGGGTTCCGCCCAGCACGATGCCGATGAGCACGCCGAGGATCAGCAGCGGGGCGACCTGGCGGGCGGGCAGGAAGTACGCCGCGACGACCACCGCCACCCACACCCACAGGGCGGCCAGGATGGTGCGGCGGCTGCCGATCCGGGCGGCGATCCGGCCGAACAGCAGCGCGCCGCCGAACGCCACGAACTGCACCAGCAGGATCGTCGCGATCAGCACGGTCTCACCGAGGCCGAGCTGGCCGGAGGCGTACACCGAGGACGCGTAGATGACCGTCTGTACGCCGTCGTTGAAGAAGAGGTACGCGAGCAGGAACAGCAGCGTCATCGGGTAGGCGCGGGCTTCGCGCAGGGTGGTGAACAGCTGTCCCACGCTCTGCCGTACGAACGTCCCGCGCTCGGGCACGACCGCTACCGGCGGCCGGTTGCGCAGCCCGAGGTACGGGATCAACGTGAAGACTCCCCACCACACCCCGGCCGACAGCAGGCTGATCCGGACCGCGGCCGACGTGGAGATGCCCAGCGCGGTGTGGCCCTGGACGACGGCCAGGTTGACCAGCAGCAGCAGGCCCCCGCCGAGGTAGCCGAGCGCCCAGCCCCGGGAGGAGACGCGGTCGCGCTCGTCCGGGGTGGAGATGTCGCACAGCAGCGCGTCGTACACGACGATGGACGAGGCGAGGCACAGGTTTCCCACGAACAGCAGGGCCACGCCGAGCTGCCAGTTGGTACCGGTGACGAACACCATCGCGGCCGCGGCGGCCGCACCGGTCCAGGCGAACCCGGCCAGTAGTTGCTTGCGGTGCCGGGACCGGTCGGCGGCGGCGCCCACCACCGGAAGCACCAGCGCCGACAGCAGGGTGGTCGCGGTGATGACGTACAGCGGCAGCGAGCCGGGGGACACCGGGATGCCGAGGATGCGCAGGTTGGCGGTGCAGGGGTTCTCCGGCGTGCCGGGTGCTCCGCAGGCCGCGGTCTCGGCGATGGAGGCGAGGTACGGGCTGAACAGCACGGTGAGGATCGTGGTGACGTACGCGGAGTTGGCCCAGTCGTAGAAGTACCACGCGCGCTGCTCACGTCGCCGGGCCCCCGCGTCCGGGACCGGTGTCGCCGCAGTGGTCGCCGCCATACGACCGATCATGACGTCCAAACGCCTCGGACGAGGAGCACTTCGCGAAGAGTGTCGATCCGGTCGCTGATCAGCCCGTCGACGCCGAGGTCGAGCAGGGCCGTCATCTCGTCGGGGTCGTCGATCGTCCACACGTGCACCTGCTTGCCGAGCGCGTGTGCCCGGTCGACGAACGCCCTGGTCACCACCCGCAGGCCGCGGTATCCGGTCGGGACCTGGACGCACGGCGCGGGGCCGACCAGGAGCGAACCGAGGAACCTCGGCAGCGGCAGCTTCAGCAGGCCGACCCCGACCGGGGCCAGTCCGGTGGCCACCCGCGGGCCGAGCAGGCGGCGGGTGGCGGCCAGGCGGGCACCGGAGAACGACGAGACGCACACCCGGTCGTGCGCGGCGGTCCGGGCGATCGCCTCTGCCAGCGGGCGGATGGCGTTGGCGTGCTTGACGTCGATGTTCACCCGTGCGTCCGGCCAGGTGCCGAGGATCTCCTCCAGGGTCGGGATCGGCTCCCGCCCGTCGATGCGGGCCCGGGCGACCTCGGCGTAGGGCAGGTCGGCGATCTGCCCGGCCCGGTCGGTCACCCGGTCGAGGTGGTCGTCGTGGAACGCGAGCAGCACCCCGTCGCTGGTGGCGTGCACGTCGGTCTCGAGGTAGCGGTAACCCAGCGCGACCGCGTTGGCGAACGCGCGCATGGAGTTCTCGATCCGCAGGTTGGGTGCGTACTTCGCGCCTCCGCGGTGGGCGAAGGCGAGGGGAACCTCCGAGTGGAGGTACGGATAGGAACGCGGCGGCGTGGCTGGCACGCCCGAAAGAGTATGCGGTGCCGGCCGGTCCGGTAGGGCAACCGCGATCACGAGCCGATCACGAGCCCGTCAGCCCGCGCCCGGCGAGTTCCGGGCGCTGCGGCACGGCATACGGCCGTCACGTTCTGCCATCAACCCAGGGTTGACGCCAATTATGGGTCAACCTAAGGTTGACGGCATGACGCCCGCACCCAGCCTCCAGGACCTCATCGAGACCGTCCGCCGCGACGCCGGGGACGACGAACTCGACCAACTGGCCACCGCCCGCGCGATGGTCAACGACCTCAGCGAGACCGGCGACGCGCTGCTCGGTCACTACGTCGACCGGGCCCGGCGCAGCGGCCGGTCGTGGACCGAGATCAGCAACACGCTCGGCGTCACCAAGCAGGCCGTGCACAAGCGGTGGGCCGGCCCCTCGATCGAGGGCTTCGAACGCTTCACCGCCAGGGCCCGCACCTGCCTGACCGCCGCCGGCGACACCGCCCGGTCGATGGGCCACAACTACGTCGGAACGGAGCACCTGCTGCTCGGTCTGTACGCCGAACCGCAGGGCATCGCCGCCCGGATCCTCACCGATGCCGGGACCGGGCCGGAAGCTGTCCACGAGGCGGTCCGGACCCGGCTCGCCGCGACCGCCCCGGCCGGGGGTGCGGCCCCGGCGAAGTCGCCGGGGCAGGAGCTGCCGCGCACGCCGCGGGCGAACGCCGCCCTCGGTGCCGCGGTCACCGAAGCGCTGCAGCTCGGCCACAACTACATCGGCACCGAGCACCTGCTCCTCGGGCTGTATCACGACTCCGGTGCGATCTCGGCCCAGGTGCTCGCCGAGCTCGGACCGGACAAGCAGTATGCGCACGCCAAGGTGGTCGAGCTGCTGTCCGGCTTCACCAAGCCCGCCGGCTGATCCGGCCGTACGAACGCGCCCGTACGAACGCGCCCGTACGAACGCGCCCGTACGAACGCGGCCGTACGAACGCGGCCGTACGAACGCGACCGCGGGTGGCCGGGAGGGGACCGGTCACCCGCGGTCACGACCGCCGGGACGTTCGAAGGCCTACGGCGCCCAGAGCTCGAGCTCGGTGAGACCGATGTAGACGCCGTAGTTGACGGGGTTCTGGTTGGTGCCGACCACCCGGAACCCGGCCGCGCGGACGGGGGTGAAGTCCACCGCGTTGAACCCCTCCGCCGGCTGCGCGGGGGTGCGGCCGGTCTCGTCCACCGGGGTCCAGCCGGTGCCGTTCCAGTACTCGATCGTGTAGTCCTTCGGCGGCTTGACCCCACCGTTGTCGTTGTAGAAGTGCAGCGTGATCCGGCTCGCGGTGACCGCCCGGTCGAAGCGGAGGGCGTACCAGTCCTGGGCGTTCTTGGAGTTCCACGACGTCCAGCGCGGTGAGTCGGCGTAGGAGCCGTCCAGCGGGCCGAGCACGGTGTCGCCGGGGTAGGTGTACGACGCGGTCGGCGTGACCGTCAGGCCGAGTGCCGAGGCGTCGGAGAGCAGGTTGGCGTTGCGTACCTCCACCTCGCGTACCTCGACGCTTCCGCCGCTCGGTGCGTCCAGTGTCAACCTGAGCTTGCGCGTCTTCACGGTGTCGAACCGCACGGTGGTGCGGCCGGCCGCCGGCGGTGCCGGGGTGACCGTGGTGTTGGAGACGTCCAGCCAGTCGCTGCCCGTCCAGGCCTGGACGCGGATGCCGGCCGGTGCGGTGTCGGCGGAGCCGGCGTACAGCGTGACGGTGTTGACCGGGCGCGCCCGCATCAGGTCGACCGCGACCCACGGGGACGTGCCAGGGGTCGAACGCCAGGCGCTGTCGGCGCGTACCGACCCATCGACCAGCGACCACGGGTCACCGGAACCCGCCGAGGCGGACGCTACCGGCGTACCGAAGGGTGCGTTCGCGCCGAGTGCATTTCCGGCGAGGTTGCCGGTCGACTCCGGAGCGAACTCGGCCAGGCCGACCGCCTTGCCGTCGTCGGGGTTGCCCAGGACGACCCGCAGCCGCTGGGTGGTCACCGGGTCGAAGGCGATCTCGTTGTGGCCGGCCGCCGGGGTGGCGGGGGAGGGCCGGGCGTTGTCGACCGGCTGCCAGTCGTCGCCGGTCCAGTACTCCACGGTCTCCTTCGCCGGGGCGGCGAAACCCTCGCCGGAACGCAGGTCCAGCCGCAGGGCGTCGACCGTGCGGGCGATCCCGAAGTCCACGCCGTAGAAGTCGGTGGCGTTCTGCGAGCCCGCGGTGGACCAGACGGCACCGTCGGTGCGGCCGTCCAGCGGAGCCCACCGGGACGCGTCGTCACCGGTGGAGGCGCGCGGCCACGGCTCACCCTGCGCGGCGGGGTTGAGGGCCAGGTCGGGTGCGACGTCGGGGCTTGCAGGTGCGGTGGTGAAGGTGAGCGCGTCCAGCCACACGCGGTACGGGCCGTCGATCGCGGACGTGCGTACTTCCACCGCGTGCACAGCCTTGAGGTCGGGGTTGCCAGTCACCTTGCGGGTCCAGGCCTTGTCGCCGGCCAGCGGTACGACGACCCGCTGCCAGCCGCCGCGGGCCTCGGAGTAGTCCAGCGACCAGGGGCTGAGGTAGTTCTTCGCCGGGGTGTACTCGACGTAGTTGCCGGCGTCCTGAACCAGCCGGACAGTCGGCTGGTTGCCGTCGAAGCCGTCGCGTACCTCCTGCTCCGACGCCATCCAGAACTCCAACTGATCCGCGCTCGCGGTGTCGATCGAGCGGCGCGGCTGGTAGCGCCAGGTGACGTCGTGCGCGGTGCCGGACAGCTTGATCGAGGACCGGCCGAGCAATGCGCGCGATGGGTCGGCGGTGATGGTCGCGGTGGTGCCCGGGGCGCCGGCGTCGTCGGAGGTGACGCGTGCCGACCAGGCCCCACGGTCGGCGGCGTCGGTGCCCTGCTCGGCGCCGGGTGCCAGCACGTAGACGTCGCGGTGGTCCAGGCCGGCCAGCCCGCCGTCGTCGACGGTCAGCCCGACCCGGTGGAAGCCCGGGTCGAGGAACCGGTGGGTCACCTTCGCGTCGGTGGCGACGTCACCGTCGCCGAACTCCCAACGGTAGGAGAGCTTTCCGCCGTCGGCGTCGGTGGAGCCGGACGCGTCGAACGTCACCTCCTCGCCTGCGTGCACGACCGCCGGCGTCATCGCCGCCCTGGCGACCGGTGCGTGCTCGCCGGCCGCGCCGTCGAGGGTGAACACGCCCGACACGTGCTTGTCCTGCTTGATCGCGCCGGAGCCGTTGCCGGTGATGGTGTTGTTCGCGAGGGTCAGCCAGCGGGCGTCGCGCACGTAGATGCCGTACGTCGTGTTGTTCTCGATCCGGTTGCGCTGGATCACCCAGTGGTAGGCGGGGTAGTCGGGCAGGTAGCCGATCGCCACCCCGGCGGAGGTGTTGTCGTGGACGTGGTTGCCGTCCAGGACGAAGTGGCTGGAGGAACCGTTGACCACGGCGATGCCGGCGTTGCCGAACGGCTCGGGCGCGTTCTTGTTGTCCCGGCCGTTGTAGGCCGCCTCGTTGCCGATCAGGACCGTGTCGTCGGAGCTGCCGAGCCAGAACCCGTAGCTCGCGTGGTTTCCCTTGTTGCGTACATAGGTGTTGCCCGGCGACCACGACTCCCACGCGTTGTTGTGCGCCCAGGAGGCGTCGTTGCCCTCGAAGTAGTTGCCGGTGGAGACGACCCCGTTGAGCGGGCGCAGGAAGACGCCGTCCCCGCCGTAGGTGAAGTCGTTGCGCAGAACGCGGTTGTCGTTCGAACCGGTCTCGATCAGGGCACTGGTGGAGTCGCGGGCGTGCGTCTCACCCGGCGCGATGCGGATTCCCCAGCTGAAGTTGTTGTCCTCGATCCGGTTGCGGGAGGCCGACCACATCTTCAGGCAGACGTTCGAGCAGTGCGAGAAGTCGTTGTGGCGTACGAGATTGTCGTCGGCGTAGTGCAGAGCCAGGCCGTTCCAGTTCTCGTGTGCGGTGTTGTCCTCGATCCGCGAGTTGCTCACGTGCTCCAGCAGGACAGCGCCGGCGAGCTTGCCGTCACCCCAGCCGAAGTCGGGATCGGTGTAGTTGCCGGAGAAGGTGTTTCCCCGGATCGTCCAGTCCCGGCCGGAACGCACGTGCAGGGCGGTCTCGAACCCGGACACGGACAGGCCGGTCAGCGTCGCACCGGACACGCCCGTCGCGGAGACGCCGGTGCCGGTGTAGCTGTCCGGCTTGCCCTTCTGGCCGGGGCCGCGCAACGTCACGCCGGTGGCGTTCACGTGTACGTCGTCGGCGCCGATCACGATGCCCATGCCCGAGGTGAAGTCGTACACACCGGGTTTGAACGTGGTGTCGTGGGTGATCACCATGCCGGGTTGGGGTTCCACCAACGGCGTCGCCGCCGAGGCGGGCAACGTGGTGGCGGTGGAGAGCAGGAGAGCCGCCCCCACGGCTACCACCACATGACGGGTTGCGGGCACTGTCGGATCTCCCTCGATGGCACGGGCGAGCGGCGGGAAAGAGTAACCGGTGGAGCAAGATCGACAAGCGATTCCGGCACGTTCTAGCCCGCCGTGCGCCGCGTCGTCAAGGTGCGGTTGCCGAATTAGCCGTTGTTGGCTAGGCATTCGGCAGAGAAACCTGTTTTCCCTTACCTCCGTACGGCTGAACCTGAGAAACGTTTCTCACTCACTCGTCGGTCTTACCGGAGGGCGTGCGCAGGACGGTGAACGCCACGACGAACGCAGCCACCAGCAGTGCCGCACCGACCGCGAACGCGAGGTGGTAGCCGCCGGTGAGTGCCGCGGCCTCGTGCTCACCGGCGCGGAGCAGGCCGGCGGTGCGGGCGGCGGCCAGAGTGGACAGGACGGCGACTCCGAGCGCCATGCCGATCTGCTGGGTGGTGTTGAACAGCCCCGAGGCCAGCCCGGCGTCGGCGTCGCTCGCGCCGGACATCCCCAAGGAGGTGAGCGCGGGCAGGGCCAGGCCGAAGCCGGCGGCGAGCAGCATCACCGGGAGCAGGTCGGTGAGGTAGTTCGGATGCACGGGTACGCGCGTCAGCAGACCGAGCACCCCGAACAACAGCGCCAGGCCGGTGAGCAGCACCGCGCGCTCGCCGAAGCGGGCGTTGAGCCGGGCGGAGACTCCGAGTGAGACCGCGCCGATAACGACGGCCGCGGGTAGCATCGCCAGGCCGGTCGCCGCGGCGCCGTATCCGACGACGCGCTGGAGGTACTGCGCCACCAGGATCTGGAACGCGAAACACGCGGCGACCATCAGCACCTGAACGAGGTTGGCGCCACTGACGGCGCGCGAGCCGAGGATGCGCAGCGGCATCAGCGGGGTGACCGCCCCGGCCTGCCGGTGGACGAACGCGGCGAGCAGCGTCACCGCCAGGGCACCGAGCACCAGCGTGGTCGGCGAGCCGGCACCGTGGCGCTCGATCGTGACAACGGCGTAGGTGCCGACCGTGAGTCCCGCGGTGACCAGCAACGCACCCGCGACGTCGGCGCCGGCCCGCAGGCCGAGACCGCGCTCGCCGGGAAGTACCTTGACCGCCACCGCGAGGGTGGCGAGGCCGATCGGCAGGTTGATCCAGAAGATCCAGTGCCAGCTGAGCAGGTCGGTGAGCAGACCTCCGAGAACCTGTCCGATCGAGGCTCCCGCGGCGCCGGTGAAACTGAACACCGCGATGGCCGAGGCACGCTCGCGCGGCCGGACGAACAACGTGACGAGGATTCCGAGGCTCACCGCGGCCGTCAAGGCGCTTCCCACGCCCTGGGCGAAGCGAGCGGCGACGAGCGTCGCCGGCGTCTGCGCCATCCCGGCCACGACCGAGGCGAGGGTGAAAAGGGCAAGGCCCGCGACGAACACCCGCGTGCGGCCGAGCAGGTCACCGAGCCTGCCGGCCAGGAGCAACAGGCTGCCGAACGCGATCAGGTACGCGTTGACGACCCAGCTCAGCCCGGCGGGGGAGAAGCCCAGATCGTTCTGGATCGCGGGCATCGACACCGTCACGATGCTTCCGTCGAGGATGTTCATCAACATCCCGGCGGCGAGGACGGCGAGGGCGAGGCGGCGGCGGGAGTCGGTCACAGGTGACGGTGCGGACGCCGGGGGTGGAGGGGGAGCCGGGTGCGATGGCGATGCTGCGGTCGCGGACATGCGCGTGATCCCTTTGTCGGACGGGCTCGAATGCTGACGGAATGACCGTAGCAGATAGGTCCGTTGTGGACGATCTGTTTCGGGTTCAGTCATTCGACTCTCCTCCGGGTACTCCGGTCGGCTCCGGAGTACCCGCTGCTCGTTCATAGCCTGGAGCGTCAATGCAGGAAGAGAAATGCCCTGTGGACAACGGCTCTCTTGTCGGTAGTGGCCGGTAGCATTCGATCGTGTCTTCGAGTGAGTGGGGTGCCTGGGCCGGTGGCGGTGCCGCCGACCGGATCCTGGCTGCGCTCGACTCGGTGGACCCGTTTCTGGATGAGGCGTGGGTGACGCCGAAGGGCTCTTTGACGGCGGAGGAGTGCGGGTTGGTGCTCGCCAGGGCGCGGGCGAAGAAGGCCCGGTTCGAGGCACTGGAGTTGGCCCTGGTCCGCCAGGGCGAAGCGTGTGACATCGGGAAGCTGACCGGTTCGCCGAACGCCACGGTGTATCTGCGCACCGCGCAGCGGTACGCACAGAAGGAAGCGTCCGCCGCCGTGGGGCTGGCGCGGGTCTTGGGCAAGGAGGCCCGGCTGACCGGTGAGGCGTTGGCGGCGGGGGTGGTGTCGGCCCGGCAGGCCGGTGTGATCGCCGAGGCGATCAAGAAACTTCCCGAGTACGTCGGGGCTGATGAACGGGGCCGGGGTGAGGAGTTCCTGATCGAGGCCGCCCGGACCCACAACCCCGACGAACTGCGCCGGCTGGGCGAGTCCCTGCTGGAACGGATCGCGCCTGAAGAGGCCGAACGGCTGCTGGGTGAGGAACTGGAGCGTAAGGACCGCAAGGCCGAACAGAAACGCTCCCTTCGCTACGTGCCGAACGGGGTCGCGCAGTCGGAGTCGGTGCGGATCACGCTGCCGGTGTGGGAGATGGAACTGCTCCGCAAGATCATCGAACCCCTCGCCGAACCCAAGAAAGGACCAGAACCCGACACACGGCCCATCGAACAGCGGCGCGGGGACGCGTTCGCCGAGGCGCTCGGCCTGCTCGCCGCCGCCTCCACCGCACCCGTCCGCGGCGGCAGACCACCCCAGGTCGCTGTGACGATCCCCCTCGACACCCTCCTCAACGGCACAGGTGCGGGGACCATCGACGACACCGCCACCCCCATCCGCCCCAGACCCTGCACCTGCCCCAGCACCGACCCCAAATACGGAACCCCCAAGACCACCAACGAGACAAGGGCCGCCAAGAGCGCGGCCAAGAACCCCGGCCGGGCCGGTGAACCAACACAGCGGGAGGCAGCAGGCCAGGAAGAGGGCCGGACAGCCCAAGCAGGTAAGCCGAAACGACAGTCATACGGAACCGGATCCGCGGTCGACGGGATACCGCCACCCCGAACACCGAAGCACCACCCACAACCGAACACCGAACCCCGAGCGGATGCCGGACTGGATCCGAACACCGGACCAACCGCCGGTGACGAGGCCGACGGCAGAGTCGAAGCGGAGCGGGGACCTGACACCGAACCCGAACAGGGTGCGGCCGGGCCCGACGCTGCCATCGACCCGCACGACGGGTGCCCGAAATGCGGAGGTGGGGGATCAGCCCGCTACCTCGGCAGCGACGGCACACCCATCTCCGCCGCCACCGTGCGACGGTTGGCGTGCGAGGCCGACCTCATCCCCGTCGTCCTCGGCGGGGACGGGCAGGTCCTCGACCTCGGCCGCTCCGACCGGTTCTTCAAGGAACACCAGCGGCGTGCCCTGGCGATCCGCGACGGCAGCCACTGCCACTTCCCCGGCTGCAACATCCCCGAACCACGCTGCATCACGCATCACATGACCGCCTGGGACCAGGGAGGCCCGACAGACCTGAACAACGGCGTGCTGTTGTGCCGCTACCACCACGTCACCGTCCACCACAAAGGATGGCAAGTCCGCATGGGAACCCACGGCCACCCGGAGTACGTGCCGCCGGAGTGGGTGGATCCGCGGCGGCGAGTGCTCCGCCCATGAGGGCCGGGCACCCGCGAAGCCCGGCCACCAGGGGAGCCTGGCCACGAGGGGAAGTAGCGCTGTCCGCCGCGACGCCTCACAGGAATCTCACGGCTGGCGCACAGGAGGTTCTCTACCCGCGACCGCAGGCTCGAAGTCGACCGGCCGCACCGAGGACCGGACGGTACCCGGCTGGGGGCGGCGTGGTGGTCGCGCTGTCCGGACGGTCGTGCGGGCTGGCCGAGACCGCGCGAGTCGTGTGGTCTCTCGCGGGGGAGTCCGCGGGTCAGTGCGGTCCCTGCTCTTCGGGCTACTCGGTACGACCGCGGTGGCGCCCGCCTGACGTCGATCCCGGAAATCTGGTACTTCGTCCCGCCGTCACCGTGTGAGGTGACCCGAGCGGGGTAGAACACACGCGCTTTGCGATCAAGCGACCCCGACCGCAAGGAGGACCCGTGCGTACCGAGGAAGAAGTCTCCGCCGAGCTCGCGGAGGTACGGACCCGTCGGCAGGAGTTCTTTCCCTCCAGGGAGGAGCCGCTGACCAAGGACATGCCCGAGCCGGCCGGTTTCTGGAAGGGCGCACCCGGCGGAGAGATCACCGAGCTGCTGGAGCGTGAGGCGAAACTCGTGCTCGAACGCGCGGAGATCCGGCGTGCCGGCAGCGGGTCCGGCGAGGCGTCACCGGCCGATACCGACGAGGAGGAGGCCGCCGCCCGGCGCATCCTCCAGCGCATCGAGGACGGCCGGAAGACCTGAGGTGGGTCCGCGACGCCCCAGGGTCACAATCCTCGTACCGACCTCCCCAGATCCCGGAGGAGCATGATCGGTCTGCGATCTGCCCGCGCGTCGGTCCGGTCGGTGGTCGACGCTGTGCGCGCCCGGCTTGCGGCGGCCCGCCCGGCCGTGCGCGGGCACCGCTCCACGTTGGCCGTCCAGTCGGCCAAGGCTGCCCTGGCCGGCATCCTCGCCTGGCTGGTCGCGGGCTGGTGGCTGGACTCGCCGCTCGCGGTCATCGCGCCCTGGGTGGCGATCGTCACCGTCCAGACGACCGTCTACCGGTCCGTTCGCGACGGACTGTGGCAGCTCGGCGCGATGACGATCGGCACCGTCCTGGCCACCGCCGTCCACGTGGTCGTCGGCAACACGCTGGTGGCCATGTGCGTCGTCCTCCCGGCCACGCTCGCGCTGACGTTGTGGCGGCGCGTCGGTGACCACGGCGTCTACAGCGCCACGACGGCGTTGTTCGTCCTCGTGTACGGCACGGTGTCGTTCGGCGCGGTGGTCGACCGGCTGCGCGAGGCCGTCATCGGCGCCGCCATCGGAGTGGCAGTCAACGCGGTGATCCTGCCGCCGGTCTACCACCGCCGCGGCCTGGAGGCCACCCGGGCGGTGAGCTGGGAGGCCGGTGAACTCCTCGCCTCGATCGCCGACGGCCTGCGGTCAGGAGTCGACCGGCACGCCGTACTCCGGTGGGACGAACGCGGCAGTGAGCTGACTCGGATGGCCGACCGGGCCCGCGACCTCAGCGGGTGGAGTTCGGAGAGCCGGCGGTGGAACGTCCGGTCCGAGCCCGTACGCCGGGAGTCGGCAGGGCCGGACCCGGAGGAGGTCACCGGCGTGGTCAGCCGCGTGGTCGGTTCGGTGAACGGCCTGGTGCGGGTCCTGCTGGAAGGAACCGGCGAGGCGTTCCGGAGCGAGTTGCCCGACCCCGACAGCGCCGGGCCGTACGCCGACCTGTGTGACCGGCTGGCCGAGGCCTGCCGCACCTACTCTGACCACGTGGCCGGGCGCTGCACCGACGAGGACCGGGCCGGGTACGCCGAGGCCGTCGGCGCGGCGAGGTCGCTGAGCGCGGAGCTGCAGGCTGACCTCGACGCCCGCGCACAGGCCGACCCGTCGGCGCTCGGTATGTTCCTGCTGGAGGCGAAGCGGCTGCTCCTCGGACTTCCGGCCGCGGACGAGGTCTGCCCCTCCGCTCCGGGCCGGCTGGAGGCCGAGCCCACGAAGTCCGCGGGGGCGTCCACGACGTCCGCGGGATCAGTCGACGCGTAGCCCCGCCTGGTTGTCACCGGCTTCGAGGTAGGTGCCGTGTCCGTGGGTGACCAGACGTACCGCGTCCCGGCCGTTCCCGTGGTTCCCGCCGAACGTCAGGACCTCGTTGACGACCCCGCCCACCTGGTTGCGGTAGTTGAGGACGAGGGTGTCGACGCCGACGTAGACACCGAGCACCTCGAAGCGGAGGTCGGGGATGCGCGCCAGGCCCTCGGTCCAGTACGCCCGCAGGGCCTCCTTGCCCCGGATGATCCCGTCGCCGCCGAGCAACCGCGCCGCGACCGGCGAGGTGAACACCACGTCGTCGGCGAAGTGCTCCAGCAACGTGTCCAGGTCGTGGGCGTTCCAGGCGCGGACCCACCGGTCGGCGAAGGTCCGGGCGTCGTCGTGGTTCATCCGGCCATGATGGCCGACCGACGGCCGGCGCGGACCCACCACGCGCCCGCGATCTCACCGGGCGGGATCACCCGGACCACCGGGGATCACCGGCCAGCCGCAGGGACGTCTCCAGGAACATCGCGTGCACGAACGCCTGCGGGAGGTTCCCGCGCAGTTGCCGCTGGCGTACGTCGTACTCCTCGGCGAACAGCCCCGGCGGTCCGCAGGCCGCGCGGTTGCGCTCGAACCACCGGCCGGCCCGGTCGACCCGGCCCTGGTGCCAGTAGGCCAGCGCGAGCTCGAAACCGCAGAGCAGGAAGGCACCCTCGTTCTCCCCGAGCGGAACGTCTTCGTCGGGCGCGAACCGGTAGGCGTACCCGTCCTGGGTGAGCTCCTTCTCCACCGCGGCGATCGTCGCGCGGACCCGCGGGTCGTCCGCGGGGAGCGCTCCCCGCACCGGAGGCAGCAGCAGGGCGGCGTCGGTGCCGTCGTGGTGCGGGCTGCGCCGCCACGCCTGGTCCGGTCGGGTGCAGCGGTTGGAGGTCTCCCGCAGGATGGCGTCGGCGAGGCTGGTCAGCCGGTCCGACTCACCGCGGGTGACGACGCCGGCGGTGGCCCGCAGTCCGGCGACGCAGGCGAGCCGGGAGTGCGTCCACCAGTCCTCGCGCAGCTCCCAGATGCCGGCGTCCGCCCTGTCCCAGCGGCGTTCGATCACGTCCACGGCGAGGTGCAGCGCGCGCCGTCCGTCGTCGTCCAGCCGGTCGTGGTGGGCCGCGACGGCCAGCAGCTGGAGGATCTCGCCGAACGCGTCGAGCTGGAACTGGCCGTTCACCCAGTTGCCCACG
This sequence comes from Actinopolymorpha sp. NPDC004070, assembly GCF_040610475.1. Classification (NCBI taxonomy): domain Bacteria; kingdom Bacillati; phylum Actinomycetota; class Actinomycetes; order Propionibacteriales; family Actinopolymorphaceae; genus Actinopolymorpha; species Actinopolymorpha sp. NPDC004070. The sequence continues at coordinate 263,351 of NZ_JBEXMJ010000006.1, read as the reverse complement.
ATGTCGGCGCCGCCCGGGTAGCCGGGAAGGTGCAGTTGCCGTTCGCGCGGGATGGTCGAGCCGTCGGCCCGGTAGCCGGGCGCGAGCCGGTCGCCGTGCTCGAGCAGGCGGGCGGTGGTCACCTTCACCGCGTCGTCGAGCAGCGGATGTGGTCCGTCGACGCCGACCGCGATCCCGGCGTAGCACTGGTCGCGGATCCATGCGTAGCGGTAGTCGTAGTTACGGCCGGCCTCGGCGCGCTCGGGCAGACCGAGCGTGGCCGCCGCGACCATGGCGCCGGAGCCGGCGGTCAGCCCCCGCAGGAGGGCGTACGCGTGGCGGGCGTCGCGTGGCGCCACCGAGTTCGCGAACTCCGGCACCGCCGCCCGCCACTCCCGCTCGGTGCGTGCCCACGCCTGGTCGGGGTCGACCGGCTCCGGAAGTTCGCGGTCACTGATCTCGAGGACCAGGTCGCGGTGGTCGCCGCCGGGCACCGTGAGCTCCAGCTCCAGCCGTCCGTCCTCGGACAGACGCGTGGCCGGAGCTCCGGTCCAGCGGATCCACAGCGGTCCGGTCCGCGCCGTCCACCGGCCGTCGATGGTGCGGCGTACGTCACGCATCGGTTCCTGGCCGAAGTGGGCGCGCAGGTCGAGCACTACCCGGACCCGGGCGGTGCCCTCCGGTGACTCGATCCGGCGCAGGACGACGGTCCGGTGCGGGTCGCCGGGGAAGGCAAGGGCGTCCCGGCACTCCACGATGCCGGAGGTGGTGACCCAGCGGTTGCGCCAGATGAGCGAGCCCGGCTCGTAGTGCCCGCCCCAGACGTGGCGCTCGGTCGGGGTGACGGCGTAGGCGCCACCGCCGCCGACCAGGTCCGACAGCACGGCGTCGTCGTCCCACCCGGGTGCGCACAGCCACACGAGCTCGCCGCGGGGGCCGCACAGGGCGCCCCGCTCACCGTCGGCGATCAGTGCGTATTCGCGGAGTACGGTCGGCTCGCAGCCGTAAGGTGTCGGTGACATTTGCATAGACGCAACTATTCCGCCGATACTTGCCCGATGGGCTCAGGAACTTCCGGCCACGGGGGCGAGAACGTCGAGGGCACTGAGGGCGTGGAGAGCGCCGAGGACGTCGACCGGCAGATCGACGCCGTGCTGCGGGCCGCCCGGGTGTGGGTCGCGGTGGTGGCACGCTCGGTCGCCGAGGTCGAGGAATCGGTGACCCTCAGCCAGCTCCGGGTGCTGGTGATGATCGCCACCCGCGGCCCGGTCAACCTCGGTGCCGTCGCCCGCGAACTCCGCGTCCACCCGTCCAATGCCACTCGCATCTGCGACCGGCTGGTGGCGGCCGGGCTGCTGCGGCGCGACGAGGACCCAAACGACCGGCGGCACCTCGCCCTCACCCTGACCCCGAGGGGCCAGCGGCTGGTCGACCAGATGATGCGGCACCGGCGGGCCGCGGTCGCCGACGTGGTGGCACGCATGCCGGAGGCCCAGCGCCGGCGGCTGGCCAGCGCGCTGAACGCGTTCGCGTCGGCGGCGGGTGACGTCACGGACGTGGAGACCTCGATGCTGGGTTGGCGGGAGAACTGACCGCCTCACCGGCCCGGCGAGCGGCGTGCAGGCCGGCGAGCGCCATCGCCGAGGCGATCGCCGTCTCGGTCAGCGCCAGCCGTCGCCGCCGGCGGTCGACCGCCGCCAAGCCCACCATGCTGAGAGCGTGCAGGGCGTCGACACCCGCACCGAGGCGGTAGGCCGCCGGGGACGCGAGCGCGGTGGCGGCACCGGCCTGAACCGTGTGGCGTATGCCGAGCACCCGCGCGGCGAGGCGTTCGTGCCGGTCGAGCCGGCGGTCGGCCAGTCGCAGGGCCATGGCGTCGGGGACCGTCGCCTCGGCCATGCCGTACGCGAACCGGGCAGCGCTCAGTGGCGTCACCGCGCCCAGCGCCGTCGCGGCTTTCCTCGCCGACCTTGCGCACAGGCCGCCGACAGTGCTCACCAGGCTCGCGTCGTTCACCCCGCTCACCGCCGGACGACCTTCGCCGCCAGGGCGGCCAGCCCGGCCAGCCCGGCCAGCCCGCCGCCCGCCGCGGCCGCCGACAGGCGGGGATGGTGCGATGCCCACTGCTGCACGCTCTGCCCGGTGGCCCGTGGGTCGAACGGCCCGTGCGCGCCGAAGTCCTGACCGCCGGGGCCGTCGGCGGGTTCCCACAGGTTGGCCGGCCGGTCGGGGTCGCTCGGCTGGTCGGTCTGCTGGGAGCTGTAGCCGGTGCGCCCGAGGTAGCGGTCGAGTACGCCGGGCGCCACGGCGTTGGCCATCAGGGTGGCCACCGTGCTGCCGCCCACCCAGTACTCGCGCCGGCGCGGGTGGTCCGCGGCGTACACGACACCGCGCGCGGCGACCTCCGGCTGGTAGATCGGGGGGACCGGCTGGGCGCGGCGTGGCAGCCGGGACAGCACCCAGGTGAACTGCGGGGTGTTGACCGCCGGAAGCTGCACCATCGTCACGTGCACGTTGCTGCGCTCGTGCAGCAGTTCGCAGCGCAGCGACTCGTGGAAGCCCTGGATCGCGTGCTTGGCGCCGCAGTACGCCGACTGCAGGGGGATTCCGCGGTAGGCCAGCGCCGAGCCGACCTGGACGATGGTGCCCGCGTCCCGGGTGCGCATCCGCCGCAGGGCCGCCATGGTGCCGTAGACGTAGCCGAGGTAGCTGACCTCGGTGACCCGGCGGAACTCCTCCGCGCCGATCTGGTGGAAGGGCGCGAACACCGAGGTGAACGCGACGTTGACCCACACGTCGATCGGGCCGAGCTCGTCCTCCACCCGGGCGGCGGCGGCCTCTACCTGCTCGGCGTCGGCGACGTCGAGGGGTATCGGCAGCGCCTGCCCGCCGGCCTCGCGTACTTCACGGGTGGCTCCGGCCAGGCCGGTCTCGCCCCGCGCGAGCAGCGCCACCTTCGCTCCGCGTGCACCGAACGTCTTGGCGGTCGCGCGCCCGACTCCCGCGCTGGCACCGGTGACCACGACTACCTGAGGACTCATGGGTTCCTCTATACCTGCAATCGTTGCGCAAACGCAAATGATCGTGTGTCCGAGGGGTCCTCTACCCCGGGATCACGCCAGCAACCGCAGCACCCGCTCGGCCTGCCGCTCCGGCGTCCCCGGAGGATTGCGGCGCACCGACGGGCCGCCCGGCAGCAAGGTGTACAGCCACAGGGCCGCGGCCAGCCGGCGGCTCTCCAGGAAGCGTGCCGGATCCACGTCGAACCGCGTCCAGAAACCGTCCCAGTCGGTCTCCTTCGCCGACAGATGCTCGACCAGGGAGGCGAGCTCGTACGACACGTCGGACCGGCCCGCGTCCTCGAAGTCGACGATCCGCACCCGGGTGCCGTCCCACAGGTAGTTGGCGAGGTTCGGATCTCCGTGGCCGAGCACCTTCGCCGCGCCGCCGGGCAGCCGGACGTCGACCAGCCACTCGCGTACGGCGTCCACGGCCCGGCCGAGCGGTCCGGCCGGCCGGGAGGCCCGCGCGAACCGCATCCGCGCCACCGCCAACGCCTCGCGCGGTGCGAACCTTCGGCGGGGCATCGAAGCGGCCGGCACCGACCACAGAATGCGCAGCGCGGCCTCCAGGCCGTCGAGCTCGGGACCGGTGAGCGCGCCGCCGAGGGGCCGGCCGGGCAGCTCGCCCACGGTCAGGCTGGGGACGCTCGCCTCCAGGTCGGCCGCCAGCGGAGCCGGGGCCAGATCGACGGTGTGCGCGTGCAGCAGCCGCAACGCCGACCACTCGCGCAGGTGCTCCCCCCGGGCCCAGGAGCGGTACCGCTTGTGCACGACACCGCCGAGGATGGACAGATCGTGGGTCTGGGTGACCGCCTCACCGCTCGTGGCGGCCGGTGCGGCCGTCGTGGAGGTCGTCACCGGTGTCGTCGAAGACATTGTGGTGGACATCGATGGGGTACCCCGCGGGCTCAGCCGACACCGTTGGCGGCGTCGGCTCCGCCGTCTCCGGCGGGGCGGCTACCGACGGGCTCGGCGATCCTGGTCGATGCGGACGGCAGCACCTTGCCATTCGCCGGTCGCGGCACGTCGTCGCCGGCCGGACCGGCGTAGCTGTAGCTGTAGCTGACGCCGTTCGGGCCGCGGTGAGGGCACATGTTCAGGACGCTGCCGGCGATGTGCGCGTGGACCGAGCCCAGGCGTTCGACGCAGGCACGAATCTGGTCGCGGGTGGTCTTGCCGTGCCGTACGACCAGAAGTGCGCCCTCCGCCTGGGCGGACAGGATGGCCGCGTCGGCCACGGGAAGCAGCGGTGGCGCGTCGATCAGCACGATGTCGAACGCCCGGCGCAGGTCGTTCAGCACGTCGGCCATCGCACGTGACTGCAGCAGCTGCGTCGGATCGGGCGGCATCGGCCCGCTGGCGAGGACGGCCAGGCCGTCCGTACCCCAATCCTGGATCGCGTCGACCAGGGCGACCCGCCCGATCAGAGCGCTGGTGAGCCCGACCTTGGCTTCCAGGCCCAGACTGTCGGCGACGCCGGGACGGCGCAGGTCGCCGTCGACGAGCACTATCCGCTGTCCGGACTGGGCGAGGGCGATGGCGAGGTTGGTCGCCGTCGTCGTCTTGCCCTCGCCGGGCAGGGAACTGGTGACGACGAAGACCTTGCTGCGCTGGTCCACGTTGATGAACTGCAGGTTGGTCCGCAGTACGCGAAACGCTTCCACCCGAGGGGCGTGCGACCGGTAGTCGGTGAGCAGCCGCTTGCTCACCTTCGTGTCGTAGCTGAACGAACCCAGCACTGGTGCGGAGGCGAGTTCCGCGACTTCTTCAGGCTTGCGCAGTGTGGAGTCGAGCGCCTCGCGTACCCCGGCCACACCGGCTCCGAGGAGGAGGCCGACGGCAACGCCGGCGGCGACGTTGCGGATCGGTTGCGGGCTCACCGGTGCCCGGGGGGTGATCGGTGGTCCGAGAGAGGTGACCTTGATCGGCGTTCCAGACTTGGCGGAACTGGACTCCAGCTGCTTCACGAAGCTGGTGAACTCGTCGGCCAACGCTTGGGCGATCCGGCCGGCAGTCTGTGGACTCCGGTCTGTCACCTTGATCACGAGGATGACCGTGTTCGGCACCACGCTGGCGCTGATCTGCTTGCGCAGGGCTGCCGGACTGCGTTCGAAGCCGAGCCTGTCGACCACGCGCCGAGCGAGTTCCGGACCTGTCACCAGGTCGGCGTACGACGCGACCCGTTGCTCGGAGAAGAGGCCGCCCTGGTAGGCGGAGGCGAGGTCCGGCTGTGAGGTGGACACGAACAGCCGGACCGTGGAGGTGTACTTGAGCGGGCTGGCGAGAGTGACCAGGGTCGCTGCGGCGACGGCGACGAGCGCACAGGCCAGGACCAGCCGCCACCGGCGTCCGAACACCTTGAAGTAGTCGCGAAGATCCACGAAGCCTCATCTCGTTCTCGGACAGGGGCGAGGTCCAGTTGCCATGGCGGATAGCGTGCGCACGGCGAAGAATGCCGAGGCCGCAGGTTGAACGTGCGGAACCGATAGTGGCATCTTCGTCCCTTGATTTCGAGGACATCCGCGAAATAACTCGGGACCTGATCTTGTTTCGCGGGCGACCTCGAATTCTTGATCTTGTCGGCCGTCCGACTCTGCGCGACACGAATTTCGGAAGGCCCGTCGGCTTTGTTCGGATGCGTACACTGCCGTACCGAGGAGCCTATGAGAATCGGTGTTCTGAGTCAGTGGTTCGATCCCGAACCCGGGCCGGCGAGCCTGCCCGGAGTGCTCGCGCGGGGTCTTGCGGACAGGGGTCACGACGTACAGGTGCTGACCGGCTTCCCGCATTATCCGGACGGTCACGTCGCCGCGGGGTACAGAATTCGACGGCGTCGCGACGAAACATTAGAGAATGTCCATGTCAGGCGGGTGGCGTTGTATCCGAGTCACGATTCCTCAGCAGTCAAGCGCACATTGACCTACGGCTCGTTCGCCGCCTCGGCTCTGCTGTCGGGGGTGGAGCGGCTTCGTGGGATGGACGCCGTATGGGTCGGCAACTCGCCCATCACGGTGGCGGCGCCGATGTGGTGGATTCGGCATCGCTACCGGATACCCGTCCTCCTGCACGTACTCGACCTGTGGCCCGACAGCGTGGCCGCGAGCGGGTTCGTCGGCGACGGGAGGGCCCGAGCCATCGAGGGCGTCCTGGGTTCCTGGTGCGGGCAGATGTACCGTTCCGCGAGCAGGATCGCTTACATCTCTCCAGGGGTGGGGGAGTTGCTGAGAAGCAGAGGCGTACCCGCGGACAAGCTCATCTACATTCCGCTGTGGGCAGAGGAGCAGTTCACCCGCCCCCAGGTGGAGAACCTGCGCGCCGAGCTCGGTCTGGCCGAGAACCACCTCGTGCTGGTCTACGCCGGCACGCTCGGCAGGACACAGGGGCTGGAGTCGCTGGTCGACGCGTGCGCGAAGGTGGACGATCCCAGCTTCCGTTGCCTGGTTGCGGGTTCGGGAGTGGCCGACGCGGAGCTGCGCCGGCGCGCGCAGGAGGTGGGGGCCGGCAACGTTCGCTTCCTCGGTCGCGTACCAAAGGACCGCATGCCCGCCCTGATGGCGACCGGCGACATCCACTATGTGAGTCTTCGCCCCTCGCCGATGGCCGCGTACACCATGCCGAGCAAGGTGCAGGCGATTCTGGCCGCCGGCAAGGCCATGCTGGTCGCCGCGGACGGCGACGTCGCCGCCGTGGCACGTGAGAGCGGAGCCGGGATCCCGGTCGGGGCCGCCCACGCCGCGGGGGTACGGGACGGGATCCGGCGCGCGACCGCACTCGGACGGGACAACCTGCGAGTCCTCGGCGAGCTCGGGCGCGACTACTACCACCGCACGTTCTCCGCGGAGACAGGCGTCGCCCGCGTGGAGAGTGTGCTGGCTGAGATCGCCGGGCCGGAGGTGGCCCATGTCTCCGGGTGACCCGGCAACCAGACCGGCCACCGACATGGCCGGTGCCGTCGTCGGCATCACCGGCGGGACCGGTTCCTTCGGGGCGACGATGGTCGAGCGGCTGCTGTCCCGGAACGTTCGCGCCGTGCATGTTCTGAGCCGGGACGAGGCCAAGCAGGACGCCATGCGGCGGCGATTCGCCGACCACCGGCTGAAGCTCTTCCTCGGTGACGTCCGGGATCCGCGAAGCGTACGGGAAGCGGTGTCCGGCACCGACTACATCTTCCACGCCGCGGCCCTCAAGCAGGTGCCGTCGTGCGAGTTCTTCCCACAGCAGGCGGTGAGCACCAACGTGCTCGGCAGTCGGAACGTCGTCGAGGCCGCGGCCGCGGCCGGAGTGCGGTCGGTGGTCTGCCTCAGTACGGACAAGGCGGTTTACCCGGTCAACGCTATGGGCATGTCCAAGGCCCTGATGGAGAAGACCGCGCAGGCATTCGCGAGAAACAACCCCGGCTCCGCGACCGTCGTCTCGGTGACGAGGTACGGCAACGTGATGTACTCCCGCGGCTCGGTCATCCCGATGTTCGTGGAGCAGTTGCGGGCGGGCCGGCCGTTGACGATCACCGAGCCGACGATGACCCGCTTCATGATGACGCTGGCAGAGTCGGTGGAGTTGGTGGAGCACGCGTTCGCCCACGCCGAGCCCGGTGATCTCTTCGTACGCAAGGCCTCCGCCTGCACCGTCGAGACCCTGGCCCGCGCCCTGGCGAAGCTGCTGGGCTACGGCGAGCCGGAGGTCAAGGTGGTGGGACCGCGACACGGGGAGAAGCTCCACGAGACCCTGCTCAGCAGGGAGGAGATGGTGCGCGCCACCGACCAGGGCGACTACTACCGCGTGCCGTTGGACACGCGGTCGCTGGAGTACGAGGTGTACTTCGACCAGGGTGCCCCGGAGGCCGCGGTGGTGGAGGACTACTCGTCCGACTCCACCGACCAGCTCGACGTCGACCAGGCGATGGCTCTGCTCGCGACGATTCCGGAGATCAGGTCGATCATGGAACGGATGCCGCTGTGAAGGTCGTCGTCACGGGAGGTCACGGATTTCTCGGCTGGCATCTCCGGGTGCGCCTGCGAGCGTTCACCGACCACAGTGTCGTGGCTGTCGGCCGCGCGGAGTGGGACCGGCTGGACACCGAGCTGAAGGATGCCGACGCCCTGATCCATCTGGCGGGGGTCAACCGCGGGACGGACCACGAGGTCGAGCACGGCAACGTCCGGCTGGCGCAGATGGTCGGCCGGGCGGTTCGCGACAGCGGACAGTTGTCGTGCGTCGTATTCGCCAACTCCGTCCATGCCGAGGCTGACACGCCGTACGGACGTGGGAAGGCCCAGGCCGGGATCCTGCTGGCGGACAGCGCGACGACCTGTGGTGCTCGTTTCGTCGACGTGGTGCTGCCCAACCTGTTCGGCGAGCACGGCCGGCCCAACCACAACTCCTTCGTCGCGACCTTCGCACGGGCCGTGGTGGACGAACAGAACCCGGCCGTGCAGGACCAGCAGGTCGAGTTGCTGTACGTCCAGCAGGCGGCGGCGGCGCTGATCGACGTGCTGGGCCCGGAGCACCCGGAGATGGTGCGCCCACGAGGCGAGTACACATCCGTCGGCGAGGTGTGGGAATCCCTTCGCGACATGCATCACCTGTACCGGGGCGGTGAGTTTCCGGCGCTGACCACGCAACTCGAGGTCGACCTGTTCAACACGCTCCGGGCGGCCATGTTCCCCCGGGCCTATCCGATGCGGCCGGCGTCCCATCATGACGAGCGCGGAGGGCTGGTGGAGTGCGTCCGGGCACACGGCGGCACCGGGCAGACCTTCGTGTCCACGACCAGGCCGGGGGTGACGAGGGGAGAACACTTCCACCTGGAAAAGGTCGAACGCTTCCTTGTCGTGCGTGGGCGTGCGCTGATCAGCCTCCGCCGGCTCTTCCACGACGAAGTGATCTCCTTCGCGGTGTCCGCCGACGCCCCCGCGATCGTCGACATGCCGACGATGTGGGTCCACAACATCGTCAACACCGGCGACGACGAACTTGTGACGCTCTTCTGGACACACTCGCTGCACGACCCGCTCGCCCCGGACACCTTCGCCGAGCAGGTCCGGCCGGATCTCGGGGGCCGGGGGTGAGCTACCCGGGCGTCTGGGAGAGTGACACGGCCTGTCCGGACGTGGGCGCGCTGCGGTCGGACGATGTGGTTGCCGCCGCCCGTCTGCACGCTCGATCTTTCCCGCGCTTCTTCCTGACCAGTCTCGGTGAGCGGTTCCTCCGCGAGTTCTACCGCGGTTTCGTGGAGGACCCTGCCGCGGTGACGGTGGTGGCGCGAGACTCCGCCGGCGCGGTCGTCGGGGTGGTCGTCGGGACTGTGGTACCCGATCAGTTCTTCCGTCGCATGCTGCGCAGGCAACTGGGACCCCTGCTGGTGGCCAGTCTGTTGGCAGTGCTCCGGCGTCCGACCGCTGTGGTGCACCTGCTCCGTGGGCTGAGGTATCGCGGCGGGCTCCCGATCCTTGTACGGGGTGCGCTACTGAGCTCCATCTGTGTCGATCCCGACCTGGAGGCCTCCGGCATCGGCCGCCGACTGCTGGCGGCCTGGTGGTCTGCCGTGCAGGCCCGTGGCGGCACCCACGCCTACCTGTCCACCGACGCCGACGGAAACGATCGGGTCAACCGCTTCTACCAGCGGGCCGGCTGGGATTTGCTCGGTAGTTATCGCGTGCCCGGGAGACGACGTATGAACTGCTACGGGATCTCGGCGCCCTCCGGCCGAGACCCGGCTTTCTGAGTACGGTTTCGCCGACAAACGTGTGCGCGGATTTCTGCAGTGCGATCCGGCGCCGAATTGGGATTTTCTCAGATCGCCCCGTCTGGCGGCCGGGCTCATCTTCTTCGGCTTAACTGGCCACGGAGGGTCGTGTCCCATGGGAACTCACTATGACGCGGCCGGATACGGGGGGATCAGGGTGAAGCGTGAGCTGAGAACTCTCGCCCGGCGGCCGGTTGTACTCGTTGGCCTGGACGGTGCTGCCTGGCTGCTTTCGATGGCGACGTTCGCTGCACTTCGGATGGATGTCGCGGGGGGAAGCGGGCCCGTTCCGTGGGGCGGCGTGATCACTCTCGGGCTGTCGGCGACCGTGTTGCACGCCGGCTTCGGCTGGGTGGTGCGTCTGCACCAGGGACGCGCGACGATGGGCAGCTTCGAGGAGATGCTGCTGCTCGGCGGCGTGACCGGATCCGTCGGGATCGTCATCGTGATCGCCGACGCGGTCGCCGCCCAACCGCTCGTCCCGAGGACGGTTCCGGTCGCGGCCTCCTTCATGACGTTCGCCCTGGTGGTCTGGTGGCGTGCCGGGTGGCGGCGGATCCGGGAACTCGGAGGCCGAAACCAGCCCGACACCGGGAGCACCCCCGTCCTGATCTTCGGTGCCGGGGACGGTGGATGCCAGTTGGTGGACTCGATGATGCGGGACCCCCGGCGGACCTGGCGACCGGTCGGCCTGTTGGACGATGATTCGCACAAGCGATACCGACGGCTGCGCGGCGTTCCGGTGATGGGTACCTTCGGCGACCTCGCCGACGTCGTCGCGCAGACCGGCTGTCGCACGCTGGTGGTGGCGATCCCCAGTGCCAGTGGGGAACTGATGCGTACGGTCGAGAGTCGCGCGGCGGCTCTCCACCTGGACCTCAAGGTGCTGCCCGGCGTCGCCGAACTGCTCAACGGCCAGGTGGCGGTCTCGGACCTGCGCAGTCTGGAGGTGGGCGATCTGCTCGGCCGCCACCAGATCGACACCGATGTCGGTGCGGTTGCGGGTTACCTCACCGGCCGGAGGGTTCTGGTCACCGGGGCAGGCGGTTCGATCGGATCGGAACTGTGCAGACAGATCCACCGCTACGCGCCCGCCCAGCTGATCATGCTGGACCGCGACGAGTCCGCCCTGCATGCCGTCCAGCTTTCGATCCAGGGCAGGGCGATGCTGGACACGCCGGACGTCGTTCTGGTCGACATCAGGGACACCCAGCAGATCCTTGAGATCATGGAGAAGCGACGTCCGGAGGTGGTGTTCCACGCCGCGGCGCTCAAACACCTTCCCATGCTGGAGCAGTACCCCGCCGAGGCGGTCAAGACCAACGTGTGGGGAACGCTCGCGGTTCTCGACGCGGCGAAGGCTGTCGGCGTACGCCGCTTCGTCAACATCTCGACCGACAAGGCCGCGAATCCGGTCAGTGTGCTCGGCTACTCGAAACGGATCGCCGAGGGGCTCACGGCCGCCGCGGCGATGGACACAGGTGAGACCTTTCTCAGTGTCCGGTTCGGCAACGTGCTGGGAAGCAGAGGGTCCGTGCTCACCGCGTTCACCGCCCAGATCGAGGCCGGCGGTCCGGTGACGGTGACCGAACCGGATGTCACGCGTTACTTCATGACCGTCCAGGAAGCCGTGCAGTTGGTGATTCAGGCGGCGGCGATCGGCGAAGCGGGGGAAGCGCTCGTCCTCGACATGGGCGCGCCCGTTCGTATCGACGATCTCGCCCGACGGCTGATCGGGATGTCCGGCCGGCGGATCGAGATCGTCTACACGGGACTGCGGCAGGGCGAGAAGGTGCACGAGGAGCTGTTCGGCGACGGCGAACCAGACCGTCGGCCCGTTCATCCGCTGGTCTCCCACATCGCGGTACCCGCCGTGGAGCCGGCCACCGTCCAGGCCATCGACTTGTGGAGTGGCCCTGGGCAGGTGGTGGAGACACTGCGGGAGACCTGCGAGAAGATGAGTGCCGGCGTGAGCACGCGCTCCGTGCCCTGGGTCAGCCGGTGAGCACGGCACGAACGGTTCGGGCGAGGATGCGCAGATCACCTCGGAAAGTTCGACCTTCGACGTACCCCAGGTACATCTCGACCTTACGGGGGAGTATCACGTCGAGGTAGTGGCTTTCGGGGTCGGGAACCTCGGCGAGCTCGGCGGACTCTCGACGGTAGGCGATGGATGCAGGGTCGGTGATGCCCGGGCGTACGGACAGGATGCGTTCGCGGGCATCGGGCGGCCAGCATTCCACGTACTTGGGCACTTCCGGTCGTGGCCCGACCAGGCTCATGTCACCGGCCAGGACGTCGAGCAACTGTGGAAGTTCATCCAGCTTGGCGGTTCGTAGGACACGACCCAGCCGAGTGATCCGTGCGTCTGTGTCCGAGGTGACAGCAGGGCGAGCAGAACCGGGCCGGCGGACGATGTCTATGTCCCGCATGGTACGGAACTTGTGAATGCGAAACCGCGATCCGTACCGCCCGACCCTTTCCTGGCGAAACATCGCCGGCCCACCGTCCAGTCTGGCAACGATCGTGAGCACAAGCAGGAGCGGTGACGCGACGACGAGGATCACTGCCGCGACGCTGAGGTCGAAGGCACGTTTGAGCAATTCCGCTCCGGATCACCGCAGGACGTCGCGGGCAGTCTCGAGCACTCGATCGACGTCGTCGTCGGTCATCCCGGAGTACAGCGGGATGCTCACCACGCGGTCGAACTCACTGTTGGCGACCGGAAACATCTCGTCCTGAAGGCCGTACTGGTCTCGCCAGTACGAGTGCATGTGCAACGGAATGAAGTGGACGCTGCAGCACACCCCGCGGCGGGACATCTCCGCGATGAACTCGTTTCGGCCAAGACTGGCGCCGTCCCACACTCGGACGACGAACAGGTGCCACGCATGAATGTCACCGGCCGGGGCCTCCTGCGGCAGATCGAGCGGAAGATCGGCGAACGCGGCCAGGTAGCGCTCGGCGATCTGCTCACGTCGCAGGTGCATCTTCTCCGCCCGGTCGAGTTGAACCAACCCGATCGCGGCGGCGGTGTCGGTGAGGTTGTACTTGTAGCCTGCCGCCGCGATGTTGTAGCGCCAGGCGGGACGATCGCTGCGATACCTGTCGAAGGCGTTGCGGTCGATGCCGTGCAACCTGGTCGTCCGAACGCGGCTCGCCAGGTCGAGGTCGCGGGTTACCAGCATTCCGCCCTCGCCCGTCGTGATCGTCTTCGTCGCGTAGAAGCTGAAGACGGTCGCTGCGCTGCGCCCGGCGCCGACGGGTACACCCTCGCTCGCACTGGGAAACGCATGTGCCGCGTCCTCCACGACGTGCAGGTGATGCCGGACGGCGAACTCGTGAAGCCGGGACGATGACACCGCCCTACCCGCGAAGTGGACCGGAAGGACAGCGCGCGTGCGTCCGGTGACCTTGCGCTCGGCGTCGGCCAGATCGATGTTGAGGGTCACCGGGTCGCTGTCGACGAACACCGGCCTGGCGCCCAGGTGGACAACGATCTCGGCGGTCGCGGTGAAGGTCCACGTCGGTACGAGAACCTCGTCGCCAGGGGCGATCCCAAGGGCCTCCAGCGCAAGGTGCAGCCCAGCGGTGGCGGAGTTCAGTGCGACCGCCTGCACACCGTCGCCACAGAGGGCGGCGAACCGGCGCTCGAACTCCTCGACCCTTGGACCGCTGGACAACCAGCCGGACCTCAGCGCGTCCGAAACCGCCTGGATCTCCTCCTCGCCAATGTCCGGCAGTGCAAAGGGGAGTGTGCGATCGGCCATACCAGCCCCCACGAAGTGTTGTGAGTAGATGTGGTGAAGAGGTTGGTTCCAGATATTCGTTACAGTTCCCCCTCGCGGAATATGGCTATCACGACAGGCCGCGAAAGTTATCCGAACTCAACCGTTTCCCGCTGGGCAGCAGAACGTCGGCAGGCGTTACAAAAGTCTCACTCTGTGGGCCTGCCCAGTGTCCGGCAAGAATGCTCATGATGTCCGTAATATGCACTACCAGTTGGGCACGCTGGATTCGCCCGCCTTCCGGGACGTCCGCTGCGCGGCGGGTGAGGAGTTGTACGTGAAGGTCATGACGGTGGTGGGAACGCGACCGGAGATCATTCGGCTCTCCCGGGTCATTCCTCGCCTGGACTCCGCGATAGATCACGTGCTCGTCCATACCGGTCAGAACTACGCCTACACACTGTCCGACATATTCTTCGACGAGCTTGGGCTACGACGACCCGACTACTATCTCGGTGTCGACACCTCCACCCTGGGCCGGATGCTCGGTGACACGCTGATCAAGGCCGAAGAGATGGTCATGGCCGAGCGGCCCGACGCGCTGCTGGTCCTCGGTGACACCAACAGCTCGATCGCGGCGCTCATGGCGAAGCGTTTGCGGGTCCCGGTCTTCCACATGGAAGCCGGCAACCGGTGTTTCGACGAGAACGTGCCGGAGGAGACGAACCGTCGGCTCATCGACCACATCGCGGACTTCAACCTCGTATACACCGAGCACGCGCGTCGCAATCTGCTCGGCGAGGGCATCCACCCCCGGCGAGTCCTCCTCACCGGTTCACCCATGAAGGAGGTTCTCGACCACTACCGCCCGCAGATCGAGGCGTCGAGGGTGCTGGACAGCCTGTGCCTGACCGCCGGCGACTTCTTCGTGGTGAGTGCCCACCGCGAGGAGAACGTGGACGACCCGCAACGGCTGCGAGGACTGTTCGAAGGCATCTCCGGCCTTCGTGACCACTGGGGGCTGCCCGTGGTTGTGTCGACCCATCCACGGACCAGGAAGCGCATGGAGGCGCTCGACGGCTGGTCACCGCCGGACGGGGTCGACTTCTGTGAGCCGTTCGGCTTCTTCGACTACGTCAGACTGCAACTGGCTGCCCGCTGCGTTGTGTCCGACTCGGGAACCATCTGCGAGGAGGCGTCGATCCTGGGATTCCCGGCGGTCACGTTGCGAACCTCCATTGAACGGCCCGAGGCGCTCGACGCCGGCGTCCTGGTGACGGTCGGGCTGGACTCGCCGACCATGCTCGCCGCCGTGGAGTTGGTGACGTCGGGGGCTCCGCGCACCGCATCGAGTACGTCCATCCCGGAGTACCTCGTCGACGACTGCTCGGAGCGGACGGTGCGTTTCATCCTCGGAACTGCCCACGGCTACCGCGAGATCACCGGCATCAGGGACGGAGCCGGTGGGCATCGCCGATAACGGCCCGCCGGTGGTCCCACCCGTTCGGTCGCCAGGTTCGCCGGCGCCGTTCCGGACAGGTGAGAGGTCTTCGTGCTGAGCCGCAGCCGGCCTTGCGCGACGATGACCGGTACGGACGGCGGTCCTCGGCGCGGCCATCGGTCCGCGTCCTCACAGGTTCTGGACGGTGAGGACGATGAACAACACGATCACCGCCTCGCTGATGATCCAGGAGTTGTTGTTCATCCAGTCCCGCACACGCGGTAGCAGGTGGCGCCCGCGCTCGCCCAGCGCCAGCACACACAGGGCCGGCAACGCGAGCAACAGCAGGGTCAGGCCGATGAACGGCAGCATGTGCCACCACGGCCTGGTGTCGGTAGCGAGCTTGAGCCCGACGGTCAACGACGTGGCCAGGTCGCTCGGGAAGAAGCCCAGCAACAAGAAACCCAGCCCGAACGCGAACTTGACGTTGGCTTCCTGCAGTTTTCCCATCCAGGCAGGCGGATCCGGGCGTCCGCGATGCAGGAAGACGTACACCATCGCGTAGAGCAGAAGGAGGAAGATCGCCACATAGAACCAGCGACGCGACGATCCGGGCGCCGAGACACTCACGAGGTCCCGCACGAAGCTCGCCGCGAGGTAGGCGATCGTGCACACCGCGAGGATGGACAGGGCCGCACCGGCCACGTAGGCGAGCGAACAGCTGACCCACCGTGGGTTGGTGGCGAGGAACACCGCGCTGATGATTTGCGGGCCGGCCACCATGACGACCGCGAGCGGCAGGACGGTGAGGAGATCACGCACGGGAGGACTCCCTCCACGCTCGAGGAGGCGGCCCTGCCACCGCTCCACTCCTACTCTCGCATCGGCGGCGGCGCGTAGAGTCGAGAACGACACCGCCAGCACGGGCCGGGGAGATTCCCATGGAATACGAGCGGTTTCTCACCGTCGTGGACGCTGCGGGTGGCCTCGGGCGGGATGGCGCCGAACGCGCCACCACGGCGACCCTGCAGACGCTGGCCGAGCGTGTCTCCCAGCAGAAGGCCCGTGAGCTGGCGAGCGCGCTGCCCCCGCAGCTGGGTTCCCTGGTGACCACCGAGGATCCGCCGGAACGCTTCGACGTGGACGACTTCCTGCGCAGAGTGGCCGAGCGGGAAGGAACCACCCCAGAGCCGGCCGAACGCGACGCCGAGGCGGTCTTCACCGCACTGGCGCAGGCGCTAGGGGATCGCGAGTTCGCCAACCTGGTCGCGCAGCTTCCCAAGGACTACGCCTACCTGCTGCCGGGCGGCCCGCCGGTGGTTCCGGCGCAGGAGCTGGTGGCGAAGGTGGCCGAGCGCACCGGCCTGGACGAGCAGACCGCCCGCCGGTCGGTCGACGCCGTACTCGAGACGCTGGCCGAGCGCGTCTCAGCGGGAGAGGTCAACCACCTGGTGGGCCGGCTTCCCGTCGAGTTGCACGAGCCGCTGCGCCGGGGCCTGCGCCGCAACCCCGGCCCCGGCCGGCGGATGTCCCTCGCCGAACTCCTCGCCCTGATCGCCGAACGCGACGGCGTTCCGCCCGACCGGGCGCTGGAACATGCCCGGGCGGTGTTCATGGTCGTACGTGAGGCGGTGGGCGAGGAGTTCTTCGACTGCGGCGTTCACCTGCCACCGGACCACGAGGTGCTGTGGGCTCCGGTGGCATCGTCCTGACGCTCAGGAAAGCCCTGACGTTCAGGGCCCGACGCTCAGGGAACCAACGGGAGGAAGACCCGCATCGGCCCGGCCTCTCGGTTGGCCCACGCGTAGTAGGGCACCGCGGTGACCTCGGCGGGTACGCCCGGCAGCTGTTCGCCCACGACGTAGGGCCGGTGCAGCGGTTCGTCCTCGGCGACCTTCAGCGCGGTTGCGGTGGTGTGCAGCGTGACCACCCCACCGAGAAGGTCGCCGGCGAACTCCGGCCGCCAGGTTTCCTCACCCTTCAGGCGCAGGTCCGCCACCGCGGCGTCGGCGTGGTCGGCCTGTTCGACGCAGTAGACCAGCGGACCCCGGGTGAGCGCCACCCGCTGGTGCCCGGCCGCCACCCGCGGGTGGGTGCCGACCAGCCGTACAGGCAGGGAGAAGTCCAGCCGCACCTCGTCACCGGGCTGCCAGGTGCGGGTGAGCACGAGGTAGCCGGAACGGCGTTCGGGGGTGAGGACCTCCTCGCCCACCCGGACGGTCACCTCGCCCGCCCAGCCGGGCACCGGCAGGAACACGCTGAACTCGCGCGGCTCCGCAGGTGTCAACCGCACACTGACAGTGCCGTCCCAGGGCAGTCCGGTGCGCAGCTCCACACCGACCGAGCCGCCGTCCGGCAGGCTCACCCGGGCCGTGTTCGCGACGTACAGCTGGACCCACAGGCCCTCGTCGGAGGTGGTGTAGACGTAGCCCGGCAGTGAGGCGAGCAGCCGGGCGATGTTCGGTGGGCAGCAGGCACACGTGAACCACGGCGACCGGCGGTGGCGGCCCTCGTCGGCGAGCGGGTTCTGGTAGAAGAACTCGGTCCCGGACTGGGAGAGCCCGGGCAGCACGCCGTTGTAGAGAGCGGTCTCCACAGCGTCGCGGTAGGCCCCGTCGCCGGTGCGCAGCAGCAGCCGCCACGCGAGGAAGATGTGCGCGATCGCCGCACAGGTCTCGTTGTACGCGCGGTCGGGAAGCTCGTACGCGTCGCCGAACGCCTCGCCGTCCCAGCGCGCACCGACGCCGCCGGTGACCGCCGTCTTGTGCCCGGACAGGTCGGCCCACAGCCGGTCCACGACCGCCGCCAGTTCCTCGTCGCCGGTCTCCAGCACGACGTCGGCGGCCGCGGCGTAGAGGTAGAGAGCGCGGACCGCGTGCCCGGTGACGAACGACTGGTCGCGCAGGCGTGCGTGGTCGAGGAGGTACTCGCTGCCGTTGAGGACGCCCACGCCCCGGGAGTCCAGCTGCCACACCGCGAGCCGCAGCCACCGCTCGTCGCGGGTGGCGCGGTAGAGCTCGACCAGGGCCATCTCCAGGCACGGGTGCCCGCAGGTGCCGGGGACCTGCCCGGGCGCGAACCGCGACTCGATCTGCCCGCACGCGCGTTCGGCCACGTCCAGCAGGGCCCGGCTGCCGGTCGCCCGGAAGTGCGCCACGGCGGCCTGGGTGAGGTGCCCGACGCAGTACATCTCGTGGCGTACGACCAGATCGGTCCAGCGCTCGGCCACCCGGTCCACCGAGAAGTAGGTGTTCAGGTAGCCGTCGTCGTCCTGGGCGGCCTGGAACAGCCCGACCACCTCCGTCAACCGGTCGGCCACCGCGCTGTCGTCGGTGGACGCCAGACTCCAGGACGCGGCCTCGGCCCACTTGTAGACGTCGGAGTCGGAGTAGTACATACCGTGGAAGGGCTCTTCCGGCGCGTCTCCGGCCGCCCGGCGGAAGTTCGTCAGCGCACCGGTCGTCTCACACTGCTCGTGCTGGGCGGGAATCGTCTGTACGCGGTTCCTGTCAAGGCGGGGTTGCCAGAAGGCATCACTCACCTCGACGTCGCCCACACCGACCGGGCGTAGCCGGGCGTACGGGCTACGGGTGGTGTCGACGACTGGGGCGTGCGGGCTGGGGGTCTCGGCGGTCTCTGCGGTCATTGGCGTACTCCGTCGGTCGGCGGCATTCGGTCGGCTGCGTCGGGCGTGCGGGAAAGCGTGGGAAAGGTGGTGCAGGCATGGGAGACCAGCGGTGCACCGCTGGTCGAGCCGGGGTCAGGCGTCGGGCACCAGCGGTGCGTCGCTCGTCCACACCGGGTCGTCGCCGGTGGAGGCGGGGCAGGACGCACGGACGGCGATCGAGCACGGCAGCCGGGTGATCCCGGGCGTCACCGTGCCGTCTATCGACGCCAGCAACGTCTCCCCGACGACCCGGCCGAGCCGGTAGAGGTTCATGTCCACCGACGCGAGTGCCGGCCTGGTCGAGGCCGCGAGCAGGGTCCAGTTGTCGAAGCCGACCAGGGCAACGTCGTCAGGCACCCGGCGGCCCAGGGCGGCGAGACCGTCGGCTGCCCCGCGGGCGATCTGGTCGTTCCCGCAGAAGATGCCGTCGATCTCGGGATCGCGTTCGAGCAGGTGGCGTACGTGGGTGAAACCCATCTCCTCGCTGAACGGCCCGTAGACCACGCGCGAGTCGGGCAGGTCCAGGCCCTCCTCCGCCAGCGCGGCCCGGGCGCCGGTGACCCGGTCCCGTACGGCGGCGTAGGAGGGCGGACCGGTCAGGTGTGCGATCCGCCGGCAGCCGTGCCGCGTCAACTGGCGGACGGCGAGCCGGCCGCCGTGCTCGTCGTCGACGGTGACGCTGGTGTCGGCCGGGTCCGCGGAGACGGTATAGGCGTAGACGACCGGGAACGGCAGGTCGCGCCCCACCCGAGGTGCCGGGTCGGTCTCCCGGCCGGTCACGATCAGCCCGTCCACCCGCCGGGCGGTCAGCGCGTCGATGTAGTGGCGTTCGCGTACGGCGTCCCGGCGGGCGTCGCACAGCAGGAGACTGCAGGTGTCCGCGGACAGCGCGTCCTCGACCCCGCCGAGCAGCGCGGGAGTGAACCGGCCGTAGCCGTTGCGGGTGAGCAACCCGACCGTGTAGGTGCGGCCGCTGGTGAGCGACCGGGCGTTGCGGTTGGGCCGGAAACCCAGGTCGTGGGCGGTCTGGACGATGCGTTCCCGGGTCTCCGGTCGCATCCGGCCCTTGCCGTTGAGGCCCTTGGACGCCGTGGCGACGGAGACGCCGGCGACGCGGGCGATGTCCCGGATGGTCGGGGCCACGGCTCCTCCGGTTACGCGGACGAGAAAACGGTTAGTCGGTAGTCGCGCACTGAGCATGCACGCAGAAACGCCATACTGGCAAGGGCTGGGACCGTACGGTGCCGCCTGCTGGCGCAGTGTGGCCACCTAGTTGCGCCACAACCGGGAAATTGGTTTCTCAGTTGTTGAACCGTTGACGCGCGTTCGGCGAGCGGTCTAGCGTCGCTGCTCGTCCCCACCCCAGCCGTCGCCAGGTACGTGGCAGGAGCATGCGATGAACGACGTCAACCCTTCCGGCCTCCCGACCCGGGTCGGGCGGTGCCGGCGACGGTTTGCGCAACGCTACTTCGTGGCCGGCATCGCTCTGTCCGGCGTGAAGGGATGAGGCGGCGATGACCCAGACGACGCAGCGGACACAAGGAACACAGGGGACGCAGGCTTCGTTCCCGCTCGACGACTACACGCCGTACGGCTATCTCGACGTTCCCGAGCACACCCGGCGGCTGACACCAAAGGGCGTGCTGCGTTCCCGCGACGTCGGGTTCTGCTGGCACTTCCCCGCTCTGGCGACGTCCTACGGCGGCCGCCGCGAGACCTACCGCACCAGCGTCCGCGTCGGGGTGGACGGTGCGCTGGCGATGGCCGACTTCGACGAGGTGTGCTCGCCCTACCACTCCAAGGACCTGGTGCGGTTCGTGGCCGAGCGCGGGTCGGCCCGCTGCGAGGCGGACTTCGTGGTCGTGGGCTCGGACGTCGTGGCGGCGTTCGTCGACGCGACCGCGGAGCGGCACACGACCGTCCGTGTGGACTACACCCGGCTGGTCGGCGCCGACCACGGCTGGGGTGAGTCCGGCCTGGTGGGCCGCTCGGACACGTCCGCGGAGAACCTCCGGAACGTCGTTGTCCTGCAGGGGTTCGAGGACGGTGAGGCGTTCGCGCTGACCGTCGTGCCGACCGGCGACGCCGAAGGGGACGACCCCGGCGTGCCCGGGCTGGTCGCCGGAGTGACAGCGGACGCTGCGGAGGCCGACCGGTGGACCGCCGAGGGCGGGCACGGTGACCTTGCGGGGCCGGTGACGGTCCTGGGAGAGCCGGGGCAGGAGGTCACGCTGTCGGCGGTCGTCAGCGTCCCGGCGACGGGCCGGCGGGATCTCCTCGTGCTGCTGTCCCGCGGCCGAACGGCGGACGAGGCCACCGGCCGGTTGGCCGAGGCCGCGGAGATTGCCCACCGGGTGCGGGGCACCCGGATCCGCTCCGACGACGCGTTCTGGTCGCGAGCGCCGCGGTTGACCGGCGACTGGCCGGCGCACTGGCGGCGTGGCCTGGTCTACGACCTGGAAACCCTGCGGATGATGGTGAAACCGCCGGTCGGGATCTACCACCACGTGTGGGACGGCATGCAGATCCAGGCGCCGCGGGTGGTTCTGGGCGAGGCGGCGATCGATGCGCTGCTGTTGTCGTACGCCGATCCGCGGCTGGCCCAGGAATTGCTTCTCGGGGTGTTTGCCGACGCGCCCCTGCCCAACGTGCCGTGCTCGCGGGAGGACGGCACGTACAACATGGTGTCCGCGGACGGCACGGTGTGCGGCACCGGACCGCAGTGGGGGTATCCGTGGCCGGTCGTCCGCCACCTGTTCGCCGCCCACCCGGACGAGGCCTGGCTGGCCCGGATCTACCCGCCGATGGCGGCCTATCTCGACTGGTGGCTCGCCCACCGGGGAGACGCCGACGGCTGGCTGGTGCACGCCTGCAGCTGGGAGTCGGGTCAGGACCTGTCCCCGCGGTTCGGTGACCAGCCCCTCGGCGGCGGGCATCCCACCTGGTCCGTCCGCCCGGTCGACCTGCAGGCGACGTTCGCCGACGCCGCCGCGACGATGGCCGACCTGGCCGGTGTGCTCGGCCGGGACGAGGACGTGCGGCGGTGGCGGGACGTCGCCACCGAGTTCGCGGACCGCACCGCGCGGATGTGGACCGGCGAGCGGTACGCCGACGTCGACACCCGCACCGGGCAGCCGTCCGCGGTCGACGACGTGATGCTGCTTGCTCCCCTGGCGCTCGGGCAGGCCGGTGCCGGGCAGGTCGAGGCCCTGCGGGCGACCGTACGCGCCGCCGATCCGGACACGATCGTGTGGCCGATGTTCGCCTGGACCGCGGTGGACGCGGCCGAGGCGGCCGGAGACCACGACACCGCAGCCCGGGTGGCCGGGGGAGTCGTGGACCGGGCGTACGGGTTCTGGGACGCACGCCGGCACGAGCCGGGCCGGACGCTGCCGGGTGTGGCCTGCGAGTACTGGCCGTTGTCGGGCCGGTGCGGCGGCGAGGGATACGGCTGGGGCGCGTTCACCACGCATCTGCTGCTGGGCACGCTCGTGGGTCTGCGTCCGGAGGCCGGCGGCCTGCGGGTGCGGCCGAATCTCCCGGCCGGTCTTCGGGTGCCGGGAGAGGTGTACGGCGTGGAGCTGACGGTGCGGGACACACCCGTGCGGATCCGGCTCGAACCGACGGCGGACGGCGTGGACGTCACTGTCAACGGCCGGTTGGCGAAGCTCACGTGGGGAGAGCAGTCCCGGTGGGACTGGCACGAACTCACCAGCTGCTGACCGGCGGCTGGCAGGTACGTCGGGTCGGTACGAGCGACTGGCGGTCTGTGGAGGTGCCGGGATGCTGGGAGGACACCGGCATCGCCAAGGACGACCCCGGCCCGGTCGACTACCGCACGAGCTTCGTCGTTCCCGACCTCGCGCCCGGCGAGCGGCTCTGGCTGCGGTTCGGCGCGGTGAGCTACGCCTGCGAGGTGTACGTCGACGAGCAGCCGGTGGGTGAGCACGTCGGCATGTGGGACGCCTTCGACGTGGAGGTCACATCGGCGGTGCGGCGGGGCCGACCCGGGGAGCGGAGCACCCTGCGGGTCCGGGCCGAGAAGCCCGCCAGCCTGACCGGCGGACCGGACGCCCCACCGGTGCCCGGCCGCTATCCGACCCGGGAGACGCTGGCCGGTTTCCTGCCGTACGTCTGGGGTCACGTCCACGGCGGCATCTGGCAGGACGTCTCCCTGGTGGTGACGGGGCCGGTCGTGTTCGACGACGTGCACGCGTGGGGAACCCCCGACGGTGCGCTGACGGTGGAGACCTCGCTCTCCGGCACGGGCAAGGTCGCCTTGACGGTGACCGATCCCGACGGCGCGGTGGTGGCGGAGGAGGCCCGCGACGCCGTCGTCGGCGACGACGCCGGCGATGCCACCCCGCGTGCCGGTGCCGCGCGGTTCGACGTCCTCCTGCCTGGTCCCCGGCCGTGGTCGCCGGAGCAACCCGACCTTTACACCGTGCGCGTACGCCTGTTGCCCGACACGGCCGCCGGTCCCGGCGAGCGGCCTTCGGACGAGCGGACCGTCCGGGTCGGCCTCCGCACGGTCGCAGCCGACGGCGCCCGCCTGCTGCTCAACGGTGCGCCGGTGTACCCACGCATGATCCTGTCCTGGGGCTGGTATCCCGACGTCCTGTACGCCAACCCCGGGCCCGACCGGGTGCGCGCGGACCTGCTGAAGCTGCGCCGGATGGGGTTCAACGGCGTGAAGCTCTGCCTGTGGTTCCCGCCCGACTACTACTTCGACCTCGCCGACGAACTCGGCATGCTGGTGTGGGTCGAGCTGCCGATGTGGCTGCCGCACCCGACCGAGCACTTCCGCGGCCGGCTCGACACCGAGGTCGAACGCCTCGTCCGGGCGGCGCGTTCGCATCCGTCCGTCGTGCTCTACACCCTCGGCTGTGAGCTGAGCGCGGTGATCGGCGACGACGTGCTCGGGCCGCTCTACGCGAAGGTGAAGCGCCTGGTCGGCGACGCCCTCGTGCGGGACAACAGTGGGTCCGGTGAGGCGTACGGCGGACTGCTCACGGAGTACGCCGACTTCTACGACCACCATCTGTACTGCGAACTCCAGCACTTCCGGGAGACGCTGGAACACTTCGCGCCCGGATGGCGGGAGCCCAAGCCCTGGCTGTTCGGGGAGTTCTGCGACCTGGACACCTTCCGCGACCTGCGCCGGCTGGACGCGGCCGGCCCGCGGCCGTGGTGGGTCAGCGACGACCCCGCGGTCAACCCCCAGGGCGCCCGCTGGCAGTACGACTCCCAGCTGCACGAGCCCAGGCTGCGCGCGAACGGCTTCTGGGACAGGGGAAACCAGCTGGAGGAGATCTCCCGCAAGCAGGCGTTGCTGCACCGCAAGGTGACTCTGGAGACCGTGCGGCTGCGGGCCGACACATCCGGCTACGTCATCACCGGTGAACGCGACACCCCGATCAGCACCGCGGGCCTGTGGGACGACCTCGGCGAGCTGAAGGTGGACCCGGAGGAGTTCCGCGGTTTCAACGACGACCTCGTCGTCGGGCTGGGCTGGGACCGACGGCGGACGTGGCTGGCCGGCGGGGACAGGCCGGCGTACGGAGACCCGTGGTGCCACCCGGAAGGCGCTCTGGTCCGTGCGCACCTCGTGCTCGCCCACCACGGGCGTGAGCAGGGCTCGGTGACGGGGGAGTGGTCGGCCGGGTTCGAGGGCGCGGCCCCGTTCGCGGCCGGAACGTACGCACCGGCGGGCGTACGCGCGCCCGGGACAGTGGGTGAGCTCGCCGTCGCGGAGTTCACCGCGCCGGCGGTGGGCCGCCCGCGCCGGGCGGTGCTGCGCAACCGGACCCGGGTGGCTTCGGAAGGCAGGCACCCGGAGGAGACGATCAACTCCTGGCCGTTGTGGATCTTCCCGGCACGGCCGTTCGACGACGCCGGTGCACTCACGTTGGTCGACCCGGGCGGACCCCTGGCCGACCTGGCGAAGGTGGCGCCGGAGGTGGGCTCGGAGCTGTCACCCACGGCGGTGGCGGTCGCCACCCGGTGGAGCCGTGACCTCGACGACCACGTGCGCTCCGGTGGCCGAGCGGTGCTGCTGGTCGACGCGGCGGCCGGCGGCCCGTTCGGCACCGTCGCCGTGCCGTTCTGGCGGGAGGCCGTCAAGGTCCCCGAGCCCCACCCGGCCTGGGGCGACTTCCCGCACGACGGCTGGGTGTCGCAGCAGTTCGCCGGCTGCGCCACCGACCTGGCCCTGGACCTGGGATCGATCCCGGTCGATGCCGACGTCGACCCGATCCTGCGCCGGGTGGACGCCCGTACCGCGGAGGTGCTCGACTACGGCGCGGAGGTTCGCTGGGGTGAGGGCCGGCTGATCGTGTCCACCCTGCGGTTCGAGGGCTCGACCGGCGACCAGCCGCGGGGACTCGCTCGCAACACCGGCGCGGCCTACCTGCTCAGCCGGTGGGTGGCGTACCTGCAGAAGGAGTCCTGCGAACCAGGCCGATGAGGTCGTGGAGCAGACCTCTCACGGCGGCCGGCTCCGGTGCCTCCCTCGCACTGACCCAGGTGTGTGCGGGAGGGTCGGACCCTTCCAGACCTGCTGGACCCGGACGGCCACCCGTTCTGCCTCTGCCTGTAGGGGTTATTCGTGCAGCCAGCTGTCCCGGGCGTAACCGAGCTCTTCGAAGTCGGCCTCGTAGACAGCGTGGACGATGTCGGCGAGCTCTCGCCGATAGGCAGTGGCCAGCGGAAGGTACGGGGTGGAGTTCAGCACGTCCCCGGCCAGGGCTCGGATCCTCGGCGGCGCGTCGAGCCTGCTGAGGATGGCGTCGAAGTCGTGCCGGAAGTTCTCGAACCTGCCGAGGATGTCGTACGGGATGCAGTCCCGCTGCAGAATCCTCACCTGCACGTCGAGGTGGCCGTCCCTGACCACCTGAGGATCGTCCGACCCGGCGAGGAAACGAACGTAGTCGTCGAAGGTGACCGTGCCGACGCGGGCGCCGTTCCGGGACGGGTAGCCGAACGCTTCCCTGATCTGGTCGCGGAGCCAGTCGTACTCCCGGTCCCGGGTGTTCCCGATCTTCGACTTGTACGCGGAGAACAGACGCGCGTACGGATTGCGGACGAAGGCGAACCGCAGCCAGTCCGGCGAGGTGAGCATCGTGGCGATCTCACCGGTCGTGAAGTCCTCCAGCCGCGGACCTTCCTCGTGGACGTCGTCGGAAGCAGGAAGGCCCTCCCACGTACGCAACACCGTCTTGACGGTGGTGCAGGCGACCTTCGGAATCGCGACGCAGACGTACCGATGCGTGACCGAAACCCGAGAGTGGTAGCCCCAGGTGAGGTGCTCGTCGGATGACCGCCGCTCCTCGACGAGGGCGCTGAGTTCACCGCGATCCGTTGGCACCCGTCGATGCTGCGCGGCGTCCGAGCACGCCGTCAACGCCCTTTCACCGGTCCGGGCGATCCGCGGTGCGCCTCCCCCGGGGATCGAGTGGCCACATGCGGACGCGCAACGGCTCCCCGGCCGCGGCCTCGGTACACCTGACGGGTCGGCACCGGACAGCTCAGTAGTAGCCCTTCCGGCCGTCCAGCAGCTCGCGGATCGTGTCCAGGTGACCGACGTGGCGGGCGGTCTCCTCGAGCATGTGGAGCACCATCCACCGCAGGGTCGCCCGGGCGGCGTCGAAGTCCGGGTGGGTGCCGACGTCGTCGAGTGAGTGCGCGGCGATGATTGCGTTCGACGCCGCGCACTGACGGTCGTACTCCGCCAGCAGTTGGTCGAGCGGCACGTCGTCGGCGACGATCATGTCGGCGTCCTCGGGATCCTCGACGAACTGTGGTCCGTCGGCCGGTTCACCGGCGAAGACCACCTCGAACCACAGCTGCTCGGTCCAGCGCAGGTGCGACAGGATCCCGGCCACCGTCATCAGCGGCGAGTCCGGCAGCACCGACCGGTGCAGGTCGTCGTGACTCAGGCCCTCGCACTTGTAGTGGACGACGGCGCGCTGGAGGTCGTACCACCCCATCAGCTGGGTGCGTTCGTCGGCGACGTGCGGAGGCCTGGTTCGGGAACGGGAAGACGTCATGGCCGCAGAGCGTACTGGTGATCTCACCGGGCACCGCCCGTGGACCGCCGCCCGGACGGGGCCCAGGACCGGGCCCGGCCGGGAGGCCGTGGCTCTCCGAGGACCCAGCCCCGGGAACGTCCCCCAAGGGATAACGAGGTGTCGTAGTTGGCGGCGTTGCCTATCCTTGACCTCCGTATGGACACGCCGTCGCGATCATCGCTCGCCCAGCTGCAGGCCCGCCTCCCGGAGTTGACGCACCTCGACCGGCGCCGGCTGCAGCGCCGCATCGACGGCGTACGCAACCGGCGCGGCCGCGCAGACCACCAGGTTTCGGGCGAGATCCTCGACCAGATCGCCGCCGACATCGACGCCGCCGAGCAGCGCCTGGCCGCGCGGCGTGCCGGCGTGCCGACCGTCAGCTACCCGGAGGAACTGCCGGTCAGCCAGCGCAGGGACGACATCCTCGCCGCGATCCGCGACCACCAGGTGGTGATCGTGGCCGGTGAGACCGGTTCGGGCAAGACGACCCAGCTGCCCAAAATGTGCCTGGAGCTCGGTCGCGGTGTGAGCGGCCTGGTCGGGCACACCCAGCCGCGGCGGCTGGCGGCCCGGACGGTGGCCGAGCGGATCGCCGAGGAGCTGGACACCCCGCTGGGGGAGACGGTCGGCTGGAAGGTGCGGTTCACCGACAAGGTGAGCGACAACACCCTGGTCAAGGTGATGACCGACGGCATCCTGCTGGCCGAGATCCAGTCCGACCGGATGCTGCGGCAGTACGACACGCTCATCATCGACGAGGCGCACGAACGCAGCCTCAACATCGACTTCATTCTCGGGTACGTCAAACAGCTGCTGCCGCGCCGCCCCGACCTGAAGGTGATCATCACCTCGGCGACGATCGACCCCGAGCGCTTCTCCCGGCACTTCGGTGACGCGCCGATCGTGGAGGTGTCCGGCCGGACCTACCCCGTGGAGGTGCGCTACCGCCCGATCGTGGAGGACGCCGAGGACCGCGACCGCGACCAGACCCAGGCGATCCTGGACGCTGTGGACGAGCTGTCCCTGGAGGGTGACGGCGACATCCTGGTGTTCCTCAGCGGGGAGCGGGAGATCCGGGACACCGCGGACGCGCTGGAGAAAAGGAACCTCCCGCGGACCGAGATCGCACCGTTGTACGCCCGGCTGTCGGCGGCCGAGCAGCACCGCGTCTTCCAGCGGCACAGCGGGCGGCGGATCGTCCTTGCCACCAACGTCGCCGAGACTTCGCTCACCGTGCCGGGGATCAGGTACGTCATCGACCCCGGCACGGCCCGCATCTCCCGCTACAGCCAGCGGCTGAAGGTGCAGCGGCTGCCGATCGAGGCGATCTCGCAGGCGTCGGCCAACCAGCGCAAGGGCCGCTGCGGGCGTACGTCCGACGGCATCTGCATCCGGCTCTACTCCGAGGACGACTTCCTCGCCCGGCCCGAGTTCACCGACCCGGAGATCCTGCGGACCAACCTGGCGTCGGTCATCCTGGCGATGACGGCGGCCGGACTGGGCGACCTGGCGGCGTTCCCGTTCATCGACCCGCCGGACAGCCGCAACGTCAAGGCCGGCGTGCAGTTGCTGGAGGAGCTCGGCGCGCTGGCCACCGAGCAGGCCGGGGACGCCAAGGCTGCCACGGATGGTGGGCCTGCCGAGGACGGGGCGCGAGGTGAACGGGGCAGGCAGGAGAAGGCCGGCGGCAGGTCGGGTCGCAGGTCCCGCGGCCGCGGCGAGCGCGGCGACGGCGGCAACCGCCTGACTCCGGTCGGACGTACGCTCTCCCAGCTGCCGGTCGACCCGCGGCTGGCGCGGATGGTGGTGGAGGCCGAACGCAACGGCTGCCTGCGCGAGGTGATGGTGATCGCCGCCGCTTTGTCCATCCAGGATCCGCGCGAACGCCCGACGGGCAAGGAGGAGGCGGCGACCCAGCAGCACGCGCGGTTCGTGGACAAGACCTCCGACTTCCTCACCTACCTCAACCTCTGGGACTACCTGCGTGAGCAGCAGCGCGCCCTGTCGTCCAACCAGTTCCGCAGGCTGTGCCGCAACGAGTTCCTCAACTACCTGCGGGTGCGGGAGTGGCAGGACATCGAGAGCCAGTTGCGCCAGGTCGCCAAGTCGCTCGGCATGACCGTCGGCAAGCGAGGCGAGAACCTGGACTCCGACCGCATCCACCAGTCCCTGCTGGCCGGGCTGCTCTCCCACATCGGCCTGAAGGACAGCGAGAAGAAGTCGGAGGAGAGCGCCCGCGGATCGGGCCGTCGCTCGGCCAACGACTACCTCGGTGCCCGCGGTGCCCGCTTCGCGGTCTTCCCCGGCTCCGCGCTCTTCAGGAATCCGCCCCAGTGGGTGATGGCCGCCGAGCTCGTGGAGACCTCCCGGCTGTGGGCGCGGATCGTGGCCAGGATCGAGCCCGGCTGGGTGGAGGAGCTGGCCGGGCACCTGGTCAAGCGCAACTACAGCGAGCCGCACTGGTCCAAGAAGCAGGCAGCCGTACTGGCGTACGAACGCGTCACGTTGTACGGCGTGCCGCTGGTGGCCCAGCGGGTGGTCAACTACGGCCGGATCGACCCAGAGCTGTCCCGCGAGCTCTTCATCCGGCACGGCCTGGTGGAGGGCGACTGGGAGACCCGGCACGAGTTCTTCCACGCCAACCGCGCCCTGCTGGACGAGGTCGAGGACCTCGAGGACCGTGCCCGGCGGCGCGACATCCTGGTCGACGACGAGGCGCTGTTCGAGTTCTACGACGAACGCGTCGGCAAGGACGTCGTGTCGGGCACGCACTTCGACGCCTGGTGGAAGAAGGCCCGCCGGCGTGAGCCGGACCTGCTGACCTTCTCCATCGACATGCTGGTGAACGAGTCGGCCGAACATGTCGACGAGGCCGACTATCCCGACTTCTGGGAGGTGCCTGGCGCGAAGCTGCGGCTCACCTACCAGTTCGAGCCGGGCGCCGACGCGGACGGTGTGACCGTGCACATTCCGCTGCCGATCCTGAACCAGCTGCGCTCGGACACCTTCGACTGGCAGATCCCGGGTATGCGGCAGGACCTGGTCACCGCGCTGATCCGCTCACTGCCCAAGCCGTTGCGGCGCACGCTCGTTCCGGCGCCGGACTTCGCCCGGGCGGCCCTGGAACGCATGCAGCCACACCGTCAACCGTTCCTTGACAGCCTGGAGGCGGCGCTGCGGCAGTTCACGGGCATTCTCCTACCGCGGGAGTCGTGGGACCTCGGCAAGGTGCCGGACCACCTCAAGCCCACCTTCCGGGTGCTCGACGGCCGGGGACGCACGCTCGGCGAGGGCAAGGACCTCGCCGCCCTGAAGGAGAAGCTGCGCGGGGAGCTGAAGGTCACCCTGGCCAAGGCGGCCAGTGGGGTCGAACGCGCGAACATCCGCAGCTGGGACTTCGAGGCGGTGCCGGCGGAGTTCGCCAAGCAGCGGGCCGGCCTGTCCGTGCGGGCCTATCCCGCACTGGCCGACGCGGGCGACTCCGCCGCCATCCGGCTGTTCGAGTCCGAGGCCGACGCCCGGCGCGCGATGTGGGCGGGCACCCGCAGGCTGCTGCTGCTCAACCTGCCGTCCCCGGTGAAGTACGTCCTGGATCGTCAGTCCTACCAGACGAAACTCGCGCTGAGCCACAGTCCGCACGGCAGCGCCGCGGCACTCTTCGACGACTGCCTGGCCTGTGCGGTGGACAAACTGATGGCGGACAACGGCGGGCCGGTCCGCGACCGCGCGGGGTTCGAACGACTGCGAGATGCCGTACGCGCCGACCTGCACGACACGGTCGCCGACACCGTCGCCAGGACCGCCGACATCCTGTCCGTCGCGCACGAACTCGACACCCGGCTTCGGCGTACGTCCAACCCCGTCCTGCTGCCGGCCCTGACCGATGTCAAGGCGCAGTTGGCAGGGCTGGTGTTCCCGGGCTTCGTCACCGAGACGGGTTGGCGCCGGCTGACCGACGTGGTCCGCTACCTGCGGGCGATCGACCGCCGGCTGGACAAGGTCGCCGCCGAACCCCACCGCGACGCCGAACGCATGCGCTCGGTGCAGCAGGTGCAGGAGGCGTACGAGAAGGCCCGCGCCCGCCTGACCCGCGACGCACGCGTGTCCGGCTCGCTCAGCGCGGAGGCGGAGGAGGGGCTGCGGGAGATCCGCTGGATGATCGAGGAGCTTCGGGTCAGCTACTTCGCGCAGGTCCTGGGCACGCCCGGCCCGATCTCGGACAAGCGGATCCTGAAGGCGATCGACCGGCTCACCCGCTGAGGTTCATCGGCTGGGATTCCATCCGTCCGGGTCGACAGCGGCGTTGGTGAACGCTCCCTCGGCCAGCAAGGGAACGCTCGCACTGGCGTCCACCTCCGCCGCGACGGCGATGTCTCCGGCGAACCCGCCCGCGCGCAGTTCCCGCCCGGACGAGCAGTCGGTGAGCGCGGCCATCGGGTCTCCGGCGAGGTAAGCCGCCCTTGCCGCGTTGGCCTCCGGTGACAGCGGCCCGGTGCCGAGGTCGGCGAGTGCCGCGGCGACCGCGCCGGCTCCGAGCAGGTCCTCCAGGGCAGGACGCAGGCTGGTGTCAGGCCAGCGCTCACCGGCCGGCGCCAGCATCACCGGCCGGCCCGGGGTGCCGGCGCCCCGCTCCGTCAGCCATCGCGCCACGGCGCCCGCGTTGCGCAGGCAGGCCGCGACCACGCGCGTGCCCCGGCCGGCCGCCGCGGCGGCGATGGTGGAGCCGTTGGGGGAGGGAAGCACCAGCCGCGGCACGAAGGGCGCGCCCCGCAGGGCCGCGGGCGACAGTGACCACGGTGTGGACGCGGTGACCTGCCGGCGCCCCACGGCCAGCGCGGCCTGCCGACGACCGGCGAACGCCGCGGCCGTGCCGTCGCGCCACGGGTAGGGAAGCACCTGGATTCCGCGTTCGGTGGCGACGGTCACCGCGGTGGTGAAGGACAGCACGTCGACCACGACGAGCCAGCCGGAGTGGTCGCCCGCCAGTCGCTCCGCTCCGGTCGGCCCCCACTCCAGCCGTACGCCGAAGGACTCCTGTGCCCACCAGCGTTCACCGTGCACGGCGGGCAACCTACGGCTCGCGGCGGGAGTTGGCGATGATCGCGGCCAGCGGGGGCATCAGCGCGGCCACCACGGACATCACGACCGCTGCCACGAGCGAGAAGTGCCGGACGACGACCCAGGCGAGAACGAACAGGCCGACGCAGGTGCCCATCAGGAGAAGGTAGGTCTTTCTGCGTCCCATCGTTGATCCAGCATGTCACACGCCGCCGCCTGAGACACCCTCCAGTGCCCCGCCCTGTGGTGACCGGTTTCGGTGCACGGCCAGGAAGGCCGACCCCGGCCGCATCGTTGACAGCTCGGATTCAGCGCTCCTAGCCTCCCGAGAAATCGATTACTCGGTGTGCGAGGAGACTCGTCATGAATCGACTTCCCACCCCTCCCGAGCGACCGAGCAGCTGTTCTCGGCGCACATTTCTGGGCCGTGTCGGTGGTGCGGCATTGCTTCCGGCATTCGGCTCGGTCCTGGCCGGCTGCGGTGGGGAGGGCGATTCCGGGCCCGGTGGGGCCACCTCCGGCACGGTCACCTTCGTCTACTACGGCGATGCGGAAGCGCAGAAGGCCTACGACAAGCTGTTCACCAAGTTCCGCAAGAAGTATCCGAAAATCACCCTGAAGGCTCAGGGCATCGCCGCCGACTCGTGGGCCGGTTTCGCGAACACCGTGGCGACCCGCCTGGCGGGCGGCCAGTCGCTCGACGTGGTGCAGATCGCGACCGAGGGGCAGCGAATCTTCGCGTCCAAGCAGCTGCTCGAGCCGCTGGATCCCTATATCCAGAAGGACAAGGCGGCGGTGGACGCCTACTACGCCGACACTCCGCCCAACCTGCGGAAATGGCTGAAGGAATACGCCTCGCCCGATGGCAAGACGTACTTCATGCCGGGCGGTTACAACACGATGGCGCTGTATCTGAACACCGAGCTGTTCGGGAAAGCCGGGCTTGACATCCCGCCGGCCTGGACCTGGGAGGAGTTCCGAACCGCCGGCAGGACGATCAAGGAGAAGACCGGAGCGTATCTCGGTGTGGCCGCAGCGGGCTATTTCACCGACGTGATGCCCTGGCTCACCAACAACGGAACCTCGGCGCTCAGCGCTGACTGGAAGACCGCGCAGTACGACTCGCCCGCTGCGGTCGAGGCGCTGACGTTCGCCCGATCGCTGGTCGTCGACGGCCTCGCTCCCAAGCCCGGTGGCAACCTGGAGGCGGCGACCCTGATGGCGAAGGGCAAGCTGGCCACGCTCGGCGGCGGACGCTGGCCGACCAACGACCTGCGCCGGGTCAAGTTCGTCGACAAGGTGCGCCTGGTCCGCTGGCCGAAGAACGCAGGCGTCGGTTCCCCGGTCGGCTGGGATGCCTGGCCGATCCTGAAGAAGTCGAAGAACAAGGACGCGGCCTGGACCCTGATCAAGTACCTCATCTCGGAGCAGTTCGGCGACGCGATCACCACCGGTGGCGGCGGTGCCGTACCTGCGCGGATCTCGGATGCGACCGGTCCGAACTTCCTCAAGGACGCACCGCAGAACACCGAGCTGCTGGTGGAGCTGCTCAAGGACGCGACGCCGATCCCAGGACCGGACCGCGGAGCGGAGTGCCAGAAGGTGATCGAGGAGGCGTGGCTGCAAGGGATCAGCGGCACCAAGGAACCGCAGTCAGCGCTGACCGAGGCGAACAAGAAGCTGCAGGACCTGCTCCGATGACCGTGGCGACCGGTGCCGTGCTGCGCGGCCACCGCGACTCGGGAAATGCGCCTCGCCCGGCCGGGATCGGGCGGGCGAACACGTTGGCGGGCTGGCTCTTCCTGTCTCCTTCCCTACTGCTGTTCGCCCTGTTCATCCTCGGCCCGTTCCTGGTCGGGCTTGCCATGTCGTTGTTCTCCTACGACCTGCTGACCCCGCCGAAGTTCGTCGGCCTGGACAACTTCCATCGGCTGGTTCACGACGCTCTCCTGCTGCACTCGCTGCGCAACACGTTCGTCTTCGCGTTCGCCTCCGTGGTCACTCACCTCCTCGGCGGTCTCCTTCTGGCGATCGCGGTGAACCGGGGCATCAACAAGGTGCTTTCGTACTTCGTCCGCACAGCCGTCTTCTTTCCCTTCCTGATCTCCTGGGCGGCGGTTGCGCTGCTGTGGAAGTACGTTCTCGACCCGACGTTCGGCATCTTCAGCTACTACCTGAAGATGGTGAGCATCGATCCGCCGGACTGGTTCACCGATCCGTCCTGGGCACTGCCGTCGATCATCGGCATCGACTTCTGGCACACCATCGGCTACACGTTCCTGATCATGCTGGCCGGCTTGCAGACGGTTCCTTCGCAGATGGTCGAGGCGGCCCGCTGTGACGGTGCGAACAGGGTGCAGACGTTCTTCCACATCACGCTGCCGATGATGTCGCCGACCATGTTCTTCGCCTCGGTGATCACCTTCATCGGGGCCTTCCAGATCTTCGACCCGATCCAGATCATCACCCGCGGCGGGCCCAACGACTCCACGATCTCCGCGGTCATGTACCTCTACCAGACGACGTTCCAGGCGTTCCAGGTCGGCTACGGATCGACCATCGCGCTGGCGGTGTTCGTGGTCATCATGCTGGTCACGCTGCTGCAGTTCTGGGGTTCCCGGAAGTGGGTGCACAACGCATGAGCGCGGAGCCTGGCCTTTCACCGGTTCGCCACCACCAGCGGGGGCGCCCGCTCCGGGTCGGCCGGTTGCTGATCAGCGTGGTCCTCCTCGTGATCGGCGTACTGATGGTGGCGCCACTGGTGTGGATGATCAGCACCAGCCTCACCGAACCGGTGGAGGCGTTCCAGTTGCCGCCGCGGTGGTTGCCCATCCCGTTCAGCCTGCAGAGCTTCGACGAGATGGCCGGCCTGATGCCGATCGGCCGGATGGCGCTGAACAGCCTGATCGTGGCGGTGATCAGCGTGGTGGGTTCGCTGTTCACCGCATCGCTGGCCGCGTACTCGTTCTCCCGAATCCAGTTCCGCGGCCGCAACCAGGTCTTCTTGTTGTTGCTCAGCGCGCTGATGGTGCCGGGCCAGCTCACGATCATCCCGATCTTCATCCTGATGCGCCGGTTGGAGCTCGTCGACACCCTGGCCGCGCTGTGGCTGCCTGCGCTGATCAACGTGTTCGCGATCTTCTTCCTGCGCCAGTACTTCAACACGATCCCGAGAGAACTGGACGAGGCCGCCCGGATCGACGGCGCCGGACACCTCCGGATCCTGTTCCAGGTGATGATTCCGCTGGCCGGACCGGCGCTCTCGGCACTGGCCATCCTCGGCTTCGAGGCCTCCTGGAACAACTACTTCGGCCCGCTGATCTTCCTCTCCACACCGGAGAAGATGACCCTGCCGATCGGACTGGTCACCCTCTCGGCGGGCCAGGGCGGCGGCCCGGCCGGAGTGGTCTTCGCCGGCATCACGATCGTCGTCGTACCGACGTTGGTCGTCTTCGTCGCGTTCCAGCGGGCGTTCATCGAAAGCGTCGCCTCGATCGGGATCCGTGGATGACCATGCACTCGCGAGGATGGCCGGTGCTGGACGACGCACCTGCGCCGCATCCGGATCCGCTTCGCCGCGCCGTCACGCTGCTCTGGCCCAATCTGCCGGTGCTGCTCGCGGGATCCGGCCTCGCTGTGCTGCCGCTCGGTGTGGCCCGGGTGCTGGCGCCGGTGCTCGGGACGGCCGGTACGACGTTGCTCGGTGCCGCCTTTCTGTTCGCGGTCACGCCGCTGCTGAGGACCGCGATGGTGCTGCTGGCCGGTGAGCACCCCGGTCTCGGCAGGCTCGTGCGCGGGATCGGACGGGATCTGAGGACGGCGCTGCCGATGGCCGGGCCGCCGGCGGTGGCTGCCGTGCTGACCGCGGTCGCGGTCGAGGCATGGACCGTTCACGGGCAGTTGTGGGCGGTCGGGTCGGTGGCCGCGGGCGGGGCGGCGACGGTGGTCGCGATGGCGATCCTGACGGTGGCGCTGCCGTACCGGCTGTACGCCGACCGGTCGGCTGGGAGCTGCCCGGCCAGGGATGCCTGGCTGATCGGCCTCTACGCGGCCACCAGGTGTCCGGTGCCGGTGCTCGGCACCTTGTGCGCGATGGGCCTGTTCGGTTCGGTCCTGCCGTCGGTCAGCGTGGCGCTCGGCTTCCTCGGTCTCGGTCCGCTGGCGCTGCTGTGGGCAGCGGCCGCCACCGCGAGCCTCGATCGCGGCCGGGCACTTCTGGACCGTCATGCAAAGACGAACCATCCCCGAGTACGTGAGACAGGACGACGATGACTGCTGCTGACTGGCCGGTGCTCCGCTCCTACGACGCCGCTCACCTGAACCGGATCGCGCTGCCGCTCGGCGGCATCGGCACCGGCACGATCTGCCTCGGCGGCCGGGGTGACCTGCGCGACTTCGAGCTCGGAAACCGCCCCGCCAAAGGGTTCCGGCCGGACGTGATGTTCGTCGCCGTCCGGGCAGCGACCGGGGACGGCCCCGCCACGACGCTGGTGGCCGAGGGACCGCTGCCGGTCGAGGACTACGAGGGCGCGTTCGGCTCGCCCGCACCCAACCATGGCCTTCCGCGCTTCGCCGACTGCGAGTTCGATGCGGCCTACCCGTTCGGCCAGGTCCGGCTGCGCGACGACGCGTTCCCGCTCGAGGTCACCGTGCAGGGGTTCAACCCGTTGGTGTTCGGCGACACCGCGACCAGCAGCCTTCCCGTCGCGGTGCTGCGCTACCGGCTGCACAACCCTGGTGCCGAACCGGTCCACACCACGACCGTCATGTCGATGAGCAACCTGGTAGGTGCCAACGGCACGTCGGAGGAGACCGGAGACAACCAGAACACCCTGCGTACGTCGGGATCGCTGCACGGCATCACGATGACCGCGCCCGGCCTGCCGGCTGATGCCGAGGCCGCGGGCGAGCTGAGCATGGTGATGGTCGCACCCGCCGGTGCGCAGGTCAGCCACCGCACCCGTTGGGCGGACCTGAGCTGGGGCGGCGCGCTGCTGGACTTCTGGGACGACCTCGCCGAGGACGGCCTGCTGGAGGAGCGGGAGTCGCCGACCGTGCGACCGGTGGCGTCGTTGGCCGCGAAAGTGGCCGTGCCCGCGGGGGAGACGATCGACGTCACATATTTGCTCACCTGGAACTTCCCGAACCGCCGGGCCTGGAGCGGTTCGGGAACGCACCTGGGGGAGTACGGCGACACGGTGATCGGCAACGCCTACTCGGTCGCGCATCCGGACTCGTGGGCGACTGCCGCCATGGTGGCCGTGCGCCTCCCCGAACTCGAACGCGCCACGCTGGACGCGGTGCACGCGGTGGTCGACACCGACGCTCCGGCAGCACTGCGGGAGGCGGCACTGTTCAACCTCAGCACGCTGCGCAGCCCGACCGTGTTCCAGTCTGCGGCCGGTGACTACTACGGCTGGGAGGGAGTCGGCGACCGCGTCGGGAGCTGCCACGGAACGTGTACGCACGTGTGGGGGTACGAGTTCGCGACGTCGCTGCTGTTCGCACCGGTCGCCCGGTCGTTCCGGACCACGCAGTACGCGCGCTGCACCGACGAGTCCGGCCTGATGAGCTTCCGTGCGGGCCTCCCGGTCGAGGAGTCGCGGAGTTGGGGACTGGCGGCGGCGGACGGTCAGATGGCGTGTCTGGTGCACCTCTACCTCGACTGGAAGCTGCGCGGTGACCAGGACCTGCTTCGTTCGTTGTGGCCGGCGGCGCGGCGCAGCCTGGAGTTCTCCTGGATACCCGGCGGCTGGGACGCCGACCGGGACGGTGTGATGGAGGGTGTCCAGCACAACACGATGGACGTGGAGTACTACGGGCCCAACCCGCAGATGGGGGCGTGGTACCTCGCGGCGCTGCGAGCCGCCGAGGAGCTGGCCCGCGCCGTCGGGGAGCCCGACTTCGCCGAACGTTGCCACGCGTTGTTCAAGAGCGGCTCGGCCTGGCTGGACGAGAATCTCTTCAACGGCGACTATTACCGGCACGAGGTGCGCCCGGTCGCCGACCCCGACGAGATCGCCGAGGGCCTGCGGCACCGCAGCATGGGGTCCGCGAACACTGTCAACCCCGACTTGCAACTGGCCGACGGGTGTCTCGTCGACCAACTGGTGGGCCAGTACGCCGCGACGCTGGCCGGCCTCGGAGCGCTGCTGGACGAGGAACACGTTCGTTCGGCACTGCTCGCGGTTCACCGGCGCAACTTCCGCCGCGGGTTCGCCCACCACTTCAACCCGATGCGCAGCTTCGTCCTCGGGGACGAGGCGGCTGTGCTGATGTGCACGTACGACGAGGACAAGCGCCCGGTGCGGCCGTTTCCGTACTTCGGCGAGGTGATGACGGGGTTCGAGTACACCGCTGCCACGGGACTGCTGCAGGTCGGTGAGGCCGAACGCGCGATGGAGATCGTCGATGCCATCCGGTCGCGATACGACGGCCGCAGGCGCAACCCGTTCGACGAGGCCGAGTGCGGGCACCACTACGCCAGGGCGATGGCCAGCTGGTCGGCGTTCGCGACGTGGAACGCCATCAGCTACTCCGGCGTCAACCAGGTCCTGACAGTGGGGGAACGGCGTGCGTCCGGGTCGGCGTTCTGGTCGACAGGTTCGGTGTTCGGCACCTGGGAGCCGAGCAGCTCCGACGGCCCGGGCCGGCTGAGGGTGGTGGGCGGCGAGCTACCGCTGAAGTCGCTGAAGGTCGGCGGTCGTACGTACCGACCACCCACGGCGATCCTTCGTGCCGGCGAGGTGTGGAAAGTGGTCTGAGCCGAAGGTCCGGCGGACGAGTATGGACCGTCATGCCGCCTCCGGTGTCGCCAACCGCCGGCGGGCGGTCACGCCACCACGCATGCCGCGTCTCGTCGACGTTGCCGAGGTGGCGCAGGTGTCCGTCGCCACGGTGTCCAGGGCCCTCAACAACAGTCGTACGGTCGATCCGGTGCTGGCCGACCGAGTGCGCACCGCTGCCGCAGAACTCGGTTACCGGCCGAACGCGATCGCCCGGAATCTTCGGCGACGTGGCACGCGGGTGTGGGCACTGGTCATCACCAACATCAGCAACCCCTTCTACACAGCTCTCGCCCGTGGAGTGGAGGATGCCGCATCCGAACTCGGCTTCTCCGTCCTGCTGTGCAACACCGAGGAAGACGAGGCCCGCGAACGCCGCTACCTCGACGTGGCCGCGCAGGAACGCGTGGCCGGCGCGGTGGTCGTCCCCCGCGCGATCGACTCGGAGGTCTCCGGCCTGGTCGACGCCGGAATCCCGGTGGTGGTGGTCGATCGCCGGCTCGACGGAGGTGGGGACTTCGTGACCGCGACGTCCTTCGAGGGGGCGGTCGACGCCACCGAACACCTCCTGGGTGAGCGGTGGCGTCGGCCGGCGTGCATCAGCAGGCCGGCCGACACGCCGACCGCCGAGCAACGGCGACAGGGATACCAGGCCGTGGTCGATCGGCATGGGCTCACGTCGATCGTGTCTCAGATTCCCTTTCACGACCCTGCGGACGCAGGCGTCGCGATCGTCGACGCGCTGTTGGCCGGGCAGGATCCACCCGACGCGTTCCTGACCGTCGACTCGATGCTGGCGCTGGTCGTACTCCACGCGCTGCGTCGACGGCGACTGCGGACCGGTCACGACGTCGGACTGATCAGCTTCGACGACGCCGCCTGGGCCCGTGTGGTCGAGCCTCCTCTGTCGGTGGTGGCACAGCCTGCGTACGAGATGGGAGTGGCGGCCGCACGTCTGCTGTCGGAGCGGATCCGCGAGGGCTTCGACGAGAGGGGACCGCGGACTGTGACCATGAGCACCACTCTGATCGTGCGTGGTAGCTCCCGACGCCCGCGTGAACCCCGCA
This sequence comes from Actinopolymorpha sp. NPDC004070, assembly GCF_040610475.1. Taxonomy (NCBI): domain Bacteria; kingdom Bacillati; phylum Actinomycetota; class Actinomycetes; order Propionibacteriales; family Actinopolymorphaceae; genus Actinopolymorpha; species Actinopolymorpha sp. NPDC004070. The sequence continues at coordinate 223,750 of NZ_JBEXMJ010000006.1, read as the reverse complement.
GCTGACCCGGCCTGTTCTGCAGAGACCGGGATCTGGCTGGGCGAGTCAGGCGAGAACGAACAGTCCGACGCAGGTGCCCACCAGGAGAAGGTAGGTCTTTCTGCGTCCCATCGTTGATCCAGCATGTCACACGCCGCCGCCCTTTCGGAACAAGCCGGCGCACACTCGCCCACCATCGGCCGGATGCGCCGCCGAAGCGTTCCGTTTGCCCGCGGCCAGGCACATACTGGCCCGGTTTGCGACGACAGGGGGCTCATGGACGCTGACCGTTCGTCAGAGGACGCGGGGAACGACGGCTTCCGCGGACGACTCGCCGAGAATCTGCGGCTCGGCCGGCTGGCGGTCGCGCTGGCCTGGCGGGCGAGTCCGAAGGCGCTCCTCGGCACGGTGGTGCTGTTGTGTGGTCAGGCCGCGGCGACGCCGGCGCAACTCCTGCTTGCCCGTGAGGTCGTCAACGCCGTCGCGCGGGCCACCCCGGCGGCGCACCTCGGCGGGTCCGAGAGTGCGGTGCCCCTGGTGGGCTGGATCGCCGCGATGGCGGCGGCGCTGGCACTCGGCACGCTGCTCGAACCCTTCTCGCGTACGTGCCAGAGCCTGGTCGGTGATCGGCTGGTCGGTCACGTCACCGGTGAGCTCGTCCGGGCTGCCAACCGCTGGCAGGGTCTGGCGAGGTTCGAGGATCCGGGCTTCGCCGACGACCTGGAACGCGTGAGCAGCCAGGCGGCCCGGTCCGGTCTGGAGGTGATGGCCTACGGCACCCGTGCGGTGATGACGGTCGCCTCCCTGGTGGCGTTGTGCGTGCCACTGGTCCGGCTGCATCCCCTCGTGCCGGTTGTGCTGGTCGCGGCGTGTGTTCCCCTGCTGGCGCGGCAGTTCGAGTTCCAGATGACCACGGGCAGCAGGCTCTACGCGCTGACGCCGCAGGCCCGGACGCTCACCTACAGCAGGGATGTCGTGGTGAGCACGGACGTGGCCGGTGACGTCCGGTTGTTCGGACTGGGCGGGTTCTTCCGGCGCCGCTACGACGAGGCGTTCGCCGGCTCGGTCGGCGAGCTCGACCGGTTGCGGTGGCGGCTCACTCTGCCGGTGTGCCTGAGCGGCGGGCTCGCCGCGGCTGCCGTCGGCGCGGTGTTCGGCTACGCCACCTGGCAGGTGGCGACCGGACGGGGGAGCGTCGGCGACCTGGTGCTCTACGGCGGTACGTCGGCCGCCGTGCTGTCCACGGCCACCTCGCTGGGCTTCTATATCGGCTTCCTGCCGATGGTGTTCGCGTTCCTGCCCAGCCTGGACCGGGTGCTGAACGCGCCGCCCGACCTGCCGGAGCCACTCGATCCGTTGCCGGCGCCACGGCCGATCCGGACCGGAATCGTCTTCGAGGACGTGCATTTCAGCTATCGGGGCAGGGACGAACCGGTGCTGGCCGGGCTCTCCCTGCACCTGCGGCCGGGGGAGAGCTGCGCACTGGTCGGGCCGAACGGTTCGGGCAAGACGACCATCGTCAAGCTGTTGTTGCGGATGTACGACCCGACCGCCGGGCGCATCCTGCTGGACGGCCGCGACCTGCGCGACTACGACCTGACCGACCTGCGCCGCGAACTGGGTGTGCTGTTCCAGGACTTCGTGCGGTACGAGTTCACCGCCGCGGACAACATCGGCTTCGGCGACCTCGGCGCCCTCGGCGCCCTCGGTGCCCTCGACCGGCGCGAGGACCGCGCCCGGTTGCTGGCCGCCGCCGAACGCGCGGGCGCCGCCGACCTGCTGGACCGCCTGCCGGACGGACTCGACACCGTGGTGGGCGTGCGCTTCGGCGGCCGCGAACTGTCCGGAGGGGAGTGGCAGAAGCTCGCCCTGGCGCGTGCGTTCGCCCGTGACTGCCAGGTGCTCGTGCTGGACGAGCCGACCGCGTCCCTGGACACCCGGACCGAGTACGACATCTTCCAGCGCTTCGCACAGCTGACGAAAGGGCGAACCTCCGTGCTGGTGAGCCACCGGTTCTCCACCGTACGGATGGCCGACCGGATCGTGGTGCTTGCGGCGGGACGCGTGATCGAGGACGGAACGCACGAGGAGCTGATGGCGGCGGGAGGGGAGTACGCCCGGATGTACCGCACCCAGGCAGCGCAGTATCTCGACGACCTCGACGACCTCGACGACCTCGACGACGTCGACGACCTCGAGATCCCCACTGGGGAAGGAAGGTGGGGCCCGTGCGGAGGCTGATGAACCACGCTCGGTCCACCGCCGTGCTGTACGCGCGCGGCGCTCGTCTGGCCTACGCACGCCGCCCGGCGCTGGCCGTGGCCACGCTCGCACTGCTGGCCACCACCAGCCTGCTGCCCGTCCTGCAGCCCTGGCTGCTCGGCGGGCTCGTCGACCGGCTGGGCGGTGACGACCGGAGCGGCGGACGGCCCGCCGCGATCGCCCTGCTCGCCGTCGGCTACGTCCTGACGCTGGTGCTGCCCGCGCTGCTCACGCCCGTGCGCCAGTCCCTCGACTCCTCCCTGGACGCCCACGCGCTCGGCGCGGTGGACCGGCACGTCCTGGCCGCGGGCGCCCGGCTGGTCGACCTCACCAGGATCGAACGACCGGCCTTCCACGACGAAGCCCGGCGGGCCACCTCCTCGGCGAGCTGGGTCTCGCGGTTCGCGGTCCTCACCCAGAGCGCCGCGGGTCAGGGAATGACGGTGCTCGGGCTGCTCCTGCTCGTCGCCGGCCTGTCGCCGTGGGTCGCCGCGGCGCTGGCGGTGACCGTCGTACCCCACCTGGTGGCGTACCGGCGCATGCATCGGCAGCAGTTCCAGACCATGGCCGACCAGTCCCGCGCGGCGCGGGAGATGGACTACTGCGTTCGTCTCACCACGTCCGCCGAGGGGGCCAAGGAGGTCCGGGTGTTCGGGCTCGGCGGGTGGTTTCTGCACCGTTACCAGCGGCTGTTCGCGTCGGCGTACTCCGAGGTGCGCCGGCTGCGACTGCGCCACCTCCTCGGCTCCGCCGGGTTCGGGCTGTTGCACGCGTGCGCGCTGGGCGGCGGGTTCTGGTATGTCGCGCACCAGGCCGGTGCCGGCCGGCTCGCCGTCGGCGACGTCGCGCTGTACGTCAACGCCGTGGTGGCGCTGGAGGCGGGACTGTTCGGCCTTTCCATGACGCTCGGCATGGTGTTCGAGCTGGGGCTCTACCTGCGACAGCTGTTCGCGTTCACCGACGACGCGGCGCCGGGCATCGAGCTCCCGCCGGCCGGCGCCGGACTGCCCGCCCCGTCCCGGCACCGGCAGCGCGTGGAGTTCACCGACGTCACGTTCGAGTATCCGAACGCGCCGGCCGGGAGCAAGCCCGTCCTGCGCGGTGTCAATGCCGTCCTGCCCGCCGGAACGGTGACCGCGGTGGTGGGCGACAACGGCGCGGGCAAGAGCACGCTGGTGAAACTGCTCACCCGGATGTACGACCCGACCGACGGGCAGGTCCTGCTCGATGGGCACCCGCTGTCCGCGTACGACCTCACCTCCCTGCGCGCCGCGACCGGTGGGGTCTTCCAGGACTTCGCCCGGTTCGCGCTCACCGCCGGTGAGAACATCGCGGTCGGAGCCGGGGACAGGGCGGTCACGTCCGACGAGGTACGCCGCGCGGCGCGGGCGGCCGGAGCCGACGCGGTGGTCTCGTCCCTGCCCGACGGCTACGACACCCCGCTCGTCCGGACTTTCGACGGCGGGGTCGACCTGTCCGGCGGGCAGTGGCAGAAGCTCGCGACCGCACGTGGTCTGCTGCGGGACGCGGCCCTGGTGGTGCTGGACGAGCCGACCGCCGCACTCGACGTGGACGCCGAGCGCCGGTTGTTCGACACCTTCCGTACGCTGCTGGCCGGGCGGACCGGCGTGCTCGTCAGTCACCGCTTCTCCACGGTCCGGATGGCAGACCAGATCCTCGTCCTCGAGAACGGCGTCGTGGTGGAGGCCGGCAGCCACGCCGAGCTGCTGTCACTCGGTGGGAGGTACGCCGCGATGTTCGAGATGCAGGCAGAGCGCTACCGCTGACCGCGTGACGGGCGGGGTAGCCCGGACGGTGGCCTGCGAGAAAGTAGCTCGGACAGACCGAAGCGGTGGCGGGTGTTCCGATTCGGCAGGGTATGAGTAGTATCGTCCGGCGATGATTCGAATTCGCGGCGACGAACAAGCCGGCTACCACACCATGGTGACCTGCGACGAGTGCCAGACCAGCATGGTGTTCCGGCCGGACGACCACGGGCTGTGGGTCGGGTCTCCCCGCCAGGTGCGGATGTACCTCACCGACCACAAGGGCTGGGTCTGGGATCACGCCTCCGACTCGTTCTACTGCCCCCAGCACTTCCACTGAGCGTTTCCGAACGTCTCACCTCCGCCCGTTACGGTGGTCGCCAGCACGTCCCGCGGCCGCGTGGGCGTGTCGTCGCGTGCGTCCGGGAGGTCATGGGTGGGGACCGACGATCCGGTCGAGGCGGTCGAACGCGAGCTCGCGGTGTTGTTGCGCCGCGCCCGGTCGACCTCGGGCACCATCGCCCGTGAGCTGCATCCCGACCTCGGTGCCGCGGCGTACGGCATCCTGTTCAACCTCCAGCAGACCGGTGGCGCCCGGACGACCGACATCGCCGCGTTCTTCGGCGTGGGCAAGCCGACCATCAGCCGCCAGGTCGGGTTGCTGGAACGCCTCGGCTTCGTCGAACGCGTCGAGGATCCCGGCGACCGCCGGGCAGTGACGTTACGGCTCACCGACGAAGGGTCGGCGCGGCTGGTCGAGGCCCAGGAGGCCCGCAGGGCGCGGTTGCGCGCGTCCCTGGACTCCTGGCCACGCGAGGATCTGGAGACACTCGGCCGGCTGTTGCACCGGTTCAACGACCAACAGGTCTAGGTCTTACTCCGCGCAAGCACGCCTTGCGCTGAGTAAGGCGCGGTTGACAGTGAGCAACGCCGCGTTGACGGGACGCCTCCACCCGGGGCCGGTCAGCCGGCAGGCGTCATCCGGTCGGGTCGCTGGACCGCAGGTCGGCGGCGACATGGAACCGTTCGAGCACCACCGGAGTGGAGTCGCTCACGGTGAAGTCGGGGTCACCGAACGCCTCGCGGGCCTGCTCGCTGTGCCAGAAGTCCTCGTGGTCGGCCCGCCAGGCCTCGACGGTGGTGTGACCCTCGCCCTCGTCGGCGGCGTGGTCCTCGTCCACGTCCTCCAGTGGTACCACCTGGACGTCGGTCGTCTCGATCACCGCCACCGGGCGGTCCGCGGAGTCGATCACCACCGACCGGTCACCGATCGCCGGCAGCGGCTCGCGTGCGCGCTCGTACTCCACGAGCAGGCTGGTGGTCGTGGTCTTCGTGCCGGCAAGGATCGCCGCGACCAGCCGGTCGCGCAGCGGTCCGGGGAAGGCGAAGGCGGCGCGGGGGAGGCCCGAGGGGTCCACCGGCTCGTGAGGCGCGGCCTGGTCGGTCGTCACGTGTAAGGACCCTACGACTCCGGCGCGCGGACCGGAAGCCGACGGTTCGGGCGACCGGAACAACAGTTACCCCAAGATGGTTGCTTAGGGCAGCTAATAGGCATATAGTTGCCCGGGGCAACGATGGGGGTGAACATGGATGTGACCCGCACCCAGCTCGAGGAGCTCATCCGAGCGATCCATGACGTGGTACTCATTCGCAAGGACATCTCCCGGCTGGCGGCGAGCACGCGCTGCCACTTCGGCGCGCTCGGCGTCCTCGCGACGCTGGCATCCTCCGGTGACGCCAGGGTCAGCCAACTCGCCGAGACGTTGATGGTCGACGTGTCGGTCGCCAGCCGGCAGCTCGCCCAGCTGGAGTCGCACGGATACGTCGGACGCAAGGCCGACCCCGCCGACGGCAGGGCGCACCTGGTCTTCGTCACCGACGACGGGCGGCGGCAGCTGGAGTCCGTCCGGTCGGGCGTGGTCGACCACTTCGAGTCCGCGCTGCACGAGTGGGAGGGCGAGGACGTCGCCATCCTGACCTCGCAGCTGCGCCGGCTTCGGGCCGACCTCGGCCTGAGCCGCCCCGAGCCTCCGCCCGACACGCCGCCTCCGCCCGACACGCCGCCTCCGCCCGACACGCCGCCGGCGGTCGGCCCGCGGACCACGGCCGCAAGCCCGGACGAGTCCAGGGCACCCACCGACCAGGCATCCGGCACGGACACCGAGGTCCGCGTCGGGCCCGATCACCCGAACCACCAGCAGCACCGCACAGGAGTTGAAGCCCTCTCATGACGACCCAGACCGCTCCGGCAGCTGCTCCGGCAGCCCCCGCGTCCGAGGGGATGACGCACCGGCAGGTTCTGGAGGCGTTGTCCGGCCTCCTACTCGGCATGCTCGTCACGATCCTGTCCTCGACCGTGGTCTCCACGGCGCTGCCGCGCATCGTCAGCGAGCTCGGCGGCAGCCAGTCCGCGTTCACCTGGGTCGTCACCGCATCCCTGCTGGCGATGACGATCAGTACGCCGATCTGGGGCAAGCTCGCGGACCTGTTCAGCCGCAAGCTTCTGGTGCAGATCGCGCTGGTCGTGTTCGTCGTCGGCTCCGCGCTGGCCGGCCTGTCCCAGAACGTCGGCGAGCTGATCGGCCTGCGGGTCCTGCAGGGCCTGGGCGCCGGTGGCCTCACCGCGCTCTCGCAGGTCATCCTGGCCGACATCATCAGCCCCCGTGACCGCGGCCGCTACATGGGTTACCTCGGCGCGACCATGGCTGTGGGCACCGTGGCCGGACCGCTTCTCGGTGGTGTCCTCACCGACTCCCCGCTGGGCTGGCGTTCGACGTTCTACGTGGGTGTGCCGTTCGCCGTGATCGCCCTCGCCGTCCTGCAGAAGACGCTGCACCTGCCGCGGATCCGCCGCGAGGTCAGCATCGACTACGTGGGAGCGATCCTGCTCAGCGCCGGCGTGGCGACCCTGCTGATCTGGGTCACGCTGGCCGGCAACCAGTTCGACTGGGCCTCCACGACCACCGCGCTCATGGTGGGTGGCGCAATCGTCGTCCTCGTCCTCGCCATCGTGGCCGAGCACCGGGCGAAGGAACCCATCCTGCCGTTGTGGCTCTTCCGCAACCGCACCTTCGTGTTCGCGGTCATCGCCAGCGTCGCGGTCGGTGTGACGATGTTCGGTACGTCGGTGTTCCTCAGCCAGTACATGCAGATCGCCCGGGGCAAGTCGCCCACGGTCGCCGGTCTGATCAGCATCCCGATGGCGGTCGGCAGCCTCGTCGCCGGCACTGTGATCGGTCAGATCATCACCCGCACCGGCCGGTGGAAGCGCTGGATGGTGCTCGGTGGCGTACTCCTGATCGCCGGTTCGGTGGCGATGGGCACGATCGACTACCACACCAGCTTCACCCGGATCGGCGGCTCGCTGCTGCTCCTCGGTCTGGGCGTGGGAATGGTGATGCAGAACCTCGTCCTCGCCGTCCAGAACACCATCTCCATCAGGGAGATGGGCGCGGCCAGCGCGGGCGTGGCGTTCTTCCGGAGCATGGGCGGTGCGATCGGTGTGGCCGCGCTCGGTGCCGTCCTCGCTCACCAGGTGACCACCGACATCGCCTCGGGCCTGGCGCGGCTCGGTATCAAGTCGGCTCCAGGAGGCAACGCGGTGCCGGAGGTGTCGAAGCTGCCGCCGCCGGTGCGCGAACTCGTGGAGAAGGCGTACGGCCAGGGTGTCGCCGACATCTTCATGGTGGCGGCCCCGATCGCGGTGATCGCGCTGATCGCAATCCTGTGCATCAAGGAGATCCCGCTCGGCACCAAGAGCGGCATCCAGCAGACCCTGGAGGCCGAGCGGCTCGCCGCCCAGGGGGCACAGGGTGCCGAGGGTGAGCAGGCCGCGCAGGGTACGCAGGTGGTGTCCGAGCAGGTGCCCACCCCCGTCTCGGTGGACGGGCGGCTGGAGCCGGTCGGCATCCGCAACGGCAACGGCCACCCGGCCGCCGTGGGAGCCGGCCTCGCGGCCGACGCCGCGGACTGGGCCGGCATGGACGCCGACGGCGCGGGCGGCAAGACCGTGTCCGACCGGGACCTGGACGCCCTCGTCGGAGTGGGCGGTCCGAGCCGGCAGTGGCAGGCCAACGGCGCCCACCGGCTGGAGAACGGCCGACCCGAGAACGGCCGGCCCGAGAACGGCCGGCCCGAGAACGGCCGACCCGAGAACGGCCGACCCGGTTCGTCCGTACGACCCGCCTTCCCGCCCGCTCACCTGGCCCGCTCGCCCGAGGGAAGCGAGGCCGGGTACGGCCGGGACAGCGGCAACGGCGGCACCGGTGACAACGGGTTCGGTGGTGGCGGGTACGGCAACGGCGGTTCCGGCGGCGACTTCGGCGGCGGCGACCGGCCGGCCGGGCAGTCCGCCGCGGTGGTGGGCGTCGTCCGGCGCTCGGACGGAACCCCCGTCGCCAACGCGGCCCTGACGCTGATCAACCTCGGCGGCCACCAGGTCGGGCGTACGTCCAGTGGTTCCGACGGCCGGTACCAGCTGCCGGCCGACCCGGGCGGAACGTACGTCCTGATCGCGTCGGCGCCGGCCAGCGAGCCGCGCGCCTCCACGGTCTCGGTCGGCCAGACCCCGGTCACCGTCGACGTCGAACTGTCCGGTGTCAGCGGCCTCGTCGGCGAGGTGCGCTCGGCCGAGGACGGGCTCCCGGTCGCCGAGGCGGTCGCGGTGCTCACCGACGCACGCGGTGAAGTGGTCGCCTCCCGCGTGGCGGGTGCTGACGGCGGCTTCCGGTTCGACGACGTGGGCGCCGCGTCGTACACGCTGGCGGTGCGGGCCGAGGGATTCCAGCCGGTGGCGCTGCCGGTCAGTGTCGCCGAGCTCGGCGAGACCCGGCGCGACGTCGAGCTCGTCGCCAAGGCCGCCCTGCGGGGGATGGCCCGCGACCGGTACGGCCGGCCGCTGCGCGACGCGCGGGTCACCCTGATCGACGCGAACGGCGACGTCGTACGCAGCGTCTTCACCGACGACGACGGCGGCTACGCTCTCGACGACCTCGCGGCCGGCGACTACACCGTCGTGGCCACCGGCTACCCGGCGGTGACCAGCTCGGTGCGGCTCGGCGGCGGGGACGTCGGCGCGCACGACGTCGAGCTGGGCCACCCGGAGGTGTGAGGAGCCGCATGCCAACCCAATCGGAGGACCGCTCCGTGCTCACCGCCGACCTGCGTACGCCCGACGGCTGGCCGGTGCCCCACGGCGTCGTCACGGTGACCGACCTGCGAGGCCAACAGGTGGCCCGGGCCGAGGCGGACGGCCAGGGTGCCGTCGTCACCGGGCCGCTGGCGGCCGGCACCTACACCGCCATCGTCACCGCGCCCGGGCACACCCCGGCCGCACGGACCGTCGTCGTCGGCGGCAGCGGCGCCACGCTCGGTGTGGTGACGCTGCCGCGGACCGGCGGCATGCCGCTGCCGGCGGAGGGGCCGTGGGTGATCGACCCGGACCACTCCAACATCGAGGCGACCGCCCGGCACCTGGGCTTCTCCAGCGTGAAGGGGCGGTTCACCCGGTTCGCCGGCCGGATCTACGTCGCCCGGCCGATCGAGGAGTCCGAGGTCCGCGCCCTGATCTCCGCCGACAGCATCGAGACCGGCAACAAGATGCGCGACGACCACCTGCGTACGGCCGACTTCCTGGACGTCGCGCGCCATCCCACGATCGAGTTCCGCAGCGGGCGGCTGTCCGCGACCGGCGAGAACCGCTGGACGATGGACGGCACGCTCACCATCAACGCGATCGCCCGGCCGGTGAGCCTGGACCTGCGCTACCTCGGTGCCGGACCGGACACCTTCGGCGGGGTGCGCGCCGGCTTCTGGGCCACGACCGACCTGAAGCGGGACGACTTCGCGATCAGCTACAACCAGCTGGTGCGGGCCGGCGTCGCCGCGGTCGGCGCGACGATCCGGGTGGAGCTGAACATCCAGGCCGTGCAGGGCGAGGAACTCCCCTCCCTCTGACCGGTTCGTCGTTCCGACCAGCCCGTCGTTCGAACCAGCTCGTCGTTCTCGCCGGTTCGTCGTTCCGACCAGCTCGTCCTTCTGCTCGGCGCCGCCCGCGCGTCCGCAACCGGACGCGCGGGCCGGCCGACGCACCCCTGTCGACCTGCCGCGGTACGCCGTCTTCCCGATAGCGTCGTCGGGTCGGTCCGCGCTTCGTTCCTGACGGCTCGCCTGTCAGGAGCGCGGACGGACCGACTCGACGACGAACATCTGCGGAAAGGCGTGGCGTGAGCGGTAATTCGGGTCTCGTGAGTGGCCTCGGCGATCTGGCGCACCTGTCCGGTGCGGTCACCCGGTCGATCAGCGCGGAGAACCCCACCGGAGAGAAGGGGCGTGGCGGCGCGGCGACCGAAGGTACGGGTGCCAGGGCGGCCCGCGACCTCGGCCTGGGCTGGAAGGTCTCGCCCTCGATCCGGATCGGGGCGGGGGAGACGGCGACTCTCGCCGACATCGACGGGCCCGGTGCGATCCAGCACATCTGGCTCACCACGCACGTGTCGAACTGGCGCCGGCTGCTGCTGCGCTTCTACTGGGACGACGACACCCGCCCGGCCGTCGAGGTGCCGGTGGGTGACTTCTTCGGCCAGGGCTGGGGGAAGTTCGCCCAGCTGAGCTCGATGCCGGTGGCGGTCAACCCCAACGGCGGCTTCAACTCGTACTGGACGATGCCGTTCCTGCGCAACGCGCGGGTCAGCCTGGAGAACCTCGCCGACGAGGACGTGATCGTCTACTACCAGGTGGACTACACGCTCACCGAGGTCGGCGCCCAGGGCGACGATGGCGGCGGAGTCGCGTACTTCCACTCGCAGTGGCGGCGGAGCAACCCGCTTGCCAGCAAGGACGTGCACACCATCCTGGACGGCGTGACGGGTGCCGGCCACTACGTCGGCACCTACCTCGCCTGGGGCGTCAACAGCGTCGGCTGGTGGGGCGAGGGTGAGCTGAAGTTCTTCCTGGACGGGGACGAGGAGTTCCCGACGATCTGTGGCACCGGCACCGAGGACTACTTCGGCGGGGCGTGGAACTTCGACGTCCCCGGGCAGGGTTACACGGCGTTCTCGACTCCGTTCCTCGGCCTGCACCAGATCATCGCGCCGGACGGGTTGTACCAGAGCCAGCAGCGGTTCGGGATGTACCGCTGGCACGTCCTCGACCCGATCCGCTTCGCCTCCGACCTGAAGGTGACGGTGCAGGCACTGGGCTGGCGTTCGGGCGGGCGGTACCTCCCGCTGCAGGACGACATCGCCTCGACCGCGTTCTGGTACTCCGGGGAAACCTCGCACACCGGCCCCGCGACCCCAGACCTGGACGCCCTCGAAATCCTCTGACCCACGCTGCCATCTCGACGAGCTGGGGAGACTTACGGGGCCTATGGCACCCGTAAGTCTCCCCAGCTCGTGTTTTCTGAGTCGCCGCACCGCCGGCAGGCCCTGAGCCTTCCCCGCCATCCCCGCTGGCGCAGGACGAGGGCCACCTGTTCGGCGACGCCACAGGGCCGGCCGATCGTCTCCGCCCAGCCGTACCGCAACGTCCAGTACCCGCTCTCGGCCGCGAGGTTGTCCCGCCGCCGGTCACGGAACGCACCGTCACCGACGTGGCCGAGTCGCCCGTCGAGTTCCACGACGAGGAGGTACTCGTCGTAGCGGACGTCCATCCACTGGCTGATCGAATTCGTTCGCCGATGGGCTTGCCGGGTGCCGCGAGGCAGTCCGTGTGCGCGTTCGACCGAACGCAGATAGGCCAGTTCGAGCGGCGACTGAGCGCCCGTTCCGACCTCGGCGAGCATCGTCCGAAGAGACGCGCGCCACGGAGTGTTGGGACGGGCCGCGAGCGCTGCGCGGAGCCGAGCCGGTGTCGTCAGCCGACGCTGGCAGGCGCTGCACACCAGGGCGACGATGTCGGGAAACCGTTCCGTCGTGGCCGCCAGGTCGAGCACAGTGTCTTCGACGCGCGTACGAGGGGGAACCCGAGTCGGGTGACGGATCGCCGCCACCCGCGTGGAGTAATGGAGGCACAGTCCGGGCTGGGGCCGTACGCGGCGCTCCTTCGGAACGGTGACGTCGACCGGCGCGTTCGCGACGACCGGCCCGTCGAGCAGGCCCCAAAGCTCGGCGGCGGTGCCATGACTCAACAGCGCGTCCGTACCCGCGTACAGCAGCGCCGCCCACCGGCTGCTCGGTCGCTGCGCCGGCCCGCCATGGGTGAGGTAGACACGGGGAAACAGCCGTTGCCATCTGCCGGATTCCACCCGGGCACGGACCTGGTCGGGGGTCATGCCGCACCCGCGCACCTGCTCCAGGAGAACTACCCCGGCCTGCTTCTCGATCGTTTCAAGGAGCAACTGCGGGAGCGGGGTGGGCATGGGTGACGGTCCCACAATTCGGCCTTCCGACCCCGGACGGCCTGTGGACGACGAGCCGGGCACGCGAGCTGGGGAGACTCACGGGGCCTATAGCACCCGTAAGTCTCCCCAGCTCGGCCCGCTTGCTCGGCGGTCAGGCGCGGCGGCGGGTACGGGTGTCGTTCTCCTCGGCCCTGGCCCGGGCGGAGGCGGCCAGCGCGGCGGTGAAGTCCTCGGTTTCCTGCAGGTGCTCGTCCATCAGCGCCCCGGCCGACCGGCGTGCCTTCCGGCGTACGGCACTCATGATCTTGGCGTGGTAGTCGATCGCGCGCTCGGCGAGTTCGGCGTTCTCCTCGACCGTGCGCCGGCGTACCGAACGCAGCGCGCCGTCGACGGAGTGGAACAGCGTCAGCGCGAAGGCGTTCCCGGCCGCCCGCAGCAGCGCGTCGTGGAAGTCGACGTCGGCGGAGCTGAACGCGTCGAGGTCCTGCACCGCCCAGGCCTCGCGCATGGTGGCCACCGCGGCCTCCATCCGGTCAAGGTCCTCGTCGGTACGCCGGACCGCGGCGAGCTCGGCGATCCCTCGCTCGACGATGCGGCGCAGCTCGGTCAGCTCGTGCGCGAGTTCGTACCCCGACTCCAGCAGCGCCCGCGCGTTGAGCACCGTGCTGTCGAACGGCGCCCAGGTGTCGGGCTGGTTCACGAACGTCCCGCGCCCCTGCTGGACCCGCAGCACGCCCCGCTGGCGGAGGTCCTTGATGGCCTCGCGCAGGGTCAGCCGGCTGACGCCGGCGCGTTCGGCGAGGACCGGCTCGGGCGGGAGCCGGCTGTCGGGTGGGTAGACGCCCGCGACGATCTCGTCCAGCAGGCGTTCGGCCAGCTGGTCGGCGAGCCCGGACCGGCTGACACCGGTGACCGCGCCGGCACCTCGTACGGCCTCGCCGTCGCCGGGTCCGCGCCCGTCGCGGCCGGTCGGGACGTGGGCCGGCTTCCTCGGTCGTGGTTTCCGGTCGGTCATGTCCGCCGTGCCTCCTCAGGTGATCGCCAAGGTGACCACCATCGGACAGGTTGGTGGGTCGACTGCCGTCCAACCCTATGGCACCTGCCTGACGTCGCCTCCCGAACACGCCCTACGGCGGTCCGCAGCCGTTGTGGACCGGGTACGATTCCCGACATTGAAACATCAGATGACTTGGAAGGTGACACAAGTGACGCCCGTGACGCCCGCCACCGACCAGCCCGCGCTCGCCGAGTCCACCCTGCGGCTGCACGAGACCGACAACGTCGTGATCGCGATGGGCGACCTCGCGCCCGGCAGCTACGCGCTGCCCACCGGCGGGTCCCTTCAGGTCACCGACGCTGTGCCGCGCGGTCACAAGCTCGCCGTGGCGCCGGTCGCCCCGGGTGAGCCGGTCCGCAAGTACGGCCAGGTCATCGGATTCGCCAGCGAGCCCATCGTGCCCGGGCAGCACGTGCACACGCACAACACGGCGTTCCAGATGTTCGAGCGGGAGTACGACTTCGGCGTCGACGCCCGGCCCACCGAGTACGTACCCGAGAACGCCCGGGCGACGTTCCAGGGCATCGTCCGGCCCGACGGCCGGGTGGCCACCCGCAACTACATCGGCATCCTCACCACGGTCAACTGCTCGGCCACCGCGGCGAAGCTGATCGCCGAGCGGTTCAAGTACGACGTGCTCGACGAGTTCCCGAACGTCGACGGCGTGGTCTCCCTCACCCACAGCACCGGCTGCGGCATGGCCGGTCCGGGCAGCGAGGGCTTCGAGGTGCTCCGGCGTACGCTCACCGGCTACGCCAACCACCCGAACTTCGCCGGCTTCCTCGTCCTCGGGCTCGGCTGCGAGGTCAACCAGGTCGCCGGCCTGGTCGAGCACTGGAACATCCCGGATCACAAGATCACCGTGCCGATGACCATTCAGGAGCTCGGCGGCACCCGCAAGACCGTGGCCGAGGGCATCGCCCGGATCAAGGACATGCTGCCCGACGTCAACGGCGTGACCCGGCAGACCGTGCCCGCCAGTGAGCTGATCCTGGCGATGGAGTGCGGTGGCTCCGACGGCTACTCCGGCATCACCGCCAACCCCGCGCTCGGTGCGGCCGCCGACCTGCTGGTCGCCCACGGGGGCACCGCGGTCTTCGGGGAGACGCCGGAGATCTACGGCGCCGAGCACCTGCTTGCCCGCCGCGCAGTCAGCCGCGAGGTGGGGGAGAAGCTGATCCGCCGGATCCACTGGTGGGAGGACTACACCGCCAAGCACTCCGGTTCGATGGACAACAACCCCTCGCCGGGCAACAAGGCGGGAGGCCTCACCACGATCCTGGAGAAGTCCCTCGGCGCCGCGGCCAAGGGCGGGACGACCAACCTGGCCGACGTCGTGGAGTTCGCCGAGCAGATCACCGCGAAGGGTCTGGTCTTCATGGACACCCCCGGCTACGACCCGGTGAACGCGACCGGCATGGTCGCGGGTGGCTCGCAGGTGCTGTGCTTCACCACCGGCCGCGGGTCGGCGTTCGGGTGCAAGCCCACTCCGTCGATGAAGCTCGCCACCAACTCCGACGTCTACCAGCGGATGACCGACGACATGGACATCAACTGCGGCGTGGTCGCCGACGGGGAGGCGTCCGTCGCCGAGGTCGGCAAGCAGATCTTCGACCGGGTGCTGGCCACGGCGTCGGGTGAGAAGACCAAGAGCGAGGAGCTCGGCTACGGCGACGAGGAGTTCGTGCCGTGGCAGCTCGGCGCGGTGATGTGAGCCGGTACGCCCGACCCGAAGCGCGACCCGAAGCGCGACCCGAAGCGCGAATCCAGGGAGGAACGCCGTGAGCGACGCCACCAGCCCGACCGGGCTCGGCCCCTTCGAACGCGTACGCGAGCTCGGTCCGCGGGCACCGCTGCCGCGGCTGATCCCGGTCCGCCAGCACTACGACGTACCGGCCGAGCAGGACGTGGCCGCCGCGACGGCCCGGGAGCTGGAGGCGCTGCGGGCGCGGATCCGGCCGGGGATGAGTGTCGCGGTCACCGCCGGCAGCCGGGGCATCCACGACCTGGCGACGGTGGTCCGGGCGGCGTGTGACTGGCTGCGGGCGGCCGGGGCCGAGCCGTTCGTCGTACCGGCGATGGGGTCCCACGGCGGCGCGACCGCGGAGGGTCAGGTCGCCGTCCTCGCGTCATACGGCGTGACCGAGGAGACGATGGGCGTCCCGATCCGGGCGACCATGGACACCATCGAGCTCGGCCGGGTGCCCGACGGCCCGATGGTCCACCTCGACGCCAACGCCGCCCAGGCCGACGGGATCCTGCTGGTCAACCGGATCAAGCCACACACCGACTTCCACGGCGAGATCGAGTCCGGGCTGGGCAAGATCGCCGCCATCGGCCTGGGCAAGCAGCGCGGCGCCGAGGGCATCCACGTGTACGGCTCTACCGGCCTGGCGCGCTGGATTCCCACGGTGGGCCGGCACATCGTCGAGACCGGCCGCGTACTCGGCGGCATCGGGATCGTCGAGAACGCCCACGAGCGGACCGCCCGGATCGCGTTCGTCGAACCCGACGGCATCGCCGGCCCGGCCGAGACCGCACTGCTCGCCGAGGCCGGCCGGCTGCTGGGCCGGCTGCCGTTCGACGATCTGGACGTGCTGGTGGTCGACGAGCTCGGCAAGGACAAGTCCGGCTCCGGCATGGACACCAACGTCATCGGCCGGATGTGGATCGCCGGCGTCGACGAACCCGAGCGTCCCCGCGTCACCAACATCACCGTGCACGGGATCAGCAAGGCGTCGTACGGCAACGCGGTGGGCGTGGGGCTGGCCGACTTCGTGCCGTTCCGGGTGCTGGAGGACATCGACCTGCACGCGCTCTACGTGAACGCCATGACGTCGGGGATCGGCGGCGTGCGCCGGGCGAAGCTGCCGATCGCGCTGCCCACCGACGAGGCCGCGGTGGCCGCCGCGATCCTGATGTGCGGGCGGCCCGATCCGGAGAACGTCCGGCTGGTCCGGGTGCACGACACCCTGGACACGGTGCACCTGCTGGTCGCGGAGAGCCTGCGCGCGGAGGTGGAGGCGCAGTCGCAGCTGGAGATCGTCGGGGAGCCGGTGCCGTTCGACTGTACGCCGGACGGCGCGTTGCCGACCTGGCCGCCGGTCGAGGGCTGACCATCGGGTGCCTTCGGGTGTCACCAGGGGCCTCCAACTGGCTCCGAATGTCCGGAGACGCTGAACCGTCCGGGCCCCCGTCGCGTGTCGTGGGGGAACGTGGGAGAACCTCGCCCAGTAGACGCTCCAGCGACTCGCCTGACAGACGGAGGACACCGTGGACACACCCGAGCGGCGCGACCCCGCCCCGATGACCCGCCGGCACGCCCTGGGCGGGGTGGCCGCAGCGGCTGCCGCGTTCCCCCTGCTCGCCGCGTGCGGCGGCGGCAGCTCGAACACCAGCGGCGGTGACGACTCCGCGGGCGGGAAGAGCGACGGCAAGGCACCCGACGACAAGGCGAAGAAGACCCCCGCGCCCGGGGACGACACCAAGACGCCGGGCGACGACGACGCGGCCAAGGGCGGTGGCGGCGGTGGCGACTCCCTCACCTCGACCAGCCAGATCCCGGTCAAGGGTGGCAAGATCTTCGCCGCGCAGAAGGTCGTCGTGACCCAGCCGCAGCAGGGGACGTTCAAGGCGTTCTCCGCGATCTGCACTCATCGCGGCTGCCCGGTCGGCGACGTGACCGGCGACACCATCAAGTGCCACTGCCACGGCAGCGCGTTCAGCGCCCTGGACGGCTCGGTCAAGCAGGGGCCGGCGACCAGGCCGCTGCCGCCGGTGAAGATCGAGGTCGAGGGCGGCTCGATCAAGCTCGCGTGAGCGGGCGGTTCGCGTGGTTCACCCCATCCCGTCCGGCCGGTACCGGGGCGGCCAGGCGACCGGATGGGGGTGCCGTCGCCTAGGCTCGGAAAAGTGGCAGATCCCGCGACCTATCGACCCACCCCCGGCTCGGTTCCCGACCAGCCGGGCGTCTACCGCTTCTCCGACCCTCGGGGCCGGGTGATCTATGTCGGCAAGGCCAAGAGCCTGCGCTCCCGGCTCGGGTCGTACTTCCAGGATCTCGCCGCCCTGCATCCGCGCACCCAGGCGATGGTGCAGACCGCCGCCAAGGTCGAGTGGACGGTGGTCAACACCGAGGTCGAGGCGCTGCAGCTGGAGTACTCCTGGATCAAGGAGTACGACCCGCGGTTCAACGTCAAGTACCGCGACGACAAGAGCTACCCCTGGCTGGCGGTCACGCTGGACGAGGAGTTCCCGCGGCTGCAGGTGATGCGCGGCGCCAAGCGCAAGGGGGTCCGCTACTTCGGCCCGTACTCCCATGCCTGGGCGATCCGGGAGACGCTCGACCTGCTGCTGCGGGTGTTCCCGGCACGCACCTGCTCCAAGGGCGTGTTCAACCGCGCCCGCCAGATCGGGCGTCCCTGCCTGCTCGGCTACATCGGCAAGTGCTCCGCGCCGTGCGTCGGCCGGGTCACCCCGGAGGAGCACCGGGAGATCGTCGAGGACTTCTGCGACTTCATGGCCGGGCATGCCGCGCCCTACATCCGCCGGGTGGAGCGGGAGATGCGCCAGGCTTCCTCGGACCTGGAGTTCGAGCGTGCCGCCAAGCTGCGCGACGACCTCAAGGCGCTCGAACGCGCGCTGGAGAAGAACACCGTGGTGCTGGCCGACGGCACCGACGCCGACGTGGTGGCCCTGGCCGAGGACCAGCTCGAGGCGGCCGTCCAGGTGTTCCACGTACGCGGCGGACGGATCCGCGGCCAGCGCGGCTGGGTCGCCGACAAGACAGACGATGCCGAGACCGGCGAGCTGGTGGAACGACTGCTCATCCAGCTGTACGGCGGGGAGGGCGGGGAGTCCGTGCCCCGCGAGGTACTGGTGCCGGCCCTGCCCGCCGACGACGCGGCGCTGGCCGACTGGCTCACCGACCGCCGGGGCTCCCGGGTCGACCTGCGGGTGCCCCAGCGCGGCGACAAGAAGGCGCTGATGGAGACCGTGGCCCGCAACGCCCACCAGGCGCTCGGGCTGCACAAGACCAAGCGGGCCAGCGACCTGACCACCCGCAGCCGCGCGCTGCAGGAGATCCAGGACGCGCTCGGACTGCCCGAGGCGCCGTTGCGGATCGAGTGCTACGACGTGTCCAACCTGCAGGGCTCGGACGTCGTTGCGTCGATGGTGGTGTTCGAGGACGGCCTGCCCCGCAAGAGCGACTACCGTCGGTTCACCGTGCGGGCCCGCGGTCGCGACAACGGCTCCAACGACGTCGCGTCCATCCACGAGGTCATCACCCGGCGGTTCCAGCGCTACCTCGACGAGCACGCCGAGACCGGTGACGTCGGTGCGGCCTCGCCCACCGGCGCGGAGGGGGAGCCCGCGGAGGCGACGGGGGCGACGAACGGCTCCGGCGCCGGCGGGCGGTCGAACGGCTCAGGTATGGCGTCCGCCGCCACCGGCGTGCCCGCGGGCATCGACCCCGAGACCGGTCGCCAGCGCAGGTTCTCCTATGCGCCCGGGCTCCTCGTCGTCGACGGTGGCCCGCCGCAGGTCGCCGCGGCCGCCCGGGCGATGGACGAGCTGGGCATCGACGACGTCCCCGTCTGCGGCCTGGCCAAGCGGCTGGAGGAGGTGTGGCTGCCCGGCCAGGAGGACCCGGTCATCCTTCCGCGCACCAGCGAGGGCCTCTACCTCCTGCAGCGCGTCCGCGACGAGGCGCACCGGTTCGCGATCACGTTCCACCGCCAGCGCCGGTCGAAGTCGATGGTGGAGAGCCTGCTCGACGACGTACCCGGTCTCGGAGCGACCCGGCGCAAGGCGCTGTTGCGGAAGTTCGGGTCGCTGAAGCGGCTGCGGGCGGCGACGGCCGAGGAGGTGGCCGAGGTGCCCGGTATCGGCATGCGTACGGCCGAGTCGGTGGTGGCGGCCCTGCACCAGCCCGAGCGGGCCGGTGGCCGGCCGGCTGTCAACACCGCGACCGGTGAGATCCTGGACGACCCACCGGAGCCGCCGCACGACGATCACGCGGGCCAGGAAGATCAGCCGGCCCGCACCGACCCGCCGTCGCCGGCCGCCGGCGACGACGCGATGATGCGACCTCTCGCACCTACCCGGGGAGCAACCGATGACGACAGACCCTCCTGAGCTTGTCCTCGTCTCCGGCATGTCCGGAGCCGGGCGCAGCGCGGCCGCGCACGTCCTGGAGGACCTCGGATGGTTCGTCGTCGACAACCTCCCGCCCGAGCTCCTGCCGACGATCGTCAAGCTGGTCGGCGGCGGCGACCGCTCCGTCTCACGGATCGCGGTGGTGGTCGACGTCCGCTCCGGCTCGTTCTTCGCCGCCCTGCAGGGCGCGCTGGAGGCGCTGCGGGCCCGTGACGTACGCCCGATGTTGCTGTTCCTGGAAGCCGGCGACGAGGTCCTCGTCCGCCGGTACGAAAGCGTGCGGAGGCCGCACCCGCTGCAGGGCGACGGCCGGGTCCTGGACGGCATCGCCCGCGAACGCGAGGCACTGCGCGAGCTGCGCGCCGACGCCGACCTGGTCATCGACACCTCCAACCTCAACGTCCACCAGCTCGCGGCGAAGATCGTGAACGCGTTCGGCGGCGCCGACGACCAGGCGCTGCAGGCCACGATCGTGTCGTTCGGCTACAAGTACGGCATCCCGGTCGACGCCGACCTGGTGGTCGACTGCCGCTTCCTGCCCAACCCGCACTGGCAGCCGGAGCTTCGGCCGCGGACGGGTTTGGACCCGGAGGTTCGGGAGTACGTCCTGAAGCAGGAAGACGCGCTGCCGTTCCTCGACCAGTACGAGGGCCTGGTGACCCTGCTGGCGCGGGGGTACCTGCGGGAGGGGAAACGGTTCGCGACGATCGCGGTCGGATGCACCGGCGGCAAACACCGGAGTGTGGCGATGGCGGAAGAACTCGGCTCGAGGCTGCGCGAGCACGGCATCGGCAACCTCGTCCTGCACCGTGACCTGGGGCGCGAATGACGTCGCCCCCGGTGACAACGGAGACGACGGGCGCGGGACCGAAGGTCGTCGCCCTCGGCGGTGGGCACGGCCTGTCCGCCTCGCTGTCGGCGCTGCGCCAGGTCACCGAGCGGCTCACCGCGGTGGTGACGGTGGCCGACGACGGCGGCTCCTCCGGCCGGCTGCGCTCGGAGTTCGGCGTACTCCCTCCCGGTGATCTGCGGCAGGCGCTGGCCGCGCTGTGCGGCGACGACGAGTGGGGACGCACGTGGGCCGAGGTGTTGCAGCACCGGTTCGCCAGCGACGGTGAGCTGTCCGGGCACGCGGTCGGCAATCTGCTGATCGTGGCGTTGTGGGAACGCCTTGCCCAGCGCTCGTCGGGGCCCGTGCCGGGGCCGCCCGGTGCGGCGGCCGCCACCGCGGCCACCGCGGACCGCCATGTCGCCGGCCTTGACTGGGTGGGCCGGCTGCTCGGTGCCCGTGGCCGGGTGCTGCCGATGTGCGCCGTCCCGTTGCGGATCACCGCCCAGGTCGAGGGCCTCGATCCGGCGAATCCCGCGCTGGTGGAGACGGTGCGCGGTCAGTCGGAGGTGGCGAGTACGCCCGGCCGGGTGCGCAGCGTGGCACTGGAGCCGCCCGACCCGCCGGCCTGTCCGGAAGCGGTAGCGGCCGTCCGCGAGGCCGACGGCGTGGTGCTCGGTCCGGGCTCGTGGTTCACCAGCGTTCTCGTGCACCTGCTGGTTCCCGAACTGGCGGCCGCGTTGCACGAGACCAAGGCCCGCCGCATCCTCACCCTCAACCTCGCACCACAGGCGGGGGAGACGCGGGGTTTCTCGCCCGAGCGGCACCTCGAGGTGCTCGCCGCGCACGCTCCTGACCTGCGGGTGGACGTCGTGGTGGCCGACGACGCGTTCGTCGCCGACCACCCGGCGCTGGTCGACGCGGCGACCAAGCTCGGCGCCGAACTCGTGATGGCCGACGTCGCCTGGGCCGATGGTTCGCCCAAGCATGACCCGCAACGCCTCGCCCGTGTGTATGCCAAAGTGTTATCGGCGTAACACTGAGTAGTGGAGATGATCCTGAGAAGCCTCACCGGCTCGACCCATTCGCGGTGCGAATTCCCCTTTCGTGGCAGGATCGGGCCATGGCGATGACGGCGCAGGTCAAGGCGGAGCTCACCAGTGCGACGGTGACGAAACCCTGCTGTCGCAAAGCGGAGGTGTCCGCGACCCTTCGGTTCGCCGGCGGCCTGCACATCGTCAGCGGCCGAATCGTCATCGAGGCCGAGCTGGACACCGGCGCTTCGGTCCGGCGACTACGCAGAGAGATCGCCGAGGTGTTCGGGCACGTCAGCGACGTGTTGGTGCTCGCGCCGGGTGGTCTTCGCAAGTCCAACAGGTTCGTCCTGCGCGTGGTCAGGGAGGGCGAGGCGCTCGCTCGCCAGACCGGTCTGCTCGACGGTCGCGGTAGGCCCGTACGCGGGCTGCCGCCGCAGGTGGTCAACGGCTCGACGTGTGACGCCGTGGCCGCCTGGCGTGGTGCCTTCCTCGCCCACGGCTCGCTGACCGAGCCGGGCCGCTCCGGCGCGCTGGAGGTCACCTGCCCCGGCCCGGAGGCCGCGCTCGCCCTGGTCGGTGCCGCCCGGCGGATCGGCATCGTGGCCAAGGCCCGCGAGGTGCGCGGCATCGACCGGGTGGTCATCCGCGACGGCGACGCGATCGGCGCGCTGCTCACCCGACTGGGTGCGCACGAGAGCCTGATGGCCTGGGAGGAACGCCGGATGCGCCGGGAGGTACGCGCCACCGCCAACCGGCTCGCCAACTTCGACGACGCCAACCTCCGGCGTTCGGCCCGCGCCGCCGTGGCCGCGGGGTCCAGGGTCCAGCGGGCGCTGGAGATCCTGGGCGAGGAGGTGCCCGAACACCTGCAGTTGGCCGGCCGGCTCCGTCTGGAGCACCGGCAGGCTTCCCTGGAGGAGCTGGGCCAGATCCACGAGCCGCCCCTGACCAAGGACGCGATCGCCGGTCGCATCCGGCGGCTCCTGGCGATGGCCGACAAGCGGGCGGCCGACCTCGGGATTCCCGGCACCGACGCCAACCTCACCGCGGAGATGATGAGTTCCTGACACACCCGCGGGCCGGGCGCCTCACCGGGTTCCCGACCAGCGGCTCCGTCCGTCGCGGGCCGGGTCGGGGCAGGGCGGGGCAGACCAGATAGTCTCCGCGGTGAGAATGCCTCGGCGCACACCCAGGGAATCGCCGCCAGGCAACGAGGCCAGGCCCCTGTCCGCAGCGCAGATGCACGACAAGCAACGACCCATGCGAGGGAGCGTCCTGTGACCATTCGGGTTGGAATCAACGGCTTCGGCCGGATCGGCCGCAACTTCTTCCGGGCCGCACTCGCCCAGGGTGCGGACGTCGAGATCGTCGGTGTGAACGACCTCACCGGCAACGACGTCCTGGCCCACATGCTGAAGTACGACTCGGTCCTCGGCAGGCTCGACGCCGACGTGACGTACGACGACACGTCGCTGACCGTCGGCGGCAAGTCCTTCCGTGCCACCGCGGAGACCGACCCGGCGAAGCTGCCGTGGGCGGAGCTCGGCGCCGACGTCGTCATCGAGTCGACCGGCCGCTTCACCAAGGCGGCCGACGCCCGCAAGCACGTCGAGGCGGGTGCCAAGAAGGTCATCATCTCCGCGCCGGCCACCGATGAGGACATCACCATCGTGCTCGGCGTCAACGACGACAAGTACGACCCGGCGAAGCACACGATCATCTCCAACGCGTCCTGCACCACCAACTGCGTGGCGCCGATGACGAAGGTGCTGCTCGACAACTTCGGGATCACCAAGGGTCTGATGACCACGATCCACGCCTACACCACCGAGCAGCAGCTGCTCGACCAGATCGCGGTGACCCGAAAGGGCACGGTCAACCTGCGCCGTGCGCGGGCGGCCGCCATCAACATCATCCCCACGACCACGGGTGCGGCGAAGGCGACCAGCCTGGTCATCCCCGAGGTCAAGGGCAAGCTCGACGGCATGGCGTTCCGCGTTCCGGTTCCGACCGGCTCGGTCACCGACCTCGTGGTCGACCTGGAGCGGGAGACCACCAAGGAGGAGGTCAACGCGGCCTTCAAGGCGGCCGCCGAGGGCCCGCTGAAGGACATCCTCGTCTACACCGAGGACGAGATCGTCTCCTCCGACATCGTCAACACCGCGCCGAGCTGCACCATCGACGCGTCGCTGACCATGGTCAACGGCAACCAGGTCAAGGTCGTCGGCTGGTACGACAACGAGTGGGGCTACTCCAACCGTCTGGTCGACCTCGCCGCGCTCGTGGGCCGGTCGCTGTGACCCTGGCGACCATCGACGACCTGGGTGACCTCCGTGGCCGGCGGGTGCTGGTCCGATCGGACCTGAACGTACCGCTGGACGGTGGCCGCATCACCGACGACGGCCGCATCCGGGCCAGTGTCCCGACCATCCGCGCGCTCGCAGACAAGGGCGCGCGGGTGGTCGTGACCGCCCACCTCGGCCGGCCGAAGGGCGCACCGGACCCGAAGTACTCCCTGGCGCCGGTGGCCGAGCGCCTCGGTGAGGTGCTCGGCGCTCCGGTGGCGTTCGCGTCCGACCTGGTGGGCTCGAGTGCGCAGGAGACGGTCGACAGCCTGGCCGACGGGCAGGTCGCCCTGCTGGAGAACGTCCGGTTCGACCCGCGGGAGACCAGCAAGGACGACGCCGAGCGTGGTGCGCTGGCCGACGAGCTGGCGAAGTTCGCCGACGCGTTCGTCTCCGACGGGTTCGGCGCGGTGCACCGCAAGCACGCCAGCGTCTACGACGTGGCCCAGCGGCTGCCGCACGCCGCCGGTGGCCTGGTGGTCGCCGAGGTCGAGGTGCTCCGCCGGCTGACCGACCAGCCCGAACGCCCCTACGCGGTGGTGCTCGGCGGCGCGAAGGTCTCCGACAAGCTGGGCGTCATCGACAACCTGCTCGGCAAGGCCGACCTGCTGCTGATCGGTGGCGGCATGGTCTTCACGTTCCTCGCCGCGCAGGGCCACGAGATCGGCAAGAGCCTGCTCGAGGCCGACCAGTTGGAGACCGTCAAGCGCTACTTGTCGCAGAACGGTGACCGGATCGTGCTGCCGGTCGACGTGGTGGCCGCGACCGAGTTCTCCGCCGACGCCGACCACGACGTGGTGGCCGTGGACGCGATCCCCGCCGACCGGCTCGGTCTGGACATCGGCCCGGAGTCGGGCCGGCTGTTCGCGGAGAAGCTCGCCGGCGCGAAGACGGTGTTCTGGAACGGCCCGATGGGCGTCTCGGAGATCCCCGCGTTCGCGGAGGGCACCAGGGCGGTCGCGCAGGCGCTCACCGAGACCGACGGCCTGTCGGTCGTCGGCGGCGGTGACTCCGCGGCGGCGGTGCGTTCGCTCGGCTTCCCCGAGGACGCCTTTGGACACATCTCGACCGGTGGCGGTGCGAGCCTCGAATACCTCGAGGGCAAGACGCTGCCGGGTATCGCGGTCCTGGAGGACTAGACAGTGGCGACGAAGCAGACCGGCCGCAGGGTCCTGATGGCCGGCAACTGGAAGATGAACCTCGATCATCGCGAGGCCGTCCACCTGGTCCAGAAGCTCACCTGGATCCTGCAGGACAAGAAGCACGACTACGAACGCGTCGAGGTGGCCGTGCTGCCGGCGTTCACCGCGATCCGGTCGGTGCAGACGCTGATCGACGGCGACAAGCTCCGCCTGGTGCACGGTGCGCAGGACCTCAGCCAGTACGACAAGGGCGCCTACACCGGCGACGTGTCCGGTGAGATGCTGGCCAAGCTCGGTTGCAGGTACGTCCTCGTCGGGCACTCCGAGCGCCGGCAGTACCACAACGAGGACGACCAGCTCGTCAACGCCAAGGTGCAGGCCGCGTTCCGGCACGGCCTGGTGCCGATCCTGTGTGTCGGCGAGGGCCTGGACGTCCGGCGCGAGGGACGTCAGGTCGAGCACACCGTCGGCCAGGTGCAAGCCGCGCTTGACGGGCTGAAGGCCGAGCAGGTAGCCGACATCGTGATCGCGTACGAGCCGGTGTGGGCCATCGGCACCGGTGAGGTGGCCACGCCCGAGGACGCGCAGGAAGTGTGCGGGGCCATCCGGCAGGCGGTCGCCGACCGCTACGACGCCAACGTCGCGGACGCGGTGCGGGTGCTCTACGGTGGCTCGGTGAAGGCCGCCAACGCCGCCGGCATCATGGAACAGCCCGACGTCGACGGCGCGCTGGTCGGCGGGGCGAGCCTGGACCCGGAGGAGTTCGCCGGGATCTGCCGCTACCACGAGCTGCCCAACCTGCCTTCCTGAGCAGGTGGTCGCCGTGGTTGCCCGGCGAGGTCGTCACGCGCGTGACTGAGGTGCTCGAACGCCCGTACGTCGTCGCCAGCGCGGCACAGTCGCTCGACGGTTACCTCGACGACTGTGCCGACGCCCGGCTGGTCCTGTCCGGCGAGACGGATCTGGACCGGGTGGATGACGTACGGGCCGGGTGCGACGCGATCCTGGTCGGCGCGCACACGCTCCGGCGGGACGACCCGCGACTGCTGGTCCGCTCGGCCGAACGCCGGCAGGCGCGGGTCGCGGCGGGACGTCCGCCGAACCCGGCGAAGGTCGTGCTCACCCGGTCTGGCGACCTCGATCCCGGTGCGGCGTTCTTCACCGCCGGGCCGGCGGATCGGCTCGTCTACGCCGCCGGTGGCTCGGCTCCGGAACTACGTGCGCGACTGGGCTCGGCGGCCACGGTCGTCGACGCCGACGACCTGGGTGACGGACCTCCCGACGGAGTGGACCTCAGCGCGGTGCTCGCGGACCTGCACCGGCGGGGCGTACGCCGCCTGCTGGTCGAGGGCGGCCGGCGGGTGCTGACCGCGTTCCTCACCGCGGGGCTGGTGGACGAGCTGCACCTGGTGGTCGCGCCGTTCTTCGTCGGCGACCCGGACGCGCCCCGCCTGGTCGGGCCGGGGGAGTTCCCGCACGGGCCGGGCAACCGGATGCGGCTGGCCGAGGTACGCCGGGTCGGTGACGTGGTGCTGGCTCGGTACCTCCTCGCCGCCGCCGACGACTTCTGGCTGCGACGCGCGATCGAGCTGTCCCGTGCCTGCCCGCCCACCGGGTCGGCGTACGCCGTGGGAGCGGTGGTCGTCGACGACACCGGACACGAGCTCGCCAGTGGGTACTCCCGGGAGACCGGTCCGCGCGAGCACGCCGAGGAGGTCGCGCTGAGCCGGATCGACCCGGCCGACCCGCGGCTGGCCTCGGCCACGATGTACTCCAGTCTGGAGCCGTGCAGCGCCCGCGCCTCCCATCCTGTGCCCTGCGCGGACCTGATCATCCGCGCCGGCATCCGCCGGGTGGTGCTCGCCTGGCGCGAACCCGCGCTGTTCGTCGACTGCCACGGCGTGGAACGCCTGCGCGACGCGGACGTCGAGGTGGTGGAGCGGCCCGAGCTCGCCCCGCTGGCCCGCGAGGTCAACGCCCACCTGTTCGACTAGGGCGCTCAAGCCCGACCTGGGTCAGGCCCGGGCCTCTTCCTGCACAGGGTGGAGGTACACGACGGGCTTGCCGATCCCGGTGGCATAGGCGATCTCGCGGCTGGTGGACTCTCCGACGTAGCCGTCGACGTTCAGCACCAGCACCTCGTCGGCCAGGTCGATCTTCCGCAGGTGCAGCGCGCCCAGCCGCGCCTTCACCTCGTCCACCTCGTCCGTGCCGTCCGCACCCACCAGGTCACCGTCGGCCCCGGTCTCCCAGCCGATCGACAAGACGATCGCGCCGTCCAGGGTGAGGCGGAGGTTCTGCCGGCGGAACTCCTCGTAGAACCTCGTGGAGCCGCACAGGACCACGATGCGCGGCCGGTCGCCACCGAAGTCGCGTACCAGGTCGTGGTGCTCGGCGCACTTGGTCGAGTCGTGGGGAGACGTCATTGCTTCGTGTCCTTCCGAACAGCCGAGACGGCGTCGCCACGGCACCCGACGGACCCGGCTCCGGCGCCCTTTGAGGATCATGGCCGGTCCGCGACCACCACTCGGTGCCGCTCCGGCATTATCGCCAGTCGGGGTTCGGGGCGGGTTCCCGTCCACCCCGGCCAAAGGCCGTGCGCAGCACGACCGCCGTGTACGCGCAGAGCAGGACGAGCCCACCCCACCACGGGAGCGGAAAGTACCCGGCCGAAGGGGCGTAGTGCGCGGTCACCTGCGGATACTCCACCATCGTCTGGGTGACGGCGAAGCCGGCTGCCGGGGTGAGTCGCAGCAGCCACTCCGACACCGTGTCGGGCAGCAGCGGGACCGCGGTGACGGCGTAGGGCACGGCAACCAGCGACGTGCCGAGGAGAATCGCCGCCCAGCAACACACCGAGCCCGTACGTGAGCACGGCGCACAGGGCGAGGACTGCCGCGACTCCGACGATCACCCGCGTGCCGGCCGCGGCGGACACCGGCTGCACGGGGATGCCGTTGCCCCTGAGAATCGCCAGACTCACCGGGAGGGTGATGCCGACGGCGACCAGCCCGGTGACGAAGCCGGCTGCTTCTACGATGACCGCCCGGGCGGTGACCAGTCGCCGGGAGTCCGGGTC
Organism: Actinopolymorpha sp. NPDC004070; assembly: GCF_040610475.1. Classification (NCBI taxonomy): domain Bacteria; kingdom Bacillati; phylum Actinomycetota; class Actinomycetes; order Propionibacteriales; family Actinopolymorphaceae; genus Actinopolymorpha; species Actinopolymorpha sp. NPDC004070. Next base: position 195,754 of record NZ_JBEXMJ010000006.1, on the reverse strand, counting down.
ACGAGCCGTTCGGACACCGTGTCGGGCCGCGACGACGATCACGATGGTCAGCGCGATCGTCAGGCCGAGCAGGCTCAGCGTGACGGCCGGCACGCCTTCCTCACCGAGTGGCCCGATGTCGCCGGTGCCGCTGACCGTGATGACTCCGCCGTCCTGCACCGCTCCGGACGCGTGGTGGTCTTTCTCCCACTCGGTCTCGTTCATCCGGCCAACCGGGTCGCTGTTCCACGAGCCGGTGACACCGCCCTCGACGGCGACGTTGTCGAAGGTGCCGACGGCCTGGGTGAACCGGACCTCCTCGGTCGCGCCGCCGAGGCCGACCTTGCGGAGGGTGAGGTCGCCGGGGGAGGTGGCGAAGAGCCAGCCCGACCTGAACGGTGTCCGGCAGCCCCGCGAGCCTCGCCGTCGCGACGGTGCGCCACCGCCGGCCGTCGGCCGACTCGGCGCCGGTGATGGTGTCGCCGGAGCGGGTCAGGCGCAGCCAGCGCGGGAACCGCCCCGACGGGCCGCCTCCGGCGACGTCGTGCTTGTAGTCGTACTGGAATCGCACGCCGTGGCTGCCGGTCATCATCAGTGCCGCGTACGGCGAGCCCTGCCGCAAGCCGTCCTTGACGATGATCCCGGCCTTCGCCCACGGCACCAGACCGGACACGATCTCGTCGTGGTCGGGTGGAGGGTAGGTGATCGTCCCGGTCATCGAGGTCATCCGGACCGTGATGCTGCCTTCGGGGCCCAGGTCGCGATGCAGGAACCAGAACGTGTCGCTCACGGTGGAACCGTCGCCGGCGACCGGATCGGACGGGCAGGGGCCGTTGCAGGACGAGCGGTTGCCGAGGCTGGACACCAGCCCGAGGGCGATGACGGTGAGTGCCGCGGTGGCCAGGGCGATCAGCCGGCCAGGGCGGCGGAACGCGGCCCATTCCCGCTGAAGGAGTTCGGTGGTCGACATGCCGTCGGTTCTACGGATCGGCAGGTGACACCGCCCGAACCGACGTTGTCATGCCGTTGTCAGGTCCGGCCGGGCATGCTTGGAGGCATGAGCAGGCTGCGCGGTGGAACGGTCGGAGCGCGGTTCACGATCCTGTACGCCGTGGCGTTCCTCCTGTCCGGCGTCGGGCTGCTGGGCCTGACCTTTCTCCTCTCCGACCTCAGCATGGTCAGGTCGGTTCCGGCCGGGCCGGTCCCAGGTGGGAACCTGAGCGCCGAGGGGAGTCCGGCCGCGGCGCAGCAGCGCATCCGGGAGCTGGAACACCAACTGGGTACGGTTCACGCGCAGCAGTCACGCCAGTACCTGGTCGCCGCGCTGATGGCGCTGATCGTGATGGCGGTCGCCGCGGCGCTCCTCGGCCGGCTGTTGGCCAGGCGTGTTCTGCGGCCGTTGCGGCTCCTCACGAGTGCCACGCGGCGCATCTCCGCCGACAGCCTGGACCGACGGCTGGACGTGGCCGGACCCGCCGACGAGGTGAGGGAACTGGCCGACACCATCGACGAGCTGCTCGGGCGGCTCGAGGCGTCGTTCACCGCGTAACGCCGCTTTGTCGCCAACTCCTCCCATGAGCTGCGCACGCCGCTGGCGACGATGCGGGCGTCGCTGGACGTCGCGGTCGCGAAGCCGGACCCTCCCGCCTCGACGGTGGCCCTCGCGGACCGTCTGCGTACGCAACTCGACCGGGTCGACCACCTGCTCGACGGCTTCCTCGTCCTGGCCCGGGCGCAGCACGGCCCGCTGCCCGACACCGCCTCGGTCGACCTCGGCGGGTTGATCGAAGCCGCGCTGGGTGAACGGGCCGCCGACGCGCAGGGGAAGGGGCTCCGGGTGAGCGTGGACCTTCGACCGGGGACCCTGATCCAGGGCAGCCCGGCACTGCTGGCACGACTGGTAGGCAACCTCGTCGACAACGCGGTGACGCACAACGAGGACGGCGGGTGGATCGCGATCACCGGGTCCGCCCGCGACCAGGAGACGGTACTCGTCGTCGAGACCGGCGGGCGGACACTCGATCAGCGGGAGGTCGACCGGCTGGCGCAGCCCTTCGAGCGGCTCGGCGGGGAGCGTACGGGCTCCTCGGGCCTGGGGCTTTCGATCGTGGCCGCTGTCGCCGCCGCGCACGGCGGCCGGCTCGGCCTGTTCGCCCGGCCGGAGGGCGGCCTGCGCGTGTCGGTCACCTTCCCGGCGAGGCACGTCGGGCACGACGCGAGGGTTCCGGTGAGCGTCGCGGGGGTTCCGGCCACATGAGGATCCTCGTCGTCGAAGACGAGCACGCCCTCGCCGACGTTGTCGCGGAAGGGCTGCGCGACCAGGGGATGGCCGTCGACCTCGCCCGCGACGGGCTGACCGCTACCGCCAAGCTGGACCTCACCGCGTACGACGTGGTGCTCCTGGACCGGGGTCTGCCCGGACTGCAGGGCGACACGCTGTGTCAGATGATCAGTGAGCGCGCTCACCGGCCGATGGTGCTGATGCTGACCGCGGCGAGTGCGCCCGGCGACCGGGTCAGTGGGCTGACCCTGGGCGCGGACGACTATCTCGGCAAGCCGTTCCACTTCCCGGAGCTGATCCTGCGCATCCGGGCGCTGGCCCGCCGCAAGCCGGATGCGCGGCCCAGACGCCTGCGCGTGGCCGGGATCGAGCTTGATCCTGTCCGCCGTACCGCCGTCCGCGACGGCGTGACCTCACCCTCTCGGTGAAGGAGTTCGCTGTGCTGGAGGCGCTGCTGCGGGCGAGTCCGGGTTTCCTGAGCGCCGAGGCGCTGCTGGAGCAGGTGTGGGACGAGAACGCCGACCCGTTCACCAACACGGTGGCGGTGACGGTGGGCAGGCTCCGGCGCAGGCTCGGCGACCCACCGGTCATCGCGACCACGCCCGGAGTCGGCTACCGGATCGGGTGATCCCCGACGGACCGCGCGTGCTCCTCCACCACGTCGGCGAGGGTCTGGGCCAACAGACCGGCCACCGGCATCGTCACCCCCGCGACCCGGCCCGCGGCGACCACCTCCCACAGGTCCTTGCTCCACGGCCTGGACCGCACGGGCACCTGCGAGGCGTCGTAGGCCTGCGCCGTGCGGTCGAAGAAGCCCCACTCGCGCGCCGACCAGGAGTCGCCGGTGCTGGTACGGGCGACCTCCAGGACGGTCTCGGCCGGGACCTCGTGCGCCTGCGCCAGCCGCAGCGCCTCGTGGGTGCCGGCAAGCGAGGCGAACATCATCAGCTGGTTGGCGAGCTTGACCGCCGCACCCGCTCCGGGCGGCCCGGCGTGCACGACCTGCTCGGCGATCGTGTCGAGGTACGGCCGCGCCGGCTCCAGCGCCGCCTCGTCCGCACCGACCATGACCGTGAGTGCTCCCCGCTCGGCGCGTTCGGCGCCGCCGCTGACCGGCGCGTCCAGGAACGCCAGCGAACGCCGCCGGGCGCGCTCACCGAGCTCCCGCGCGGTCGCGGGCAGCACGGTGCTGTGCACGGCGACCACCGCGTCGTCGGCCAGTCGGTCCAGCAGCTTCGGGGTCTCCAGCACGGCGGTCACGGTGTCGTCGTCGGGTACGGCGAGAGCGAGCACCCGGCAACCGGCGAGGTCGTCGAGGGAGTCGGCGCCGTCCGCGCCGCGCTCGACCATCGTGGCGACCGGACCGGCGTTGACGTCGTACGCCGTGACCGGCCAGCCGGCCCGGACCAGCGCGGTGGCCATCGGGAGTCCGAGGTTGCCCAGCCCGACGAACCCGACCCGGGCCGATTTCGGCAGCGCGGCCATGGTGTCTCCTCTGGTCGGCGGTGATCTTGGTGACTATTGTCTACAACAGGCAAGCGTCTTCCACAATCGTCGAAGGGAACGCTTCGTGGCCGGACGTCGCCGCATCGACCCGCCGAGCCTGGTGCAACTCGCCGCGCAGGAGCTACGCCGGATGATCCTGGCCGGTGAGCTCGCGCCCGGCGACCGCCTGATCGAGGAGCGGCTCACCGAGGAACTCGGGATCAGCCGTCCGCCGCTGCGCGAGGCCATGCGAACGCTGCAACACGAGGGCCTGGTGGAGATCACTCCTCGGCGCGGCGCGTCGGTGACCCGGTTGGCCGACGGCGACGTGGTGGAGATCCTGACGCTGCGGTCCGCGCTGGAGCGGCTGGCCGTCGAGATGGGCGTACCCGTGACCGATCCCGCCCGGCTGGCCCGCTGCCGCGCGGCGCTGGCCGAGATGGAGCGGTGCGCGGGCAGTGCCGACCGCGCACAGCTGGTCGAAAGGGGCTACGAGTTCCACCGCGCGATCGTGGGGCTGGCCGGCCACCGGCGGCTGGAGGGCATCTACGACTCACTCCACCAGCAGCTGTTGTGGTGCATGGCGATGAACCTGCACACCCGCGAGCACTTCTACGAGGACCTCGCCACCCACGTCGCCCGCCACCGCGACCTGCTGGACCTGATCGAGAACGGGGACCCCGAAGCCGTACTCCACGCGCTGGCGCACCACGGCGAGCGGTCGTTCACCCACGGGTTCCATCAGCCCCAGCAGGACGCACCCATAGCTCCAGACGCACCAGGGGCACCAGACGCAGTGAGCAGGTGACAACGGCTACGCCCGACCAGCACCCGAAAGAGGTGGACCGTGCACGGCAGCTCCGCACCTCACGATGTCGTTCGACCCGACCTGTCAAGGCGAGGTTTCCTGGCCCGTGCCGGGTTCGCCGCCGCCGGCCTCGGCTCCGTGGCCGCGGCGTGCTCGCCGTTTCGCGGCGAGGTGGACGACGAGAAGTCCGGCTCCACCACGATCCGGTTCATCACCCCGGCCGACCTGGGGCTGGAACGCACGCTCTACAAGGGGTTTCTGAAGGACTTCGAGAAGACCAACAAGGGTACGAAGGTCACCGTCACCTTCGAGGCCTGGGACGACTACATGGCCAAGCTGCCCACGTTGCTGGCCGGCGGCGCCGTACCCGACCTGATCCACCAGCACCAGAGCATCGTGCAGGACTACGGCCACCGCAACGCGTTGCTCGACCTCGCGCCGTTGATGAAGCGGGACGGCATCCAGCGGTCGGCGTTCGTGCCCGCGCTGATCGACAACTTCAGCGACGGCGGCAAGATCTACGGCCTTCCCAAGGACTCCGCGGCCTGGGGCGTCTACTACAACAAGGACATGTTCGACGCGGCCGGTGTCGCGTATCCGAAGGACGACTGGACGATGGACGACCTTCGCGAGACCGCCCGGAAGCTGACCCGGGACAAGCAGGGCCGCAGCCCCGGCGATCCCGGCTTCGACGGCAAACAGATCAAGCAGTGGGGGCTGAACTGGCTGGCCCCGACGCCGACCGACTCCGAGAACAGCAGGGCGTTCGTGCGGGCGTTCGGCGGTGACTGGTACGACGCGAAGTACCAGAAGACGCTGGTCGACCGGCCGCCCGCGATCGCGGACTTCGAGTTCTTCCGGTCGTTGCGGTGCACCGACCGCAGCACTCCCTCCCCGTCGCAGGAACTCGGCCAGGGCGACCCGTTCCGCTCCGGGCTCACCGCGATGACGGTCAGCCATCATTCCCAGGACTTCTTCCTGCGGCAGGAGAAGACGAAGTTCCCCTGGGGAATCACGTTCGTGCCGAAGGGACCGGGCGGCCAGTTCGTCGCGGTCGGCTGCAGCGGCTGGGCGATTCCCAAGCAGGCGAAGAACAAGGAGGCCGCCTGGAGGCTGCTGAAGCACCTCACCAGCCCGCCGGTGCAGCAGGGTTTCGCCAAGCAGCACAGGTGGGCACCGAGCGTGCGGTCGGCACTGGACTCGCTGGTGCCGGACAAGCCCACCGAGGGGTTCGTCAAAGTGCATGTCGACCCGCTGCGCGAGCGCAGTGACCGTACGGTCATCAGCTTAAAGTTCCCCGCCAACCAGTCGCGGATCAAGGAGATCTACGCCACGAACTTCGATCCTCTGTGGGCCACGTGCGCCACCGAGGATGTCGCGGGTGCCGCCGCCCGGACCAGGGCGCAGGTGGACTCGATCCTCGCGCAGGGGTGATCCGCGATGGTCACGCAGACAGCTGATCCGCGGGAGGAACCCGCGACGCGGGGCAGACGAGGCGGGCTTCGCGGGATCGGGCGGGGCGGGTCGCGAGGCGGCCTCGGCACCCGGCGACGGGAGGCGATCGACGGCTACCTGTTCATCGCGCCCTGGCTGGTCGGGTTCGTGTTCCTGGTCGCGGGACCGATGCTCGCCTCACTCGTGATGTCCTTCCTGAACTGGGACCTGTTCAGCCCGCCCACCTGGGCAGGGCTCGGCAACTTCCGGTTGCTCCTGCACGACCCGCTGGTGGGCAAGTCGTTGTGGAACACCGCGTTCTTCACCGTGTTCAGCGTCCCGCTCAACCTGGCGACCGCGCTGGGCGCCGCACTGCTGCTCAACCAGCGGGTGCGTTTCCGCTCGGTGTTCCGGACGTTGTTCTACCTGCCCGCGGTGATGCCGGCGGTGGCGAACGCCATCCTGTGGTTCTGGATCCTCAACCCCGAGGTGGGCCTTGCCAACTCCGTGTTGCGCATGGTCGGGCTGCCCGAACTCCAGTGGCTGCAGGACCCGCACACCGCCAAGCCGTCGTTCGTCCTGATGAGCCTGTGGGGGATCGGCAACACCATGGTGATCTTCCTGGCCGGCTTGCAGGGAATTCCGCAGACCCTGCACGACGCGGCCCAGGTGGACGGCGCGAACTGGTGGCACCGGTTCTGGGCGGTGACCGTGCCGATGCTCTCGCCGGTCATCCTGTTCAACCTCGTGCTCGGCATCATCGGGTCGTTCCAGATCTTCACCAGTGCGTTCCTGCTGGCGGGGAACGGTGGTCCGGAGCAGTCCACGTTGTTCTCGGTGCTCTACCTGTACCGCCTGGGGTTCGAGCAGTTCCGGATGGGCTACGCCGCGGCGTACGCGTGGGTGATCTTCCTGGTCATCCTGGTCTTCTCGCTGGTGCAGTTCCGGTTGTCACGGTCGTGGGTGCACTACGAGGGTGAGGACGCACGATGAGCGGCGGCGTGACGAGCGGTCCCACGACGAGAGCCGGCGCGACGGGAAGGGGTGCGGCGAGCGGTACGGCGATCGCACAGAAGACGGTGCTGTACGCCGTGCTGGCGGCCCTCGCGGCCGTCTTCTCGATCCCGATGCTCTGGCTGGTGTCCACGTCGCTGAAGGCGCAGGGCCAGGTGTTCGCCTATCCACCGGTGTGGATCCCGAACCCGGTGCGGTGGGTCAACTACCTGGAGGCGATGGACCGGGCGCCGCTGCTGGTCTGGCTGGCCAATACCACGATGATCACCCTCCTGGCGATGACCGGGACGCTTCTGTCGAGCTCGCTGGTGGCGTTCGGTTTTGCCCGGTTGAGGTTTCCCGGCCGCAGGCTGCTGTTCTACCTGCTGCTGTCCACGATGATGCTGCCGGACGTGGTGACGCTGGTGCCGCAGTTCGTGTTGTTCCGGTCGCTGGGCTGGGTGGACACCTTCGCACCCCTGGTGGTGCCGGCGTTCCTCGGCGGCGGCGCCTTCAACGTCTTTCTCGTACGGCAGTTCTACCTGACGATCCCGCGCGACTTCGACGAGGCGGCCCGGCTGGACGGCGCCTCGAACCTGCGGATCTGGTGGCACATCATGCTGCCGCTGTCCCGGCCGGTGCTGGTCGCGGTGGGCATCTTCTCGTTCGTCTACCACTGGAACGACTTCCTGCTGCCGTTGATCTACCTGCAGAGCGAGGGGAACAAGACGCTGGCGCTCGGACTGCGAGCGTTCATCTCGCCCACGGACGCGTCGTGGAACATCAGCATGGCGGCGTCGATGTTCCTGGTGATCCCGGTGCTGATCGTGTTCTTCGTTGCCCAGCGTCAGTTCATCCGGGGTGTGGTGATGACGGGCATCTCAGGCAGGTGAGCTCGGGCAGGTGAGGGGGATCGCGCACATGGACCAGGGAAGCCTTTCGGGCGTACGGGTGGTGGAGGTCGGCGTCTTCATGGCCGCGCCGTTCGCCGGGATGCAACTCGCCGATCTCGGTGCCGACGTGGTGAAGGTGGAGCCTCCCGGCAGGGGAGACCCGGCCCGCCAGGTCGGGCCGTACCTGCAGGGGGAGGGGTCGGCGTTCGTCCGGCTCAACCGCAACAAGCGTTCGGTGGCCGTCGACCTCAAGCACCCCGACGGCAAGGCGGTGTTGACACGGCTGCTCGCGACAGCCGACGTGTTCCTGCAGAACCTCCGCCCCGGCGCGATGGACGCGCTCGGCTTCGACTACGAGAGTGTGCGGGCGGTCAACCCGCGGCTGGTGTACGTGTCGCTGTCGGGGTGGGGGCAGGACGGTCCGCGCGCGAGCCTGCCCGGCCTGGACGTGATGGCGCAGGCACGGGCGGGGCTGATGAGCATCACGGGGGAGCCGGACGGCCCGCCGGCCAAGGTGGGCGTGCCGTTGTGCGACCTCACCTGCGGTCTGTACGCCGCGCTGGCCGCGGTGGCCGCGCTGCGGTCCCGGGACCACAGCGGGGCGGGGCAGCACGTCGACGTGTCGCTGTTCGAGTCGGCGGTGTCGATGGGCATCTGGGAGGCGGGAAGGTACTTCGCCACCGGTGAGGTCGGCGGCCGGCTGGGCTCGGCGCACCAGAGCACCGCGCCCTACCAGGCGTTCGCGACCGCCGACGGCTGGGTCACGTTCGGCGCCGTCACACCACGCACCTGGGTGGCGGCCTGCGCCGTACTGGGCCTCGGCGAACTGGCCGACGACCCGCGCCTCGCCGACGCCTACCAGCGCCAACTGCTGCGGTCCGAACTGACTCCTGTGATCCAGCGCGCAACCCGGGGTTGGCAGACGGACGAACTCGTGCGCGCACTGGAGAAGGCGGGTGTTCCGTGCGCGCCGATCGCGGACTACGCGGAGGTGTTCACCGACGACCACCTGGGGGAACGGCACTACTACTGGGACGCGCCGCACCCCACGCTCGGCGCGGTCCGCCAGCTCGGGTCGCCGATGCGAATGTCGGCCACTCCGCCTGTCCGCGGCCGGGCCGGGCCGTCGCTGGGCGCCGACAGCCGCGAGGTCCTGCGTGAGGCAGGATTCGCGATGTCGGAGATCGAGCGACTGGAAGCCGCCGGCGCGGTGCGGTGCGACGGGCCGGACCGGGAAGGACGGTCGGAGTGAGCGACACGGGAGCCACCGAAGCCACGCAGGCCACGGACGAACTGCTCGTCGAGCGCGACGGGCCGGTGCTGCGGGTGACGTTCAACCGCCCCACGCGGCGCAACGCCATGACCTGGGCGATGTACGACGGGCTGCTGGCCGCCTGCGACCGGGCCGAGTCCGACTCCTCGATCCGGGTGATGGTGCTGCGGGGGGCCGGTGACGAGGCGTTCGTCGCGGGCACCGACATCGGGCAGTTCGGGGAGTTCACCGGCGGCGACGCGGGAGTGGCGTACGAGCAGCGGATGACCCGCCTGCTGGAGACGGTGTCCGGTGTACGGGTGCCGACCGTCGCGGTGCTCACCGGCTACTGCGTGGGCGCGGGCCTGGCCATCGCCGCGTCGTGCGACCTGCGGATCGCCGCCCGCGGCGCGCGGTTCGGCGTACCGATCGCGCGGACCGTCGGCAACTGCCTGTCCACCCGCACGGTCGCGCTGCTGGTGGACAACCTCGGGCCCGCCCGCACGCTCGACATGGTGTTACGGGCAAGGCTGCTGGACGAGACCGAGGTCGCGGCGGCGGGGTTCCTGTCGCAGGTCTGCGAGCCCGAGGACGTCGACGCCGAGGCCGAGGTGCTGGTCGCCCGGCTGGTCGAGCACGCGCCGCTGACGATGTGGGCCACCAAGCAGGCCGTACGCCGGATCATGGCCGCGCGCGTGCCGGACGACACCGACCTCGTGCACCGGGTCTACGACAGCGCGGACTTCCGCGCGGGCGTCGCGGCGTTCGTGGCCAAGCAACGCCCTTCCTGGACTGGGACCTAGCGGGCCTGCCTCACGGTGAGTCCCGGCCTTCCTGTGCGCTGATCAGGGTCGCGATGTCGGCGGCGATCAGGTCGGGGTACTCACCGTTGACGGCGTGGGAGGCGTCAGGGTAGACCCGGGTCGTGCCGTGGCGGAGCGCTCGACTCGCGGTGCGGGCGGCGACCTCGGGGTCGTGCATGACCGACCGGCCCGCGATGATCGCGAGCGTCGGCAGGTCGAGGGCGGCGAGTCGTTCCTCGCTGATCCGGCGGGGCTGCGGGAGCCTCAGCGTGTAGTGCCGCATCCCGGCCTCGATCATGGCCGCGACGGGGACGTCCTCGACCGGGGCGCCACCGGCAGTGTAGGAGTTGAATCCGTCCCGCCAGGACTTCGGCAACCAGGGCAGGGATGCCGGCAGGGAGCGGAGGATCGTCGCCACGGGCATCCCGGCGAACACGAACACCGGGTCGACCAGCGTGAGGGTGGCCAGGTGTTCGGGTCGGTGCAAGGCGAGGTTGACAGCGGTCCAGCCCCCGATGGACAGGCCGACGACGTGGAAGGACGTCTCCGGCAGCGCGTCGAGAGTCTGGTGGAGCCAGGCGGCCTGGTCGGCGTCGGTGCCGATCGGGCGTTCCTGAACGCTCATCCCGGGTTCGCCGAGCAGGTCGACGGTGTAGACGTCGCCGAGCCGGAGCAGCGACGGCAGGTTGCCGGCCCACACCGGGGAGCCCGACGACCGTCCGGGAAGCAGGACTAGCGGGGCCTTGGCGTTTCCCGTGCCGGCGAAGCGGTAGACGCGGACGACGCCGTAGTCGGTGCGTACGTCGACCGTCCGGGCCGGCTCGGGCAGCTCGGCGAACGCCGCGTCGTAGGCGGACCGGAACCGTGCCCGTCCCTCGGCGCCGTCCCAGTGACCCACCCGGGACCGGGATCGCACGGAGAGCGTGGTCGCGACCGCGCCGAGGGCTGTGCCCAGCAGCGCGAAACCTGTGCGCCGCCGCCTGCCGGTGTTCGTCATTCGCCGTATCCTGACCGCATGGTAAATATTTATACCCTACGGTAAGCTCGGCGGCTGTGGCGACGAGACGAGCAGGGGACCGCGACGACCGGGAGCTGACGCTGACCGAGCGGGCGCGCCGGGCGCAGCTGATCGACATCACGATCGACCGGGTCGCCGAGAAGGGCTATGCCGGCACGTCACTCGCGGGAATCGCCGAGGCCGCCGGCATCACGAAACCGGCGGTGCTGTACCACTTCGCGACCAAGGACGCCCTCGTGCGGGCCGCGTACGAGCAGGTGCTCCGTGCACTCACCGCCGAGGTGGCCGCCGCTACGGAAGCCGCCGGGGAGCTCGCGGCTCCGGCGGCCTACATCCGGTCGATGATCGGTCATATGCACGATCATCCGCGCCACACCCGGATGATCGTCGAGGCGGTCAGCCACGGCGGTGTGGAGCAGTCGGCCGAGGAACGCCGGCGTCCGCTGGCCCGGCTCCTCGACGTCGCCGCGCGGGCCCGCGGTCGCGGCGACGCCGACTCGCGGACGCTGGCGATCATCGTCGGCGGCGCCGTCGACGCCATCGTCTCCGAGCGGCTGCACGACGACGACTACGACACCTCGGGTGCGGCCGATCGACTCGTCGAGATGGTCGAGGCCGCCCTGGCGCCGTGACCGTCCCAACCGTCCCAATGCCCCCCACCAACGGTTCCCGCCCGGAACGCGAGCGGTGGCCGGGCCCACCGGACCCGGCCACCGCGTCTCACCGTCGACGTGACGGCTCCTGCTGGCTGAACCTGCTGTTATTTCAGGCACTTCCGCGGGTCAGTCGTTGCTCCGCCGTGTCGTACGGGGCAACCGTCACAGCTTCGCCTTGCCGGCCGCCTCGGCCTCGGCCTGCGCGTCGGCACGACGCTCCTTGACCTCACCGGACAGGTCGGCCTTGCGGTCCTGCGGCGCGGCCATCCGCATGGCGGCCGGAGCCTGCAGGTCCTCGAACTGACCCGACACGGTGCCACGGACGCGGTTGTTCTCACCGGTCGGCGCCGGGTCGTTCCCGGTACCGGACAGGTTGCCGCGCACGATGTTGTTGCTCACCACGACGGTCGCGGTGTTGTTGGAGATGTCCACGTTGCCGCCCCAGTAGCTGGCGCCGGAGCACGGAGCCAGCGGCCCGTCGGCGCCCAGCTGCAGGGTCTTGGAGTTGCCGGTGTAGCTGGCGTCCCCGTAGACCTCGCTCTCGCAGAAGACCGAGCCCTCCTCGTTGCCGGCGACCGTGAGCTTGCCGCCGACCGTGGAGTTGTACACGTCCACGTACCGCGTGCCCTGGCCGATGAGAGCGCCACCGACCTGAGCGCCGTCCAGAACGACCTCGCCCGGGACGGCGGCGTTGACGCGCCCGGTGACCTTGGAGTCGACGGCGTAGACGAACCCGTCGTTCTCAGAACCCTCCGGGGCCGTGGCGTTGACCGCGCCACCGACGTTGCTGCCGTAGAAGTACGAACCGAAAGCGTTGTTGGCCGTGACGTTCCTGATGATGGTGGAGTCGGTGGTGTCGATGTAGGCGTCCGCCGCCACGTTGACGGATCCCTTGAACGTCACACCTTCCACGATCAGGTCGGCACCGGCCCCGACCCGCACGTTGCCCTCGACGGTGGTGCCGTTGAGCCAGCAGGCCTTGCCTGCCGGAACAACCAGGTCGCCCGGAACGGTGACGGCACCGCCCTCGCCGACGCAGCTGGTCACCAGGTCGGCGTTGGCCGGCATCGCGAACGCGATCCCGCCGGCTGCGACCAGAGACGTCGCGGCGATTGCGCTTCGAAGCTTCATATGGTGCGGTCCTCCCCTGTCATTGGTGGTCGGTCCGCCCAGGAGGAACGCTCGACTGCAAGAAAAGTCCCCCGTACGGACCAACATCATCTTTCACGAAAGGTCCGCTGTGTGAAGCTTGGTTACGTGTGCTTCCGGAATCGGACGTTCTTTCCGCACCGACCGGACACCGTTCGGACATGTGCAGGCGTCGGTGAGCCCCGGCGCGGGTCGCCGGTGCCCTGCGTCCGCCGCGGCGGCGAAGACCTCGAGAGTGGCCGTCAGGGGATGCGTGCCGTCCATTCGGCGGTGCCGAACTTCGTCGCCACCAGGGCGGCCGCGGCGTCCTGCTCGGCCGCCGTCAAGGAGTCGTTGACAAGGCCGTAGCGCCGGCGGAAGTGCGCGACCATCCGGTCGACGATCTCCTCCCGCGGCAGCCCGGTCTGGCGCCGCAGCGGGTCCACCCGCTTGCCCGCGCTGGCCGTGCCCTTGTCGGACAGCTTCTCCCGGCCGATCCGCAGGACCTCCAGCATCTTGTCGGCGTCGATGTCGTACGCCATCGTCACGTGGTGGAGGACGGCTCCGGTGGTCAGCCGCTTCTGGGCCGCACCGCCGATCTTCCCGCCATCGGAGGTGATGTCGTTGAGCGGCTGGTACCACGCGCGGACGCCGAGGTCCTCGTTGAACGCACCGAGCACCCAGTCGTCGAGGTAGGCGTAGGAGTCGGCGAACGACATCCCGTCGATGAGCGAGGTGGGTGCGTACAACGAGTAGGTGATGGTGTTGCCCGGCTCGATGAACATCGCGCCGCCACCGCTGATCCGCCGGACCACCTCGATGCCGTGCCGCCGCGCGCCCTCGGCGTCGATCTCGTTGCGCAGCGACTGGAAGCTGCCGATCACCACGCAGGGCTTCGCCCACTCCCAGATCCGCAGGGTGGGCGGGCGGCGCCCGGCGGCGACGTCCACGGCCAGCACCTCGTCGACGGCCATGTGCATGGCCGGATCCTGCGGGCCCTCGTGGACCAGGTGCCAGTCGTGGTCGTGCCACTCGGTGGCCCGGGCCAGAGCGCGGCGGACCGCGATCGCCACCGCCTGGGCGGAGAAGCCGAGGAGTACGGCGTCGGGTCCGAGCCCGGCGTCCACGCGTTCGGCCAGCACCCTCGTGTCGGCGGTGGACGGAAGTCCGGTCAGGGCCGCGTTGATCGCGTCCAGCGCCTCGTCGGGTTCGAGGAAGAAGTCCCCGCTGACCCGGACGTTCGCCAGCATGCCGTCGGCGACGTCGAGGTCGACCACCACCAGCTTGCCGCCCGGCACCTTGTACTCACCGTGCACTTCGCCACCTGCCTGTCCTGTTCGCGGCCTGCGTCCACGGGCGTTGACACCACGGCCGACGTGGTGTCAACGCCGTTGGACGCTCGGGTCCTTCCCGTCGGCGCGTTCGGTCAGGCGCCCTCGAGGACGGCGTCGACGACCGCGCGCGCCTCCTTCTGCACCTCGGCCAGGTGCTCGGGTCCCTGGAACGACTCGGCGTAGATCTTGTAGACGTCCTCGGTGCCGGAGGGCCGGGCGGCGAACCACGCACTGCGCGTCGTCACCTTCAGGCCGCCGATCGGCGCGTCGTTGCCCGGCGCACTGGTGAGCTTGGCGGTGATCTCCTCGCCGGCGAGCTCGGTGGCGGTGACCTGCTCGGGCGCGAGCTTGCCGAGGGCCGCCTTCTGCTCGCGGTCGGCGGGTGCGTCCACCCGGGCGTACGCCGGGTCGCCGAACCTCGCCGTCAGGTCGGCGTAGTGCTCGCTGGGGGAGCGGCCGGTGACCGCCTGGATCTCCGAGGCGAGCAGGGCCAGGATGATGCCGTCCTTGTCGGTCGTCCAGACCGAGCCGTCGGTACGCAGGAACGACGCACCGGCGCTCTCCTCGCCACCGAAGCCCACCGAGCCGTCGAGCAGGCCCGGCACGAACCACTTGAAGCCCACCGGGACCTCCAGCAGGGTGCGGCCGAGGTCGCGGGCCACCAGGTCGATCATCGACGAGCTGACCAGCGTCTTGCCGACGGCCGCTCCGCCGGGCCAGCGGTCGCGGTGGCCGAACAGGTAGGAGATCGCCACCGCGAGGTAGTGGTTGGGGTTCATCAGCCCGCCGTCGGGGGTGACGATGCCGTGCCGGTCGGCGTCGGCGTCGTTGCCGGTGGCGATCTGGTACGCCTCACGCTTGCCGATCAGTGAGGCCATCGCGTGCGGGGAGGAGCAGTCCATCCGGATCTTGCCGTCCCAGTCCAGCGTCATGAAGCGCCACGTCGGGTCCGCGACCGGGTTGACCACGGTGAGGTCCAGGCCGTACCGGTCACCGATCTCGCCCCAATAGGCGACGCTCGCCCCGCCCAGCGGGTCCGCGCCGATCCGCACCCCCGCCGACCGGACCGCGGCGAGGTCCACGACAGCCGGGAGGTCGCGCACGTACGCGTCCAGGAAGTCGTACCGGTCGGTGGTGTCGGCGGCGCGCGCCCGGGCGAACGGGATCCGGCGCACGCCGGACAGCCCGGCGCCGACGATCTCGTTCGCGCGGTTCTGGATCCACTTCGTGACGTCGGTGTCGGCCGGCCCGCCGTTCGGCGGGTTGTACTTGAACCCGCCGTCCGCGGGGGGATTGTGCGACGGGGTCACGACCACGCCGTCGGCCAGGCCGTCGGTGCGGCCGCGGTTGTAGGTGAGGATCGCGTGCGAGAGCGCCGGCGTCGGGGTGTAGCCGTCGCGGGCGTCGATCAGCACGGTCACGTCGTTGGCCGCGAACACCTCCAGCGCGGTGGTCCACGCCGGTTCGGACAGGGCGTGGGTGTCCCGGGCGAGGAACAGCGGACCGGTGACGCCTGCGTTGGCGCGGTGCTCGCAGATGGCCTGGCTGACCGCGGCGATGTGGTCGTCGTTGAACGACAGCGAAAGGCTCGACCCGCGGTGGCCGGACGTACCGAAGGACACCTGCTGGTCCGCGACCCCGGCGTCGGGGTGGCCGGCGTAATAGGCGGTGACCAGGTGGGCGACGTCCACGAGGTCGGATTCCTCGGCGGGCTGCCCGGCACGTGCGTCGACACTCATCGGCTCGTCCCTCTCCTCGAACTTCTCGGACTTCCTCGAACTCGAACCCGGCGGTCAGCGGAGTCGCGCTCCGGCTGCACGGGTCCAGCCTGCCAGCAGGCGGGACACCGCAGGTGACGACCCGTCCACGCGCCTGGCTGGCATCGGCCAGCGCACCGAATCCCGGTGGCAAGCGGTGGGCGCAGACCGCAGAATGGCACCTCGTGACAGGTCCTCGTCCCACCGAGGCGGCACCGGGTGGGCGGGGTCCCACGGGCTGGCGCCGCCGACTCACCGCGCTGTGGCCCGATCTCACCCCGCTGCGCACCTCGCGCGACTTCCGCCTGCTGTGGATCGCCGGGACGGTGTTCTACCTGGGCGGCATGGTCAGCTACGTCGCGCTGCCGTACCAGCTCTACCACCTCACCGGCTCCAACTTCGCCGTCGGCGCGCTCGGCCTGGGGCAGCTGGTCCCACTGGTCGTGTGCGGGTTGTACGGCGGCGCGCTGGCCGACCGCGCGGACCGGCGCAAGGTCCTCGTCGGCACCGGCCTCGGACAGTGCCTGCTCACCTCCGTGCTCCTCGCCAACGCGGCCCTGGACCATCCGTCGGTGCCGGTGATCTACGCCGTGGGCGCGCTGCTCGCCGTGGCCCAGGCACTGCAGCGGCCGAGCCGGGAGGCGCTGGTGCCTCGGGTGGTCGGCCACGACCAGCTTCCGGCCGCGGTCGCCCTGAGCTCCATCGGCATCCAGGTCAGCATGCTGGCCGGTCCCACGCTCGGCGGGCTGATCCTGGCGTCCGGGGGAGCGGCCTGGGCGTACGCCGTGGACGTGGCGGGACTGGCCGTGGCCACCGCGATCTTCGCCGGTCTGCGGCCCTGTCCGCCGGTGGCGAAGGTGATCAGCTCCGGAATCGCGGCGACCGTACGCGAGATCGGTGACGGCCTGGCCTATGCCGTACGCCGCCGTGACCTGCTCGGCACCTACATCGTCGACCTCACCGCGATGTTCCTGGCGATGCCGACCGTGCTGTTCCCGGCGTTCGCCGCCGACGTGCTGCGTGAGCCCGCCGCGCTCGGCCTGCTGTACTCCGCCGGCACCGTCGGGTCGCTGCTGGCCACCGCGACCAGCGGATGGGTGGCGCGGGTGCACCACCACGGCCGCGCGGTGGTCCTCGCGGCCGCGACCTGGGGCGCGGCGGTGGTGCTCGCCGGGATGTCCCCGTCGGTGTGGCTCGCCGTGGTGGCCCTCGCGGTCGCCGGGGCGGCCGACATGGTGAGCGGGCTGTTCCGGAGCGTGATCTGGAACCAGACCATCCCCGACGAACGCCGGGGACGCCTCGCCGGGATCGAGATGCTGTCGTACTCCATCGGGCCGCTCGGGGGTGAGGCGCGCGCCGGCCTGGTCGCCGACGCGACCGGCGTGCGGACCGCGATCGTGAGCGGTGGCGCACTGTGCGTCCTCGGCGTGGGGCTGGTGGCGGCCTGGCTGCACGACTTCTGGAGGTACGACGACCGCACCGACGAGCACGCGATCCGCGAACGCGAGGTGCGCTCGGCCCGGGCCGCCGAGACGCCGGTCGGCTGAGGGCCGGGCCGCGTAGGCAAGGCGCGCTTGTCACCGCACGTGCCCCGCGCAAAACACCCGGGCGGTGCCGGGGGCGGCAACCTGCCCAGGTGTGTCGTAGTCTGGTTTCCTCGAAGAGAGCCGGTCATCGGCTCGGCTGACAATCGGCGCCGTCTGACAAAGGGGTTCACCGGAACGTGGTCACCGCGCTTTCGATCCTGTTGATCCTCACGAGCCTCGTGCTCGTGCTGCTGGTCTTGCTCCACAAAGGGCGGGGCGGCGGTTTGTCCGACCTGTTCGGTGGAGGGGTGACGTCGAGCCTGGGTGGCTCCTCCATCGCCGAGCGCAACCTCGACCGCATCACGGTCGGTATGGGCATCATCTGGTTCGCCTGCATCGTGGCGCTCGGTTTGTTGCTCAAGTTCAGCTAGTCTCCTCACACCCGATTCCAGCCAGGCTTCGCAGTTCCACCGGATTCACCAGACCCAGACCATCGACGTAACGCCCGACCGTTTCCTCGAATCCGATATAACGCCGATGTCAGCATCCATCCATCGGTCGGCACGTCAGTCATTCCGTACGAGGGAGATCGTCCGTGGCAAGTGGCAGCGCCATTCGAGGAAGCCGGGTCGGTGCCGGTCCGATGGGAGAGGCCGAGCGGGGTGACACCGCTCCACGCCGCCGCGTCACCTACTGGTGCGCCAACGGGCACGAGACCCGGCCGAGCTTCGCGATCGAGGCGCAGATTCCGGACTCCTGGGACTGCCCCCGCTGCGGTCTGCCGGCCAGCGTCGACTCCGGCAACCCGCCGCCGGTGCCGCGCAACGAGCCGTACAAGACCCACCTGGCCTACGTGAAGGAACGCCGCAGCGACGAGGAGGCCCGCCAGATCCTGGAGGAGGCCCTTCAGCAGCTGCGTGCCCGGGTGAGCCGGGGCGAAGTCATCCTCTGAGCCGACGAGCGGACCGATGGGTCCGCGTCTGCTCCAGGGAAGGTAGCCCCGGTCGAGCCGCCGCGTCAGATCGACGCGGCTCGCCCGGCTCGACGCCGAGCCTTCGGTCAGATACGCCGTCCCGGTGGCCGGCCGCGTGATCCACGCGGCCGGCCACCGGCCGTTCGGGAAGCCAGGTCAGCGCCGGACCGTGCGGCTGCGGCTCGGCTCGCTCTCGTGCTGGATCCGGTCGAGCGCGGTGACGACGTAGGTATAGGTCTGCCCCTTACTCGCCGTGGAGTCCAGGAAGGTCTGCCGTCCCGTTCCGGTGTCGCGGACCGTCGCCACCAGGCCGTGGGCGTCGGCGAGATCGCAGGCGTCCACCGGGCCTCGCCCGTCGAACCGGTAGACGGCGTACGAGGTGGGCGCAGGCTCGTCCGGCGGACGGGCCACCCAGGTCAGCCGGATCCCGTCCGCGACCGGCTCGGCGGCGGCCAGCAACGGCCGGGCGGGGGCGTGCCCGCCCAGCTGCTCGGCCACCGGAACCAGCGCGGGCCGGGAGTAGTGCTCGGCACGCACGATGTCCATGTGGTCCAGCCGGTTGGCCCGTACGTCCTTGGCGCTGAAGTACACGTCGCCGAGCACCTGCGGGTACTCGCGGTTGAAGGTGAGGTGCCGGCTCATCTCGTCCGGGTCGGACCACTCCGGTGACTGGGTGGACGTGCCGACCTTGTAGGTGGCCTGGCCGATGAAGAGCTGCACGTCGGTGCCCGCGACCTGCTCCGACCACCAGGGAACCAGCACGGCGTAGTCGGCCGGCGCGAAACCGATGCTCCAGTACACCTGCGGGACGATGTAGTCGATCCACTCCTCACGCACCCACTTACGGGTGTCGGCCGCGAGGTCGTCGTAGGTCTGTACTCCCGCCGTGGTGGCCGAGCCCTCGGGGTCGGTGGCCTGGTTGCGCCAGACCGCGAACGGGCTGACGCCGAACTTCACCCACGGCTTGGCGTCCTTGATCCGGCTGCCAAGCTCCTGGATCAGCAGGTCGATGTTGTTCCGCCGCCAGGACGCCTTGTCGGCGAAGCCGTCGCCGTACTGCTCGTACGTCGCGTCGTCGCCGAACGGCGTCGTGCCCACCGGATAGGGGTAGAAGTAGTCGTCGAAGTGGACGCCGTCGAGGTCGTACCTCCGCACCGCGTCCATGATCGCGTCCTCGCAGAACCGCCGGACCTCCGGGATGCCGGGGTTGTAGTAGAGCTTTCCGCCGTAGGACACGATCCAGTCCGGATGCACCCGGGCGGGATGGTCGGGAGTGAGGACGGACGGGTCGGTCCCCATGCTCACGCGGTAGGGATTGAACCACCCGTGGAACTCCAGGTTGCGTGCGTGCGCCTCCCGGACCGCGAACTCCAGCGGGTCGTAGCCGGGGTCGCGTCCCTGGGTGCCGGTGAGCCAGGAGGACCAGGGTTCGTACGGCGAGGGCCAGAACGCGTCGGCGGTGGGCCGGATCTGGACCACGACCGCGTTGAACCGGTTGCGTTCGGCGTCGTCGAGCAGGGCGCGGTATTCGGCCTGCTGCTCGGTGACGCTGAGCCCGGGACGGGAGGGCCAGTCGATGTTGGCCACGCTCGCGATCCACACGGCACGGAACTGCCGCTTGGGCACGCCCGGATCGGGCGCCGGGCAGCCGGCGGCGGTGCGCGTCGTCGTTCCGGTCGCCGTGGCCGCCGCCGCGGGGGAGGCACCGAGCGGGAATCCCCCGGACGCGGTGGCGAACGCGGCGGACAGCCCTCCACCGAGTACGCCGCGGCGGGAGACCGCTCGCCGCCGCAGCGGACCATGGCTGCCTGCGGAGGACTGGGCGGAGGACTGGGTGGACTGCTCGGAAGACTCGTCGGACGACTCGGTGAACCCGTACTGGTGGACCACGGAAACCCCCTCGGGCGACGGTGTTTCGAAGGAATTGTGCCGGGGAGAGTCATGGTGCGTCTATTGTTCACGGCGACGAATCCAGCTCGCCGAACGTGACGCCGGTGAGCTCCTCCGAGCGCTCCCACAACCGGGCCGCGGTCTCGGGGTCGTAGGCCTTCGCGGTCGCCTTCACCCTGGTCGGATGCCCGCGGGAGCCGCCGAAGGAGTCCGGGCCGAAGAACTCCCCGCCGCGCACGTCAGGCATCGTCGCGGCGTACAGCGTGGTCAGCGCGCCCTGGGCGGCGGGCTGGGCGACCATTCGGGTGACCGCCGCGCTCGCGTGCCGCACCCAGGCCCGGCGGCGGGCCTGCGCGGCGGCGTTCTGCAGGTTGGTGGCGGCGTACCCGGGATGGGTGGCCACGCTGGTCAGCGGCATGCTCGCCCGGTCGGCCCGGCGCTGCAGCTCGAACGCGAACAGCAGGTTGGCCAGCTTGCTCTGGCCGTAGGCCCGCCAGGGGCCGTACCGGTGTTCGGCCATCAGGTCGTCGAAGTCGATGGTGCCCATCGCGTGTGCCTGGCTGGAGACGGTGACCACCCGCGGCTCATCGGCGGCGCTGAGCGCGGTGAACAGCAGTCCGGTCAGCGCGAAGTGTCCCAGGTGGTTGACGCCCAGCTGCTGCTCGAACCCGTCCGCGGTGAGCGCGCGCGGTAGCGCCATGATGCCCGCGTTGTTGATCAGCAGGTCGAGCACCGGGTGCGCGGCGGTCACGTCGGTCGCGAACGCGCGCACGCTGCCCAGGTCACCCAGGTCGAGGGGGCGCAGCTCGACGTCGGGGCGGGCGAGCTCGCGCCGGATCCGGGCCAGCGCTGCCTCACCGCGCCGGGGGTCACGGCAGGCCAGCACCACGGTGGCGCCGTATCGCGCGAGCTCGAGCGCGACGTGGTAGCCGAGGCCGGCGTTTGCTCCGGTCACCACGGCGGTGCGGCCGGTGAGGCCGGGTATGTGGTCGGCGGTCCAGGACGGAGAACCCATGCGCTCATCATCGCGGTCGGCGCCGACATCCGCCCGGACGGGGCCGAACGGGAGGAAAGGGGGCGGAACAGGGAGGAATCGTCCACCGGCGGCTCGTGAGGGTGCCGCGAACGCGGCCGACTGGCGATGCTACGGCGATCAGGCATACTCGGGAGCTGTGAAGCTCCTCAGGAACAGCGCTGCCGGCAAGGCCTCCGACGTCGCGGTCGGCTATCTCATGCGTGCCGGCATCGACGGCGGCGGCGACCTCGCCTCGGCGAGCAAGGCCGCGGAGCGGGCGCTGGCCGCCAGCGACGACCCGGAGCAGGCCATCGACCGGATCGTCGCCATGCACACCAGGCTCGCCGCGGCCGGCGGGTTCGTCACCGGTCTGGGCGGCTTTCTGACCCTTCCGGTCGCCCTCTCGGCCAACGTGGTGGGCTTCTACGTCGTCGCCACCCGGATGGTCGCGGCGATCGCCGCGGTACGCGGCCACGACATCAGCCACGACGCGGTCCGTACGACCGTGCTCCTCACCCTCACCGGCAACGACTCCAGCACGGTGCTGTCCAGGGCCGGGATCGGCGTGAACGGCATCGCCGCGGCCGCCCTGCAGGGTGTGTCCCCGGCGGCGCTGATGATGGTCAACAAGGCGGTGGCGTTCCGGCTGTTCGCTCAGGTCGGCCAGAAGAGCCTCGCCCGGCTGGGCCGCGGGGTGCCGGTGGTGGGTGGCGTCGTCGGCGGCGCCTTCGACGCGATGCTGATGCACCGGATCGCCTCCCACGCCCGGATGCACTTCCCGCAGGCGCCGCGCGAGCTCGGCGCCGACCAGGCCGCCGAGCGCGGCTGAGAGCCACGTCAGGGCGAGTCGCTCAGCGGGGTGGGCCGCCTCAGCAGATCAGGCCGCGCTTGCTGGCCGCTCCGTGCGCGGTCGGGCTCGCACCCACCCAGCGCGGGTCGGCCGGCTCGGTCGCCCGTTGGTACCGCAGGTCGCAGGAGAGCCGCACGCGGGTCGAGGTGTTGTCCAGGCTTCCGTGCAGCGTGTACATCGGGAACGTCACCACGTCGCCCGCGGCGTACTCCCCGGTGACCCAGCGCAGGCCGAGGTCGGCGCGCAGCGCCACCGGGTCGGGGGAGAAGACGCCGTTCCACCCCCAGCGCCCTTCCCGCGCCAGCTCGGCCGCGTCCTCGTCGTTCTCGCAGTAGGCGTCGACGTCGCGGGTGTGGTAGTCCCGGCGTACGCTCTCCAGCCGGTTCGACCCCTCCAGCAGCATCAGCCCGCCGAGCCGCAGGTCGACGTCGCCGAGCGGGACCCACGCGGTGAGAAGGTTCGGTGTACCGCGGTTCATGAACACGCTGTCGCCGTGCGGTGCGGTGCCACGGCCCGGGCGGACGGCCCGCAGCCAGGTGTAGTCGTAGTGGCGTACCGGCTCGCCGTACAGCCGCTCGTACAGCCGGACCATCGCGCCCGCGTACAGCACCCGCGACAGCGGTTCGCTCGCCTTGGCGAGGTCGTCGAAGATGCGGTTGTGCTGGCTCGGACCGGGCACGGCGAGCATCGGGTCGGCTTCGGGGTCCAGGATGCCCTCACCCGCCAGCGAGGTCGCGATGTCGCGACGGGCGGCGAGCACCTCCTCGCGGTCGAGATATCCGGGGAGGTACAGATAGCCGTCGGTGTCCAGCCGGCGCCAGAGCTCGTCCGGGTCGTTCACTGCGTCGTCGGAACGCCGCAACGGTCCGAGCGCGTCCGGACTCGGCTGCAGCGTGCGGTCCTGGGCGCGCAGCGGCGGCAGCTCCGCGGTCGCGAGGGACGAGGTGGTCGAGGCGGTCGCCATGTCGGCTCCTCCGTTGGCCAAAGAGACGGGCACTCCCGGACGCGCGGGTTTCCCGCCGCGGGTGCCACCACCAGAATGGTGGGCACCGACGGCGAGCGGCAAGGCTCGGCAGTGATGCGACCGGCTGTGGTCGCGCGGGGAGGCCGGATGGGCAGGGCCCGGGTGTGCGTGCTCGGCAGCGCCAACATGGACCTGGTGGTGTTCGCCGAACGCGCGCCGGAGCTGGGGGAGACGGTCGCCGGCCGGCGGTTCGTCACCGTGCCCGGCGGCAAGGGCGCCAACCAGGCGATCGCGGCCGCGCGCGCCGGCGCCGACGTCACGATGGTCGGGTCGGTCGGCGACGACCCCTACGGCCGGCAGTTGCGGGCGGTGCTCGACGACGCCGGCGTGGACACCAGTGCGCTGGCGGAGGTGGCCGAGACCACGGGCACGGCACACATCCTGGTCGAGGACGGCGGCGACAACTCGATCGTGGTCGTGCCCGGCGCGAACGGCACGGTCCACGGCCCGGCCGCAGGCCTGGACGAGGCGCTCACCGGTGCGCAGCTCCTGCTGCTCCAGCTGGAGTTGCCGCTGGACGCGGTGCTCACCGGCGCGAAGGCGGCGCGGGAGCGCGGTGTCAGGGTCGTCCTGACGCCGGCGCCCGCCCAGCCGTTGCCGGCGGACCTGCTGGAGTACGTCGACCTGCTGGTGCCCAACGAGCCGGAGGCGCGGCTGCTGACCGGGAAGGACGACGTGGAGTCCGCCGCGCGGGCACTGGCCGAGGTCGTCCCCGAGGTCGTGGTCACCCTCGGCGCCGACGGGGCCCGGTGGCTGCGCCGGGACGGAGCGGGCGCGCACGTGCCCGCACCGTCGGTGCGGGCACGCGACACCACAGCGGCCGGCGACACCTTCGTGGGGACGCTGGCGGTCGCGCTCGGCGAGGGCCGGCCGATGGAACAGGCTCTGCGATGGGCGACCGCCGCGGCCGCGCTGTCGGTGGGACATGAGGGCGCGAGCACCTCCATGCCGGCCCGGGCGCGGATCGAGGAGTTCGGTGCCCAGACGTTCGGAGCCGAGGAGTTCGGAGCCGAGGAGTTCGGAGCCGAGGAGTTCGGAGCCGAGGAGTTCGGAGCCGAGGAGTCCGGTGCCGAGGAGTCCGGTGCCGAGTCCTTCGGCGGCGAGGCGCCCGGCGGGCGGTGATCCGGTGATCCGGAACCCTCGGGCCCCGGCTCAGACCCGGCCGCGGACGACCAGCCCGTCCAGCAGGTCCTGGGTGGCCTTGGCGACCGCCTCCACCGCGGCGTCGAAGGCCTCGGCGTTGTGGGCGGCCGGGGCGCGGAACCCGGAGATCTTCCGGACGTACTGCAGCGCGGCGGCGTGCACGTCGGTGGACGTGGCGGACTCGACGTACGGCGCCCGCAGGGTCTTGATGCTTCGGCACATCGGCTTCTCCTCGCACTCGACGCCGTCCAGTCAACCACCGACCACCCCCGGGCCCGGAGTCCGTCGCGGCCGGCGGCGAGGGACGATCGCCGTATGAGCCCCGGGGACGACCCACACGACGCGCCCGGATCGCCGGACCCGCGCGAGGAACGCGACCCGGACGATCCGCGCGTCACCCCGCCGCTGCTGGACTTCGTACTCGCGAACGCGCAGATCCGGGCCGTGGGGGCCATGGGCTCACGGCAGGTCCGCGACAACGGCTACACGCTCGAACGGCGGACCGTGCCCGACTACAACCTGATCTTCGTGCGGCAGGGCAGGGTGACCTGGGTCCTCGGCGACGAACCCGTTCCGCTCGCCGCCGGCGACCTGCTGGTCGTCCCGCCCGGCGTGCCGCACCACGCCGCGCCGATGAGCCGGCGCGTGGTGCTCGGCTCGCTGCACGTGGAGGCCTCGCTGGCCGGCGGCCAGGACGTCTTCGACCTGCTGCGCCCGCCCCGTGTCCGTTCGGTGCGGCCCGGCACCCGGCTGGCCGGGCACCTGCGTTCGGCGATCGCCGAGTGGGACCGCGACCCCCGGCTGACCCGGCTCACGCTGCCCGCCTGGGCTCAGCTGGTCACGCTGGAACTGCTGGTGCACGACGCCGAACTCGGCCTGCTGCGGCCCCGCCCGGTCGACCCGGTGGTCGCCTGGGTGCTGGACGAGCTCACCGAACGGATCGGACGGCGGACCACGCTGGACGACCTGGCCGGCAGGTCCGGGTTCAGCGGGCAGCATCTGAACCGCGTCTTCGGCCGGGTGCTCGGCGTCACCCCGCTGCAGTACCTCACCCGGTTGCGGCTGGACCGGGCGGCCACCATGCTGACCGACCGGCAGTTGACGATCAGGGCGGTCGCCCGCGAGGTCGGTTACGACGACCCGTACTACTTCAGCCGGGCGTTCCGGTCGCGGTTCGGCCGCAGCCCGTCGGAGTACCGCCGCCTCCTGGACCCGGTGAGCCAGTCCGGCTGAACGGTGGCCGGCTCCGGCCGGTCGGTGGGCGCCGAGGTTCAGATTGTCCATCCCGGCATTCACCGCATCCATTCCGCCGTGCGTGCCCCGGGCCTAGCGTGACGGAAGTTGCCGGAGAAGCCGGAGAGCCGGAACTAAGCCAAGGAGAGCAATGACCGCAACGACTGGCCTGGTCACGACCGTCACCCCCGAGCAGTGGGACTTCTACGACGAGAACGGCTACGTGGTCCTCGGCCGCGTCCTGTCCGACGAGGACCTGTCCGGACTGCGTGACCGGATCGACGACATCATGCTCGGCCGGGCCGCGATCGACTACGACCGGCTGCTCATGCAGCTCGACAGCCGCAACGGCGCCTACGCCGACGCCGGGAAGCAGTCCAAGGGCTGGAAGGGCGCGACGCTGGACTACCGCAAGATCCAGGACCTCGAGTTCGACCCGCTGTTCCTGTCCTACCTCCGGCGGCCGTTGTTCGAGGAGATCTGCCGGCAGACCTACGGCGACATTCCGGTCTCGGCGTTCCGGGCGATGTTCATGAACAAGCCGGCCCGCCAGGGCACCTTCCTGCCGTGGCACCAGGACCGCTGGGCGTTCCTCGACCGCGACCCGCTGATCACGGTGTGGACCGCGCTGGACCCGGCCACGGTCGCCAACGGCTGCGTCCAGGTGATCCCGGGCAGCCACAAGCAGGGCCTGATCAACCCCGAGCACGGGTCCGGCTTCCTCACCGAGGAGCAGGCGAAGGAGCACTGCCTGCCGGAGAAGGTGCACCACCTCGAACTCCAGCCGGGGGAGGCCGTCCTCCTGCACAACTGGCTGGTGCACTCCTCCGACGTCAACACCACCGACATTCCCCGCCGCGCCTTCAGTGTCTGCTACATGGACGCGCGCACGAAGCACACGAAGGGCCGCGAGGAGTACTCCCTGGTGTTCGGTGACGGCGCGTTGACCCCGGAGGGCCTCACACCGGGCAGCCCGGTCGCCACGGCCTGAGTCCCGCCCGGGCGTGGACCGTCACAGGGCCCGGACCGGCACGCGGACGAACCTGATGCGTTCGTACGCCGACCGCTCGCCCGCCTCGTGCAGCACCCCGATCTCGGCGCGCCCGGTGTCGGTGCCGGTGTCCGCGCCGCTGTCTGACCCGGTGGCTGCGCCGCTGCCGAGGAGGGCGAGGTCGGAGTAGGCCGCCGGCCCGGGCCAGACCACCGCCGAACGCGCCCAGGTGCGGCCCGCGTCGGCGCTCACCCGCAAGGTGAGGTTGCGCCGCTCGCGTACGTCGTCCGGACCGGAGAACACCAGCAGGCCCGGCCGCCCGTCACCGGCATCGTCGGCACCAGGTGCCGAACACGCCAGCACCGAGCACTGCACGACCGGCGCGACCAGCCCCGTCACCTGGGAGTACGGCCGGTCGAACTCCTCCCCACCGGACGAGCTCCACGCGTGCGCCCGGGTCGCCGGGCCGCCACCGCCACCGCCACCGCCACCGCCGCCACCGCGGCTCCCAGCGGCCTGGTTGCGGGTGGCGGCGTAGACCCTGCCGTCGGGGAGCTCGGCGGCGGCCGTCTCGTTCGGCCTGATCTCCCCGGTGCCCGAGGCGCCGAGAGAACCACCCGGGTCGACGGCCCCGATCCGCCACGAGAGGCCGCCGTCGTCGCTGAGCAACAGGTGCCCGCCGTAGCCGGTGCCGGGCGCGGAGTGGTTGGCGGGTACGACCAGCCGGCCGGCGAACTCGCCCGTCCGCAGCGCCACCCCGTGTCCCGGGCCGGTGGCGTACCACCGCCAGTCCGGGCGCTTCGTCGTCCCGGTGACGTCGGCCGGCGCGCTCCACGTCCGGCCCGCGTCGGTACTGCGCTGGACGCGCACCCGGCGGCCCTCCCGCGGGCCGACGCGACCGGCGAGGATGCGTTCCTCGCTGGCGTCCGCGGCCGCGCAGGTGCTGAGCAGAACGACGTCGCCGGTGGCCGGATCCACCACCGGGCAGGGGTTTCCGACGGTGAGATCGTCGCCGGCGCCGACCACCCTGAGCGGGCCCCACGTGCGGCCAGCGTCGGCCGACCGGCGGAGTACGAGGTCGATCCGGCCGGCGTCGCCGGTGCCGTCCCGACGGCCCTCGGCGAACGCCAGCAGCGTCCCGTCGCCGGCGAGCACGAGCGCCGGGATCCGGTACGTGTGGTAGCCGTCGGTCCCGGCCTCGAACACCGTCGCGCCCTCCACCGCGTCCTGCGCCGTGTCCTCCACCGCGGTCGTCCCGGTCAGCACAGGCCGGCGCGTTCGAGGTGGCCGAGCACGGCGGCCTTCTCGGTGGCGTCCAGCCCGATCATCGGCCGGCTCGTGGTGCCGGAGGCGAGCACGCCGCGGTGGACCAGCGCCGCCTTGAACGCGCCGATCGCTGCGGAGTAGCGCCCCATCCGGGCCGGGTCGCCGACGCCGATCATCCCGAACAGCGCGCGGAGGCGTTCCTGCTCGGCGGTGGCGGCGGCCCAGTCGCCGCGGCGGGCGGCGTCGTACAGCCGGACGTACCCGTGCGGGTCGACGTTGCCGAGGCCGGGGACGATCCCGGCACCGCCGGCCAGCAGGGCGAGGTCGGCGTGGGTCTCCGAGCCGGTGAACGCCGCGAATCCCGGCACCCGCGCGGTGGCACCGCATGCGGCCCGGAACCCGTCGACGTCGCCGCTGGAGTCCTTCAGCCCGCTGAGTACGCCGTCCGCCGCGAGTTCGGCCACCAGGTCGGTGGGCAGCTTGGTGTGCACCGCGCTCGGGATGTCGTACGCCAGCAGGGGCAGGTCCACCGCCTCCCGGACGGCCCGGAAGTGGACCGCGATCTCGGCCGGGTGGGTGGGTGCGTAGAACGGCGCGGTGGCGACCAGGGCATCGGCGCCGAGCCGGGCCGCGGTGCGGGCGTGGGCGAGCACCCGGTCGGTGGTCAGGTCGATGGTGCCGGCGACCACCGGGACCTGGCCGGCGACGATCTCCACGACCGCGGACAGCACCCGGGCGCGGCGGTCGTCGGTGAGGTAGGCCGTCTCGCCCGTCGACCCGCCCACGAAGAGCCCGGCCACGCCGGCCTCGAGCAGGAAGCCGCAGAGGCGTTCGAGGGACGCGAGGTCGAGTTCGCGGTCCGGGGTGAGCGGGGTGCACACCGGCGGGATCACGCCCCCGGTGACAGCGCGGGGCGACTGTTCGGGCTGGGCGGGCTGAGCGGGCACGGCACTCCTGAGACATGGGACATGGGATGTCTGATGATCCAGCGTTACGCTAGCCGAGGTTCGTCCCGATCCGAAAGGCGTGCACTCCATGGCGGACAACGACCGGCCCAGCGATCGGCCCAGCGATCGACCCAGCCGTGGCGGCGAGCACGGCCAGGACGGGCGGCGGGACGCGCACGTTCGCCGGCCCCGGCGGGGCCGGCACCTGGAGGAACGCATCGTCGACCTGATTCTCGAGCAGGGCCTGCCGGCCGGTTCGCCACTCCCGGCCGAGCCGGCCCTGGTCGACACGCTGGGCGTGAGCCGCAACTCCGTGCGGGAAGCCCTGCGGGCGTTGCACACGCTCGGCATCGTGGACATCCGGCACGGCTACGGCACGTTCGTGGGAAGCGCGCCGCTGACCGCGGTGACGCCGGGCCTGCTGTTCCGTACCCGCCTGCGGGTGCGCGACGATCCCGGCGCCCTCGCCGACCTGGTGGAGGTACGCGAACTGCTCGAGCTCGGCCTGATCGAACAGGTCGCCGGCACGGTCGACGAGGCCCTGCTCGCGTCCCTCGACCGCGCGGTCGAGGCGATGGCGGAGGGTGATCTCGCCGTCGCCGACCGGCGTTTCCATGAGGCGTTGTACGCGCCGGTGGCCAACGTGCTCGCCATCCAGCTGATCTCGGTGTTCTGGGACATCTACCACCAGGTGGCCGAGGAGCTGGAACAGGCGCCGGTCGACCGGGTGCGGGTGGTCCAGGGGCACCGCCGGGTGGTGGAGGCGCTCCGGTCGGGCGACCCGGCGCAGTCGCGCCGGGCCATGCGCGACCACTTCGCCGACCTGCGCGAGCGCGTCCGGCAGCTGACGGCGGCCGTCGACTCCGAGCCTCGCTGAGCCCATCCAGCGCCGGCACGGGCCGCGGCGCGTGCGGTCACCGCGGCCCTCGCACCCACCACCGGTCCGACCAACGGACAGGCGGCGTCCGCCCGAGGTGGGGACACGGCTCGGCCAACTGGCACGATGTGGCCGTGCCCCGATCTCTCGACGAACTCCGCGACCTGCTCGACCTCGAGAAGATCGAGGACAACCTCTTCCGCGGCCGGCAGCCCGAAACCAGGCTCCAGCGGGTGTTCGGCGGCCAGGTCGCGGGCCAGGCCCTGGTGGCGGCCAGCCGCACCATGGGGCGCGACCGGGCCGTGCACTCCCTGCACGCGTACTTCCTGCGCCCGGGCGACACCAGCGTGCCGATCGTCTACGACGTCGAGTGCACCCGCGACGGCCGGTCGTTCAGCACCCGGCGGGTGGTGGCGCGCCAGCACGGCCGGACGATCTTCTACATGTCGGCCTCGTTCCACGTTCCCGAGCCCGGCTACGAGCACCAGGACGCGATGCCGGACGTGCCCGACCCGGAGCGGTGCCCGACCCTGGGCGAAGTGCTGGAGAAGGTGTCCGGCCGGCCCAGTGCCGCGTGGGCCGAGGAGTGGGCCGCGCTGGACGTGCGGTACGCCGGAGACTCCGCACGTGGCGGGGTGCCCGCTGATCCGGAGCACCCTGCCCGGGCCCGGGTGTGGCTACGGGCCGCGGGCACCCTGCCCGACGACCCGGTGCTGCACAGTTGCGTGCTCGCGTACGCCAGCGACCTCACCCTGCTCGGCGCGACCCTGGTGCCGCACGACACCCACATCGGCGCGCCCGACCTGCAGACGGTTTCGCTGGACCACGCGATCTGGTTCCACCGCGCCTTCCGGGCCGACGAGTGGCTGCTCTACGACCAGGTCTCCCCGTCGGCGGCGGACTCGCGCGGCCTGGCCACCGGGCGGCTGTTCACCCCGGACGGCTCGCTGGTCGCCTCCGTGGTCCAGGAGGGGTTGATCCGGCAGGTTCCGCGTACGGAAAAGTAGGACCCATGATTGTGGCCTTCAGCATCAGTCCCGCCAGCGGAGCAGACGACGGCAGCGTGAGCGAGGCGGTCGCCGAGGCGGTCCGGGTCGTCCGCGAGTCCGGGCTGCCGAACGAGACCAACGCGATGTTCACCAACATCGAGGGGGAGTGGGACGAGGTGATGGCGGTGGTCAAGCGCGCTGTCGACGTCGTGGCCGCGACCTCGCCCCGGGTCGGCCTGGTCCTCAAGGCCGACATCCGTCCCGGCCACACCGGCGAGCTCACCGGCAAGGTCGAACGCGTCGAGCGGCTGCTTTCCGACTGAGGCCGACCCTGGCTCGACGAGCGACCTACTCGTCGAGCACCAGGACGAACTCCGGCACCTCCGCGCCGCGGCCGTTGGCGAAGCCGCGGGCCTCTCCGCACCTTCGGAACCCGCACCGCTCCAGCACCCGCAGTGAGGCGGCGTTGTCCTGCACCGTGCGGGCGTGCAGCGGGCGGACCGTCACCTCGGTCAGCAACTCCCGCAGCGCCCGGGTCGCGATGCCGCGACCCCAGTGTTCGCGGCCGAGCCAGTACGTGACCTCGGTGCTGCCGGCGTACTCGAAGCTCGCCACGTGCCCCGCGACCTGCCCGTCGGCGAGGATCGTCCGCACGGTGCCGGTCGGGTTGGTCCGGATGCGCTGCCAGCGGGTCTCGAACGCGTCGCGGTCGCTGGGATCGGCCGGGGTGAACGCCGCCATCCGGATCGCCTCCGGGTCCTGCATGTGGACGAAGAAGTACGCAAGGTCGGCATCCTCGACCGTACGCAGCCGAACGTCCGGTGCCGTCATGCCCACGTGTCCTCCGTACGCTCTCGCGGTGGCTCGCCCTCGGTGAGGTCGTCCTCGACGATCTTGTCAGGCTCGGCCGGGTCGCGCAGCGGCCGCAGACCGGCGACGAGTTCGGCCACCCGGTCCGGCAGCACCAGCCGGGCCCGGACCGCACCCGAGGCCAGCCGGCGGGTGAGCCCGTCCAGCGGCAACTCGGCGTTGGAGGCCAGCAGGAGCACGTTGCCGTACCTGCGGCCGCGCAGCTGTGACGGCTCGGCGATGAGCGCCACGTGGGCGAACACCTCCCGCAGGGTGGCCGCCTCCGCGCGGGCGTGGCGTTGCTCCGTACGGTCGGCGACGTTGGCGACGTAGACGCCCGACGCGTCCAGCACCCGCACCAGCTCGTGCGCGAACTCCAGCGTGGTCAGATGCCCGGGCACCCGGTTGCCGGTGAACGCGTCCCGGATCACCACGTCCTGGGAGCCGTCCCGCAGCGACGCCAGGCCGGCGCGGGCGTCACCGGTACGCACCCGGATACCGCGGTCGCGTACGAGCCCGAAGCCTTCCCGCACCAGGTCGACCAGAGCGCCGTCGATCTCGAACACCACTTGCCGCGAGCCCGGCCTGGTGGCGGTGACATAGCGGGCGAGGGTGCAGCCGGCGCCGCCGAGGTGGGTGACCCGCAGCGGGCCGGACGGCAGGTGGTCCAGGATGTCGCCGGTCCAGCGGACGTACTCGAAGTCCAGCCGGGTCGGATCGCCCAGGTGGACGTAGGAGCTCGGGACGCCGTTGACGATCACGAACCACCCGCCCGGGTCCCCCGGGTCGGCGGTGAGGGTGACCTCGCCGGTGTCGATCGGGTGGGTCCCGGCGGGAACGGCGGACCTGGCTGATCTGGCGGACTGTGCGGAACCAACCTGGTCGCGGTTGGTGGCACGCCGGGTCCGGGCGGGTGGTCGGCGGTCGGGCACACCTCAGCCTCGCACGCCGCCCGGCGGCCCGCCGGAGGGGGCCGCGACAGGCGCCGGCGTTCGAACGCAAGCCGACGTTGACAGCGGTTCCGGACGGTTACGATCGCGCCATGGGCAGGATCTGCGTCCTGGACGCGCCGTCCAACCTCGGTCTGGCGATGCCCTCGCCCGGTGTCGTGCCCGGCTGCTACAAGCTGGCCGGTGCCCTGCGCGACAACGGCCTGGTGGCCCGCAGCCGCGCCACCGACGCCGGCTGCGTCGTGCCGCCGCGCTACGACGTCACCGGCTGGAAGCCCGGCGACGGGGTGATCAACGCCGCTGCGATCGCCGACTTCACCCGCCGCCTGGCCGACAGGCTGAGCGTACGACTGGCCGACGGCGACTTCCTCGTCGTGCTCGGCGGTGACTGCAGCATCCTGCTCGGCCCGGCACTCGCCCTGCGCCGGCACGGCCGGCACGGCCTGGTGTTCGTCGACGGCCACTCCGACTTCCGCCACCTGGGCGACGGCGCGGACTACGTGGGTGCCGCCGCGGGGGAGGACCTCGCGCTGGTGACGGGCCGGGGGCAGGACGACCTCGCCGACATCGACGGCCTGGCGCCGTACGTCCGCGACCGGGACGCCGTGGTGCTCGGCATCCGGGACAACGACGTCCACCTCACCGAGCTCGCCGACCTCGGCATACCGGTCCGGACCGCCCTCGCCATCCGGGCCGAGGGCGCCCGGCGGATCGCCAGCCAGACGGTGCGGTACCTGCGCGAACTGGACGGGTTCTGGGTGCACGTGGACGCCGACGTCCTCGACCCCCTGGTGATGCCGGCCGTCGACTCGCCCTGCCCCGGCGGGCTGGAACACTCCGAGCTCGCCGCGCTGCTCGGCCCCATGCTGGCCGACCCGCGCTGCCGCGGACTGGACGTCACGGTCTTCGACCCCGACCTCGACCCCGGCGGCACCCTCGCCGAAAGGTTCACCGAGACGATGGTGGAGGCGCTCGCCGGCCGGGCACAGGCACAGGACTGAGGCCGCCGGCCGTGGGACACTGCCGGTAGCCGATCAGCGGAGGTG
This sequence comes from Actinopolymorpha sp. NPDC004070, assembly GCF_040610475.1. Lineage (NCBI taxonomy): Bacteria > Bacillati > Actinomycetota > Actinomycetes > Propionibacteriales > Actinopolymorphaceae > Actinopolymorpha > Actinopolymorpha sp. NPDC004070. Next base: position 162,364 of record NZ_JBEXMJ010000006.1, on the reverse strand, counting down.
GGCCACGTGGCCGGCAAGGGAAAGTTCACCAGGAGCGTGATCAACTACGCCGTGAAGTACGGCCCGCTGGCCTACGAGGCGGTCAAGCACGGACGCGAGCCGGCCCAGCGCGCCGTCACCAACGCGCTCGCCCGCCAGGGCAACCGCCGGCAGGCGCTGAAGCACGCCGGGACCGTAGTCGACGGCTCGGTGCTGCGGGTTTTTCATCGGGGTGAGCAGGTGTGGGTGGTGTTCGCGGGGGAGTCGCCGATCGCGTCCTACCCCGACGTCGACCGGCCGCTGGCCGAGCTCCTCGAACACGCCGACCTGAACCGACGCGTCCGGCCGGGTGAGGAGTCGACCTCCCGACTGCCGGCAGGTCTGCCCGTACGGGTGCCGGACGCCGTACGCAAACTGCTTCCTCGCCGGCGCGACTGAGCCCGCTCGCTCGAGCGCCGGGGCGCGTACGGGCGGCCCGACCGACCGGCCACCCGTCAGTAGTCGGGCCGGCGGCGCATCCGCTTGACGTCGCTCTGCCGCTTCTTTGACGACAGCCGGCGTTCCACCGAACCGCGGGACGGGCGGGTACGCCGGCGCGCCTTCGGCGGGGGCGCGAGCGCCTGCTCGAGCACCATCCCGAGCCGGGCCAGCGCCGCGCGCCGGTTGGCCAGCTGGGACCGGTGCTCGGACGCTGTGACGGTGAGTACGCCGTCCACCAGCCGGTCACCGAGCCGGGCGGTGGCCCGAGTCCGTGCCGCCTCGCTCAGCGCGGGTGAGTGCGCCATGTCGAACGACACGCTGGCCCGGGAGTCGGTGGTGTTGACGCCCTGCCCGCCGGGTCCACTGGCCCGGGAGAATCGCCAGGTCAGCTCGCCCGGGTCGAGGTCGAGCGGCCCCACCCGCAGGGAGCCCGGCGCCATCAGCGGTCCCTTCAGTTCGTCGCGGTCGTGGAGGCGGTGGCGGCGGTGACCGCGGCCATCGTCGCGGCGTTCACCGCGGCGACCGCCATCTTCACCGCGTCCGCGGCCCAGGCACCCTCGGAGATCTCCTTGGCCCGCCGCCGGACCGACCGACGGTCGGGGGCGTCGACGACCTTCGGCACGACGTCGATCGCGGCCAGCAGCGACACCAGTGCGCCGATCCGGGCGTCCGGGGTGAGGCCCTGGACCAGCACACCCGACAACGTGGCGCGCAGGGAGTTCTCGTGCGAGGAGTCCTCGGCCGGCCACCGCGTGGTGGGGAAGATGCCGAGAACGCGGCCCTTCTCCTGCCGGAGTACCCCGCGGTCGGCGAGGCCGGCGAGCAGTCGCTCCCGCAGCCCCCTCGCGAGCTTGCCGAGGACGTTCGCGGGCTTGCTGCCCTCCCGGGCGTCCAGGATCGCCAGGCCCTGGTCGAGGATCGGCTCGCCCGTCGGGGTCTCCTCGCGTACGACCAGGCGTCCCTTGCGCACGTCCTCGCCCGGACCCGCGACGTCGACCTTCCCGCGCAGGGTCAGTTCGAGCAGGACCGCACCGGCGAGGGCGTGGTCGAGCTTGGTGCCGTCGGTCACCGGCCGGCCGGTGCTGTCGTCGAGGAGCAACAGCAGCAGATCCTCCGCCAGGAGCATGGTCCGGTCCCCGTCCGGGTCGTGTGCGGTCGTGGTGGGTCGCGATCGGCCGCCGATGGGTCGTTCCGGCGCGTGATCGGCCGTGACACGTGCGCCAGGGCCGCCCCCAGCATAGGAGGTGCGGTGACCACCACCGGTAGCTCGCCGTCGGTCCGTCAGACGGTCGTGGAAGACTCCGCAGACATGGGATACAACGCTGCCGACGACCGTTACGACACGATGCAGTACCGCCGCTCCGGTGCCAGCGGCCTGCACCTGCCCGCCGTCTCACTGGGCCTGTGGCACAACTTCGGTGATGACGTGCCGCTGGAACGGCAGCGGGGCATCCTCAGGCGGGCCTTCGACCTCGGCATCAACCACTTCGACCTCGCCAACAACTACGGCCCGCCGGCGGGGTCGGCCGAGCTCAACTTCGGAAAGCTGTTCAGGCAGGACTTCACGCCCTATCGCGACGAACTCGTCATCTCCACCAAGGCGGGTTACCTGATGTGGCCGGGCCCGTACGGCGAGTGGGGTTCGCGCAAGTACCTCCTCGCCAGCCTCGACCAGAGCCTCTCGCGCATGGGGCTGGACTACGTCGACATCTTCTACTCCCACCGGTTCGACCCGGACACTCCGCTGGAGGAGACGATGGGCGCGCTGGACACCGCGGTGCGCCAGGGCAAGGCGTTGTACGCCGGGATCTCGTCGTACTCCCCGGAGGACACCCGCAAGGCCGCGGCCATCCTTGCGGACCTGGGCACGCCGCTGCTCATCCACCAGCCGTCGTACAGCATGCTCAACCGCTGGATCGAGGAGGCGCTGCTGGACGCGCTGGAGGACGCCGGGGCCGGCTGCATCGCCTTCTCCCCGCTGGCGCAGGGGATGCTCACCGACAAGTACCTCAACGGCATTCCGGAGGGCTCGCGGGCCTCGCAGGGCAAGTCGCTGTCCCCGGACCAGCTGTCGGAGAAGAACCTCGGCCACATCCGTTCCCTGAACGCGATTGCCCAGCGCAGGGGGCAGTCGCTGGCACAGATGGCGCTGGCGTGGGCGCTGCGCGACCCGAGGATGACGTCGGTCCTCGTCGGTGCGAGCAGCATCGGGCAGCTCGAGGACAACGTGGCCGCGCTGAACCGGCTCGACTTCACCGAAGCCGAGCTGGACGAGATCGACCAGCACGCGGTGGAGGCCGGGATCAACCTGTGGGCGAGGTCCAGCCGGATCGAGACCGCCTGACCGGTCGGTCTTCTCAGGGAGATCTCGGGGTCGGCTCGGGGATGTCGCCCAAGCGCCCGGGCCGATCACCGGGCGTAGGGTGTGCGCAGGAGGTTAACCATGCTTCGGATCCTGCTGATCATCGCGATCGTCTGGCTGGTACTCAGCATCCTCGGCTTCTTGGTCAAGGGCCTGCTGTGGTTGGGCTTCGTCGCACTTGTGCTGTTCCTCGCGACGGCCGCGTGGGGGTGGGTCAAGCGCAACTCCGCCGGCTGAGGACCCGGCCGCGCAGGTAGGCGGTTCCGGCTCCTCGAGGCAGCACCCGGAAGGCACGCGGACGCGGTGGTGACGACATCTGGTCGTCGCCACCGCGTCCTCGCGTTCACCGTCCTCCACGTGTCGCTGCCGGGCCAACCGGTACGCAAGACGGAGTTGACGTTCCTTCGTCGCCCTCGCCGTAGCGTCTGCCTTGCCGCCATCGGTCCGGCTCGATGGCGTTCTTCCCACGGGGATTCGTCCGTACGGACTCCGTGGGCTTCTTCTCGCCGGCGCGCGGCGGCGGCAGGTCCAGTGGGGGGACATTCGGTCGACCGTGTCCGCCTTCGTGGCGGCGCTGAGTGTGGCGATGACGGGCGTGGCGGTGCTCAGCGCGCCAGGGCCGTTCGTGGGCAGCGCGGACGCGGCCACCGTGATCCGGTTCGGGAAGATCCAGTACGACTCGCCCGGCAGTGACAACCGCAGCAACAAGAGCCTGAACGCGGAGTACGTCGTGGTCCGCAACATCGGTACGACCTCGGTAAACCTGCGCGGGTGGACGGTGCGGGACGCGCAGCGCCACGTGTACACCTTCGGCAGCTTCACGCTGAAGCGAGGTGCCTACATCTGGAACAACACCGGCGACACGGCCACGTTGCGATCGGGTTCGGCCGCGACCCAGGACACCTGCCGGTGGACCAAGGCCGGAAGCGGCGCGATCAACTGCTGACGCCCGTCACGAAACGTCTGCCCGCCGGTCCACCGCCCGGCGGGCAGACTCGTTTTTTCCGGGACGGCCCGCGGCCGCCGGAGCTGTTGCCGGACCTCGCGGGCTGAGCCTGAAGCTCGGCCTACGGCTCCACGCCGTCGGTCTGGAAGCCGATGGTCGCACTGGCCCGGCGCACCGCGCCGACCGGGTCGTGCGGCACCACCTCGTCGAGGAACGCGTAGTCCTTGGCGACGTCACCGAGGCCCGGAACCCGCTTGGCGACCTGCCACCAGCCGGCGATGTCGGCCCAGCCCGGCGCCGACAGCGAGCCGCCGAAGTGCTGTACGGACAGTGCGGCGCACAGGTTGGCGAACCGGAGCCGGTGCAGCAACGGCCACCCGGACAGCGTCGAGGTGACGAACCCGGCGGCGAAGACGTCGCCGGCGCCGGTCGCGTCCAGTGCCTCCACCGGAAGCGCGGGCACGTCGGCGTGCTCCCCGGTCTCGTTGTCGACGGCCAGCGCACCCTTGCTGCCGCGGGTGACCACCGCCACCGGCACCAGGTCGCCGAGCTTGGAGAGGGCCGCCTCGGGGGTGTCGGTGCGGGTGTACGCCATCGCCTCCGGCGTGTTGGGCATGAACGCGTAGCAGGAGCGGAGTCGTTCCAGCAGTTCCTGCGACCACCGCTCGGTCGGGTCCCAGCCGGTGTCGGCGAACACCCGGGTGCCCTCGGCGGCCGCCTTGCGGGCCCAGTCCTCCATCTCCGGGGCGAGATCGACGAAGCAGGCCCGGCTGCGCGGCGGCCCGCTGGTGGCGATCATCTCGTCGGCGGACAGCGGCGGCTCGTGCGCGTGGGTGATCAGACTGCGGTCGGCCTGGTAGGCCAGCGACACCGTGACCGGCGAGTGCCAGTGGGGGAACTCCCGCGAGGCCGTCAGGTCGACGTCCTCCTGCTGCTCGAGGGTGCGCCGGCAGAACGCGCCGTACACGTCGTGTCCGAACGCCGCGGCGAGAGAGGTGCGCAGCCCGAGCCGGGACAGGGCGATCGCGAGGTTGGCGACGCCACCGGGGGAGCAGCCCATGCCGTCGGTGTATATCTCGGTTCCGCTGGTGGGCGGGCCGGCCAGGCCGGTGAAGATGATGTCCAGGAAGACCGTGCCGGACAGGAAGACGTCGAACGGCGGGTCGTCGGGACGGCGCAGCGCGGCCATCGGGTCGTGGGCGGGCCCTCGGCCGACGACCCGGCCCAGCTCCCACGGGGTGGTGGGGTCGTTGGGGCCGGCGTTGGAACCAGTGGGCTGGGTGGCCGCGTCCGGACCCGGCCTGCCTTCCGCCGTGTCCATGGGATTCTCCCTCGCTCTTCCGGGCGTACTTCTCTGCGCGTTCTCCGGGCAACCGATGTGGGGACTTACCGTAGCGCGCGAACGGACGGCGCTGGCTGTCCGGGTCCGGTCAGTCGTACGGATGTCAGGACAATGTTCCGGGGAGAGGGTGTTGCGCCCGTGCCGCGGCCGACGGCGGGGCCCAGGGCGGCGCGCCGGCCGCTGATGATCGGGGGACTGGGCGGCGGGACAGGTCGGGGACTGGGCGGGACAGGTCGAGGCTGGACATGGTCGTGCCCCAGACGACCGGGGCGTCCGGGGCACGGGGGCCGGAAGTGCTTCGAGCCGGCCGCTCGGGGTCGAGCCGGCGGCCGGCTACGGAGGGTCAGGCCGCGTTGGGCCCGACCAGGTCGGGCTCGGCGATCTTGCGGAGCCGGTGCAGGGCGTCGCGCTCGAGCTGGCGAACCCGCTCGCGGGAGAGCCCGAACCGGTCGGCGATCTCGGCGAGCTTCCACGGGCGGCCGTCGTCGAGGCCGTACCGCAGCCGGACGATCTCCGCGGACCGGTCGTCGAGGGTCTCGATCAGCGCGGCGAGCCGCGAGCTGGACTCGGCGGCGACGACCGTCTCGTCCGGGCCCGGCATGACGTCACGGGCGACCAGGTCGCCGAGAGAGGTCTCGCCGTCGTCGTCGACGGTGACGTCCAGGGACACGTGGTCGCGGCCCCAGCTCACGAGCTCCTCCACCCGGTGTTCGCCGACACCGAGCTGGGCGGCCAGCTCGGCCGTCTCCGGGTCGCGCCCAAGCTCGCGCTCCAGCGCGCGACGGGCGGCGCCCAGGGCGTTCAGGTCCTCGACCACATGCACCGGAAGCCGGACGACCCGCGCCTGCTGGGCGATTCCGCGCGTGATGGCCTGGCGGATCCACCACGTGGCGTACGTGGAAAACTTGTAACCCTTGGTGTAGTCGAACTTCTCGATCGCGCGGATCAGGCCGGTGTTGCCCTCCTGCACCAGGTCGAGCAACGGCAGGCCGGATCGTCCGTAACGGCGCGCGATGGAAACGACAAGTCGAAGGTTCGCCTCGAGGAAGTGACGCTTGGCCCTGCGGCCCTCGTCGCTGATCCAGGTCAGCTCGTCCAGGGTCGCACCGGCCGACCTCTGCGCCGGAATTCCCGTGCGGCCTCCGTCGAGGAGTTGCTCGGCAAGCTGACCGGCCTCGATGGCCTTCGCGAGCTCGACTTCCTGCGCCGCGTCGAGCAGCGGCGTTCGCGAGATCTCGTCGAGGTAGCGGCCTACGAGGTCGCGGTCTTCGACGAGGTCTTCGGCGTGGCGGCGGCGCACTGGCAAGATGACTTCCCTCCCGGCTCGGGACGCGGACCCGGTGGCAGGCCCGTGAGACGCCCGAGATCTCGCTCACCCAGGTAAACGTCCCGGACGGTCGGACGAATTCCCGACACGGGGAGTGTTCGTCGCGAGGAAGTCGCCAGCTTCGTCCCGGTCAGGATGGTTTGGCGCCGCTTGCGGGGGATCCGGTGTGGATGTCGCGTACGGTCTGCACGGTGTCGGCCTCCGCGGCGGTCTTGTCCTCGCGGTAGCGCAGCACCCGGGCGAACCGCAACGCCATCCCTCCCGGATAGCGGGACGAGGTTTGGATGCCGTCGAAGGCGATCTCGACCACCAGCTCCGGCCGCACGTGGACCGTCCAGCGGTCACGGTGCGTCTCCAGCTCCAGCAGCCGCTCGGTCTGCCACCGCAACAGCTCGTCGGTGAGGCCCTTGAACGTCTTGCCCAGCATCACGAACCCGCCGGTCTCCGGATCCCGGGCACCGAGATGGAGGTTGGACAGGAGGCCGGTGCGCCGCCCGTGCCCCCATTCGACGGCCAGCACCACCAGGTCGAGGGTGTGCCTCGGCTTGACCTTGATCCAGGCCGATCCCCGGCGGCCGGCGTCGTAGGGCGCGCTCAGCGACTTGACCACGACGCCCTCGTGACCGCGGCGTACGGCATCGGCGAAGAACTCACCCGCCTCGTCCGGATCGGCGGTGACCAGGCGCGGCACGACCAATTCGTCCGGAAGGACACTCTCCAGCACCGACCACCGCTCCGCACCGGGCGCGGTGAGCAGGTCGGTGCCGTCGTGGTGGAGAACGTCGAAGAAGAACGCGCTGAGCGGCACCTTGGCCTGCGACCGCTTCGTGCCGGTGCGTGAACCGACCCGGCCGGCGGTGACCTGGAACGGCCGGGGCCGGCCGGCCTCGTCCAGGGCCAGCACCTCGCCGTCGAGGACGAGCGACCCGGCCGGCAGGGCACGGACCGTGGCGACGACCTCGGGCAGCCGGTCGGTCACGTCGTCCAGGGTGCGGGTGAAGATGCGTACGACGTCTCCGGCGCGGTGCACCTGGACGCGGATCCCGTCGAGCTTCCACTCCAGCGCCGCCGGCCCGGCCAGCTTGTCGAGTGCCTCGGGCACGCCGGGAGCGGGGGAGGCGAGCATCGGGCGCAGCGGCCGTCCCACCTCCAGCCGGAACGCGTCGAGCACGGCGACGTCGCCGTCGCCGGCGACGGCCGCCCGGGCCACGGGGGCGATCGCGCCGGCGACCATGATCGCCCGGCGCACCTGCGCGGCCGGCAGCTCGCTGGCCCGGATCACCGCGTCGACCATCACACCGTCCAGCGCGCCCTGCCGAAGCTCGCCGGTCACCAGGCCGGCCAGCAGGCGCTGCTCGGCGCCGGTCGCCCGCGACCACAGGGCGGTGAGCAGGTCGCGGCGGCGCTGTTGCGAGCCGCTGCCCGCCACCTCGGCGATCTCGGCGAACGCGGCATCGACCTCGCTGACGCCGAGCGTCGGCCGGTCGGCGGGCGGGGGCAGGTCGCGCAGAGCGGCGTAACCCACGCCGGTGCGGCGCTGGCGGAGCTCACCGGCGAGGTAGGACACCACCAACGGAACCTCGTCGGGGTCGGCTGCCCGCAGGCAGTCCGCGATCCGGCGGACCTTCTCCAGCCGCGAGGACGTGCCGGAGACCGCCGCGGAGGCCTGCGCGAGGTCGTCGAGGAGCATGAAAGCATTCTGGCGGCGACCACCGACAGGCCGCACGACCGCACGCCACCGAACACCTTTCGCACGTCCGGGCTCGAAGTCCGGACATGACGCCGGGACGGACATGTACGAACTGCTGTACCGAAGGGTGCTCCAGCACATCCCGGCCGAGACCGCCCACCGGTTGGCGTTCGCGGCCATCCGGTTCGCCGGCGCCGTGCCCGGAATGGGTGGGGGCATGCGCCGCGTTCTCGGCCCGGCCGACCCGGTGCTGCGGGTGCGGGCGCTCGGGATGGACCTGCCGGGGCCGGTGGGCCTCGCGGCGGGTTTCGACAAGGACGCGGAGGGCGTGGACGGGCTCACCGCGCTGGGGTTCGCGTACGTCGAGATCGGTACGGTCACCGCCCAGGCCCAGCCGGGCAACCCACGGCCGCGGATGTTCCGGCTGCCCGCCGACCGGGCCCTGGTCAACCGGATGGGGTTCAACAACCACGGGGCGGCGGCCGCGGCTGCCCGCCTGCGCCGACGGTCGGAGAGCGGCCGAGCCGGCATCCGGCCGGCGTACGTCGGCGTCAACATCGGCAAGACCAAGGCCGTCCCCGAGGCCGACGCGGTCGGCGACTATGTAGCCAGCGCCCGGCAGCTGGCGCCGTACGCCGACTACCTCGTGGTCAACGTCAGCTCGCCCAACACCCCCGGTCTGCGTGATCTCCAGGCGGTGGAGCGGCTGCGCCCCCTGCTGGCCGCCGTACGGCAGACGCTGGACGAGCTCGCCGCTCCTCGGGAAGGCGGCGCGGGCGCGCCGACAACGAGACGGGTGCCGCTGCTGGTGAAGATCGCGCCCGACCTGAGCGACGCCGACGTCGACGCCGTGGCCGACCTGGCCCTCGAGCTCGGACTGGACGGCATCATCGCCACCAACACCACCATCGGCCGCGAAGGCCTGCGCACCGACGCGGGCGAGGTCGCCGAGCTCGGCGCGGGCGGGCTGTCGGGCGCCCCACTCAAGGAGCGCGCCCTGGAGGTGATCCGCCGGCTGCACGCCCGGGTGGGCGACCGGCTGGTCCTGGTGGCGGTGGGTGGCATCGAGAACGCGGACGACGCGTGGGAACGCATCCGTGCGGGCGCGACGCTGGTACAGGCGTACACCGGATTCATCTACGGCGGGCCGGCCTGGCCGCGGAAGGTCCACCGGGGAATAGCCCGGCGAGCCCGGGCGGCCGGCTACAGCTCCGTCGCCGAAGCCGTAGGCACGTCCGGCCGTCCGAGCCCGGGGGCACACCGCTGAGTCGCTCCGGAAGGGAGTGACCGGGGCCGCCGCCGGGGGTTGGAGGCTGCGGCCCCGGGCGCTCAGCGGGACCAGGGGAAGGGCAGTTCGTTGCCCTGACCGTTGTTCTGGTCGTTCGGGTTCTGGTTCGGGCCGTTCTGGTCCTGCTGCTGGTTCTGCTGCGGCTGCTGGGTCTTGCCGCCGTCGGTCCCCAGCGTCACCTCGGCGGTGTGCGCCTTGCCGCCCCGGACGTAGGTCACCGTGACCTTGTCGCCGGGCCGGTAGGAACGAACCGCGGCGATCAGGCTGTCGGGGTCGCTGATCTGGCGCTGGTCCACCTTGGTGATGACGTCGCCCTTGCGCAGGCCCGCGGTGCTGGCCGCGCCGCCGGCGTTCACCGCCTGCAGGGAGGCGCCGCTGCTGACACCGGTGCTCCCGGCGGCCGCGGTGACCGACACGCCGAGCTGGGCGTGGTCGGCGCGGCCCTTGGCGATGAGCTCCTTCGCGATCGGCCTGGCCTCGTCGATCGGGATGGCGAAGCCCACGCCGATGTTGCCGCTCTGCCCGCCCATCGAGCTGCCGAGCGTGGCGATCGCGCTGTTGATACCGACCACCTGGCCGGCCATGTTGACCAGTGCGCCGCCGGAGTTGCCGGGGTTGATCGCCGCGTCGGTCTGGATGGCGTCGATCACGGTGTTGGAACTGGACTGGTCGCTGCCGGACTCGCTGCTGCGCACCGGGCGGTTCAGCGCGCTCACGATGCCGGAGGTCACGGTGCCCGACAGGCCGAGGGGCGAGCCGATCGCCACGACGTTCTGCCCCACGCTCAGGTCGGAGGACCGGCCGAGCTGGGCGGGATGCAGACCGGACTTGCGGTCGGCCCTGATCACGGCGAGATCGGTGGTCGGGTCGGTGCCGACGACGGACGCCTTCACGGTCTTGCCGTCGTTGAACGTCACGCTGAGCTGGCCGCCCTGGCGGCCCGCCGCGGCGACGTGGTTGTTGGTGAGGATCAGCCCGTCGTCGCTGAGGACGATCCCGCTGCCGTTGCCGGTGCCCTGTGACGTCGAGATGGTGATCGACACCACACTCGGCAGCACCTTGTTGGCCACCTGCTGCACGCTGCCCACAGGGGCCGAGGCGGCGTTCTGCGAACGCGGGGCCTGCTCGTCCAGCGCGGTCGAGGAACTGCTGCCCTGGTCGTGGCCGAAGTAGTCGGTCGCCGCCGCACCGACGCCGCCGCCGAGCAGTCCGGCGACCAGGGCGAGGGCGGCCACACCGGCGGCGGAGCGCCGCCTCGGACGGCCCGAGCCGGTTCCGGTCGCCCGGCCCTGGTCGGTGGGCGGCTCGCCGAACCCGCCGGAGTACGAGCCGGCGTAGGACCCCGGTTGGGGGGAGGGGCTGTACCCCTGGCCGTAGGGGTTCGGGCCGTACGCCGTGTGGCCGGCGAACGACTGTCCGTACGATGAGCCGCCCTGGGTCTGGCTGCCCTGGGTCTGGGTCCGGGCGGCGTCCTCGGCCTGCGGGCTCTGGCCCTGGGTCTGAGAGGCGTACGGCGAGGGCAGCGGAGCGGTGTCCTCACGCCCGCCCGTGGACGAGACCGGCCGGCCGTCCGGGCGGGCGGCAGCCGGCTCTTGCGCGGAGGAGGCGGGAGCCGTCCCGTCGGTGCGGTCCGGCTGACCCGACGTGGGTGTCGTCTCGTTCATGGTTCCTACATTTGTCCCGGTAGCTGAGAGCGGACTGAGAGCCCCCCGTGAGCGGGCGAAGAAATCCGGGCCTCAGCGGGTCCGGCGGGGCTGGTCGACGGGGGGTGGGGTGTGCGCGGTCGGGGGCGGGGGAGCCTGCGCCGGCGCGTTCATCCCGGGCAGGACGAGAGTCATCAGCGTCCCACCGTGCTGGCTGCGCCCGACACTGACCGTACCCCCGTGCCGGTCGGCGGCCTGCTTGACGATCGCCAGGCCGAGGCCCGATCCGGGCATCGTCCGCGCCTCGGTCGACCGGTAGAAGCGCTCGAAGACGTGCGGAGCGTCGGCTTCGGCGATTCCGGGACCCTGGTCGGCCACCGTGAGCACTCCGCCGCGCAGTCGTACGGTCACGGTCGCGTTCGGTGGGCTCCACTTCGCGGCGTTGTCGAGCAGGTTGGTGACCGCGCGTTCGAGCGCCTGGGAGTCACCGAAGACCGTCCAGGGCTGCGTCTCGACGTCGAAGCGCACGGCGGGTGCCCGGCGGCGTACCCGCTCGGCCGCGCCGGCCACGACGTCGGCGAGCTCGACGGGCGCGTGCGCGGTGGCGGGCGGGTCCTCGCGGGACAGTTCCACCAGGTCACCTACCAGGACGGAGAGCTCGGCCATCTGGGCGCGTACGTCGGCCAGCAGCGCGAGCCGGTCCTCCTGGGAGAGCCCGGGCCGGCCCTCGCTCTGGGCGAGCAGGTCGAGGTTGGTGCGCAGACTGGTCAGCGGCGTGCGCAACTCGTGGCCGGCGTCGGCGATCAGCCGGCGTTCGCGGGCACGGGCCGCGGCCAGCGCGGACAGCATCGAGTTGAACGCGTGCGCCAACCGGGCGAGCTCGTCCTCGCCCTGCACCGGGATGGGGCGCAGCTCACCGGTGCGGGCGACGTGCTCGGCGCCGGCGGTGAGCCGCTCCACCGGGCGCAGGCCGGTCCGGGCGACGGCGACACCCGCGTACGCCGCGGCCGCCACCCCGCCGGCCCCGACGAGGAACAGGACGAAGCCCAGCCGGGACAGGAGGTCCTCGGTGCCGGCACGGGACTGGCCCAGAACCAGCGCCCAGCCCTCCCCCCGTCCGGCCGGCACGGCCACCACGCGGTAGCTCTGACCGCCCATCGCAGCGGTACGCACGCTCTCCGGCACATCGCCCCTCGCCACGGCCCGCTCTGGCGCACCGAGCGGCGGCGCGATCGGGTTGCCGTCGTGGTCGCTGGCCGAGATGTACCTGTCGTTGGCGTTCAGGAGCGCGATCCGGATGTCGGCCGCGCCGAGCGCCTCCGACGGCACCCGGGCCAGTACCCCCTGCTCGGCCAGCGGACCGGCCGCCGCGGCGCGGGCGCGGTCGAGCAGGTTGGCGTCCACCTGGTCGAGCAGGGACACGCGCACGGTGATGTACGCCGCGAGGGAGATGAGGACCACGATGATCCCCACCCCGAACGCCGCCAGCAGCCCGACCCGGTTGCGCAGGCTGACCGAGCGCAGGCGGTTGTGCGTCACCGCCCGTGCGGTGCCTGCCTGCGGGCCGCCGCTTCCGCCACCGGTGGCCGACGGATCTCCGGGGGCGTTCCGGCTCATGGCGGGGTGTCGCGGAGCACGTAGCCCACGCCACGCACGGTGTGCAGCAGCCGGGGCTCCTCGCCTGCCTCGGTCTTGCGGCGGAGGTAGCCGACGTAGACCTCGAGGGAGTTGGCGGAGGTGGGGAAGTCGAACCCCCAGACCTCCTCGAGGATCTGGGACCGCTCCAGCACCTGCCGTGGATGGCGCAGGAAGAGCTCGAGCAGGGAGAACTCCGTGCGGGTCAGGCTGATCTGGCGGTCGCCGCGGCGTACTTCCCGCGTCGCGGGGTCCAGGGTGAGGTCGGCGTACGACAGCAGCGAAGTGTCCACGCCCGGGGTGGAGCGGCGCATCAGCGCCCGCAGCCGGGCCAGCAGTTCCTCCAGCGCGAACGGCTTGCTGAGGTAGTCGTCGGCACCGGCGTCGAGGCCGGCCACCCGGTCGGCGACGGCGTCCCTCGCGGTCAGCACGAGAACGGGTACGTCGTTGCCGGTGGCACGGAGCGCGCGGCAGGTGGCGATGCCGTCCAGCCGGGGCATCATCACGTCCAGCACCACCGCGTCGGGGCTGGACGCCGCGACCCGGCGGAGCGCCTGCTCGCCGTTCTCGGCCAGGTCGACGTCGTAGCCGTTGAAGACCAGCGAGCGCCGCAGGGAGTCCCGGACACCCTGGTCGTCGTCCACCACGAGAATTCGCACGAGATCAGTCTGCCCCGCGCACCTGAACGAAGGCTGAGTGCGCGCTCACGACACGTCCACCGAGGTCATCGGCGGATTTCGAAGCCGGTGAGGCCTTCGGGCGCTTCGGGGAACTCCTCCACCTTGTCCACCCGGGCCGCGGGTGGGCCCGATCGGCACCAGTCGACCAGGGCACGCACCTGCTCGGGGCCACCCTCGAAGGCGGCCTCCACCGAGCCGTCGGGGCGGTTGCGTACCCACCCGTCGACGTCGTGCTCGCCGGCGGTACGCCGGCAGGTGTCGCGGAAGAAGACGCCCTGGACGGCGCCGTGGACGACGACCCGGACGCGGGCATGGGAGACCGGAGCGGACATGCGTTCAGCTTGCCCTGTCGGCCGGACGCTCAGACGGCCAGGGCTGGTACCGAGCCCGCCGCCGTGCCCGTCCGGCAGCGCCAGCCGTGCTCGGTGAGCAGGAACGTCTCGGCGACCGGGAGCCGGTGCCGCGCGGCCTCGGCGGTCAGGGCGGACACCCACGCGTCGTCGGTGGGCAGCCAGACGACTCTGCCGCGGCGACAGCGGACCATCGCGACGGCGTGCGTGGGCGGGATGGCCGGTCGCGGCGGCGCCAGCGGCTTCAGGCAGGCCAGGACGGCCGCGTGCAGGTCGGCGACGGGGATCGGGCCGGGTGCGGCGGCGCACCAGCCGGCGCGTTCGACGTAACCACGGGACAGCCGGATCACGCCGACCAGCACCCGGTCGGTGCCGAAAGGCACGTGCCGGCCTAGCCGGCGCAGCAGGACGGCGGGGTCGCGCGCCGGCCCGCGAGGGGGAGTGGTGTCCGGACGAGTGGCCGGTTGGCCTTCGGGAGTGGTCCACGGCGCGGAGACGACCGGGTCGTGGTCGGTCACGGGGGTCATCGCCACAGCGTGCCGTGTTCGTGCCGTGGCGCGCTGTGGTTGTCCACAGGTGGCGCCCTGTGGATGAACGGTCGCACGCCGTGTCGATCTTCGGCATGCTCGCGAATGGGGGCCTGGCAGCAAGCACGTGGACCCAGCAAGGAGGAGCGACGACGGATGAAGCGTGGAAGCACGGCGGGCCCGGTCGGCACGGGCAGGACGGGCAGCACGGGCAGCACGGGCAGTACGGGCGGTACGGGGAGCACGGACTCGGGCGGGCCGGAGGCGTTCCGCATCGTCGGGCGTGTGCTCGTCGAGCCGCCCCTGCGTACGGAGGAGTTCGAGTATCTCGCCGCGTTCACCGAGTCCCGTCGCTGGTGCCGCCCCGACGGTCCGTACGCCGTTCCCGGCAACCCGCTGGCGGAGTGCCTCGACCCCGGGCTCGACCTCACTCGTTACGTCGAGCCGGCGCCGGGACAGCCGGGGCTGTGGTGCCCGTGGCGGCTCTCCGACGGTGGCCGCGCCCTGGTGCCGGTGTTCGAGCCCGCGTTGGGTGAGGGCTCTCCGCCGGAGGAGGCGGCGTCCTGGCTCGCGTACCTCTGCGACCACTTCCTGCGCGCCGACGGGGTGGCAGGACAGAATCCCCACGACCGGGCGCGGTGGTTCGATGGATTCGGCTTCGACCACGTGCTCGACGGGGCGGCGGTGGTGTGCTGCGAGCGGTCGGGGAGGCTGACGCTGATCGAGATGTCGGCCAACTCGGTTTCGGTGCGGCCGCTCGCGAGTTGACGCCGCACTCCGCGACGGGCGGGCGCGTTCGGCAGGTCCGTTCACCCACCGTGTCCTGTCGTCCCGCACTTCCGACCTGTCTCATCCCTGAATCCTCCCGGCGGGCGACCTTCACCGGTGTCCGGTTTAGGTGGTAGCTTCCGGTTGTTCTACGTGCGCAGGCGTGGCCCGGTCAGGCGGGCGAGCGCCTGCCGGTTGTGCTGGGCAGTCGGTTGGGCGGTAGTCGTGCGACGTGTCATAGCGGGGTTGGTGGTTGTCGCCGCCGGACTGACGGGCCTCACGGGATGCGGTGGCAACTCTCCGCAACCGTCCGAACTCTCGGAGAAGTCGAGCACACCCACCCGCACAGCCACCCCGACTCCGTCCGCCTCGCCGACCACGTCCCAGAATCCGGCCGTCTTCGTACGTCAGTACGTCGCCGCGGCCAACCAGGCGGTCGACAACGGCGATGTGGCCCGGATGCGGGCGATGAGTGCGCCCGGCTGCGACTTCTGCCAGAGCACCGCGGAGTCGCTCGCGACGTTCCACGACGACGGCGGTTCGTACGCCGGTGACGCGAACTGGCACGTCACCGAGGTGGGCAAGCCCAGCGGGACCGACCCGGTGAAGATCTCCGCCTACGTCAAGGTCAACCCGCACAAGATCGTCTCCAAGCGCGGCGCCGCTCCCAAGTCGGCGCAGGGCCGCGTGCTGTTGTTCGACTTCACGCTCGCGAAGGGGAATGGTCAGTGGACGGTCAAGGACCTCGACGTCAACTGAGACCGCCGGTGGTGGGCGGTCGCCGCAGGGGTGTGGCGCGGTTCGCCGGCACCCTTGTTCTCGCACTGGGCGTCGTCCTGCTGGGTCTGCCCGCGCTCACCGGTACCGCGCATGCTGAGTCGCGGTGCAAGATCGTGGGCGGCGACTGGATCTGCACCGGTGGAGGGCCTGGCGGACCGGGCGGTCCCCATGGCCCCGGAGGGCCGGGCAACCCCGGCCCGGCGCCGAAGCAGCCGTACGACACCTACGCCACTCCCGCGTGCATGGTGAACGGCCCACCGCCCGGCGACCCCAACGCGATGTGCATGAACGCCGCGCAGGCCTGCAAGACACGTGGCGAAAAGGGCATCATGATGCGCTACTACGTGCAGTGGAAGCAGAACGGCCCGTGGGAACTCGTCCGCACCGGATGCTCGGGCGCCACCGACCCCAACCAGCCTCCGCCGCCGGTGACGCCGCAGCAGGTCGAGCGCTGGCTGGTCAACGGCTGGCTGCCGGGCGCCAACGTCGGGGTGAGCCCGGGCAACGGCCACACCCTGCTGAACTTCCCGACCATCTTCTACGCCAACCAGGCGGTCGACTACGACGCCGACCGCTACGTGCCGGACGGTTCCGGCCGCACGATCCACGTGCACGCGGACGCCACCGGTTTCATGTGGCGATGGGGCGACGGCAGCGCGCTCACCCACACCGACAAGCCGGGGAAACGGTACGCGGACTCGGTGCCGGAGGACGAGTACGTCACGCACCGGTTCGAGACTCCGGGCCGGTACCTGGTGCACGTCGACGTGCAGTGGACCGGATGGTTCGAGGTCCCAGGTGAAGGCCGGCAGAACTTCGGTCCGGCCACGGTGACCCGCGGCCGGTCGGCGCCGGTCACGGTGCTGGAGAAGCAGGACGTGCTGTCACGCTGACTTCGGGGTGATCCGCAGGCCCGGATCCCAGGTGAGCGGAGTGTAGGCGGCGAGGTCGGGGTCGTCGGTGGCGAAGGTGCGCACCGGCCCCGGCCCGGTCGCCGCGGTCTCGAACCGCACGGTGACCCGGCGCAGGCCCGCACCCCACACCCAGCCGGGGCCGTACTCCGTGTGGACGACGTCCTGTCCTGCTGCCCAGCGGGGTGGCTCCGGCTCGCGCGGAACGCCGTCCGCCGTGGCTTCGAGCCCGGGTGCGCCCACGCCCGCGGCCTCGTCAGTCCGCCGGTCCTGGACCGCCTGCGGTCTGCCCGCCGCCTCGACGAGTTCGGCCTCCGCAGCCTTCCTGGCGGCGAGGTCGGCCTCCAGTTCGCCGCCGGCCGACGAGCCGAACAGGTCCTCCTGCACCCAGTCGGCGAGGCCGGACACGCCGACGCCGAGCAGGCGTACCCCAGCGGAGGTGTCGACCTCGGCCAGCAGGCGGCGGGCGAGCCGGTTGACCACCCGCACGTCGTCGGTCGGCCCGGCGAGGGTCGCCGACCGGGTGTAGGTGGTGAAGTCGAACAGCCGGATCTTCACCGTCACCGTGCGCCCGGACAGTCGTTCGCGGGTCAGGCGTTCGCACACCCTGGTGCCGAGCCGGTCGATGATGACCGCCAGCAGCGCCGGGTCGACGATGTCGTGTTCGAAGGTGTCCTCCGCGCTGATCGACTTCGACTCCCGCAGCGGGACGACGACGCGGTCGTCCTCGGCCATGGCGAGCCGGGCCAGCGCGTGCCCGTGCGCCTGGCCGAGCGCCGCCACCAGGTCGGGCTCGCCGGCGCGGGCGAGCTCGCCCACCGTGTGGACGCCGATGCGGCGGAGGCGTTCGGAGGTGGCCGGACCGACGCCGGGAATGCGGCCCACCGGCATCGGATGGAGCAGGTCGGTCTCGGTGCCCGGCTCCACCACCAGCAGGCCGTCGGGTTTGCGCAGGTCGCTGGCGATCTTCGCGACCAGCTTCGACGTGCCCGCCCCGACGGAGGCGGTGACTCCGCCGGTGACATCGCGTACCCGCTCCTTCAGGGCGGTCGCCAGCTCCTCGACCCCGGCCGCGGACAGGTCGCGGCTCGTGTCGCCGGCGAGGTCGACGTAGGCCTCGTCCAGGGACACCGGCTCGACCAGCGGGGAGATCTCACGGAGCACGGCCATCACCGCGCGGCTGGTGATGCGGTAGGCGGCGAACCGGCCGGTGAGGTACGCCGCGTGCGGGCAGCGTGCGCGGGCCTCGGCGGTGCGCATGGCCGAACGGACGCCGAACACCCGGGCCTCGTAGGACGCCGTGGCCACCACGCCACGGGTGCCCAACCCGCCCACGATGACCGGCTTGCCGCGCAGCGAGGGCTTGTCGCGCTGCTCGACCGCGGCGAAGAACGCGTCGAGGTCGAGGTGGACGATGCTGGGCACACTGCGCACCCGGCCATCCTGCCAACCCGCGCGGACCAGCTCGGCGGCGGTGAACCGGTCCAGCAGCGCGGCGTACATCGTGATCTGGCGCCGGCCGAGGGCGGCGCCCAGGCAGAAGTGCGGTCCGTGGCCGAACGCGAGGTGGTCGTTGGGGCGGCGGCCGACGTTGAAGTCATCCGGCCGGTCGAACACGCGGGGGTCGCGGTTGGCGGCGGCGAAGTACACCACCACCTTGTCGCCGGCGGCGATCCGGACGTCGCCGAGGGTGGTGCCGGCCGTGGCGGTACGCCGGAAGTGGACGACCGGCGTCCACCAGCGCAGCATCTCCTCGGCGGCGGGCTCGAGCAGTGCCCGGTCACCGGCCGGCCGGCACCACTGGTCCGGATGCCCAGCAGGGCCGCCATCCCGCCGGGAAGCCGTTGCGCAGCGTCCCTTGCCGGCGACGGCGAACAGCCAGAAGAGGTTCTCGAGCTACTCGACGCCGCCCCGTCCACCGGCGTCGTCCAGCTGGGCCAGCAGGATGGACATCACGGCGTCGCCGGGACGACGGCGTTGTACGCCGCCAGCTCGTGGGCGTAGGCAGCTCGTGGGCGTAGGCGTACAGGTCGGGAATCCCGGCGTGGGTACGCGGGTCGGGCATCGTGCCGTCCCGGGAGGTCGGGCGGCTGCCGGTTTCTCGTCCACAGCCACCTGATCGGCATAGCTGTCCCCAGGTCCGGTCGCGACCGCGCCAGGGCGGCCGCCCCGCTGACACGCTCGACGGCATGAGCACACCAACCGGTACCGACCGGCTCACGTTGCGTGGCCCGGAGGACGTCCTCGCCAAGATTCCGTTCCTCGTGGGATTCCATCCGGAGGAGAGCCTGGTCACGCTGACCTTCGACGAGGACCGGGAGCTGACCCTCACCGCCAGGGCCGACCTGCCCGAACCCGATCTCACCCCGCAGGAGCTGCGTGCCGCCGGCGACCGGCTGGCCTGCCTGGTCTTCGGCCGCGAGGTTCGGTACTGCCTCCTCGTCGCCTACACCGCCTCCAGGGAGCGGGCCACTCCTGCCCTGCATGCGGCCGTCGCGGCGTTCACCGACGTGGACGTGACCGTCCTGGACGCCATCGTCGCCGACGGGCACCGCTGGTGGTCCGACGTCTGCGCCGACTCCGCGTGCTGCCCGCCGGAGGGAAAGCCCTACGACCTCGCCTCCCATCCGCTGACCGCCCGGTCGATCTACCGGGGAGAGGTGGCGCTCGCCGGGCAGGAGGAGCTCCGGCGCACGGTCGCGCCGCCGTCGGGCACCGGGCGGGTGGCCGCCGAGGAGGCCCTCGCGCGGGTGATGGCCGCCGGACTGCACGAGCAGGACGGAGCCGGCGTGGTGGCCGGGCTGTTCGCACGGGTCGAGGAAGGTGAGCGGCTCAGCGACGAGGAGGTCGCCGGGATCGCTGTCGAGGTGGGTGATGTCGGCGTACGAGACGAATTCTGGTCACGCATCACCAGGGAGACGGCTGACCGCCATGTCGCGTTCTGGTCCGATGTCGTCCGGCGCACCGTCCCGCCCCACGACGTCGCGCCCGCGGCGTTGCTGGCGTTCGCCGCGTGGCTGCAGGGACAGGGCGCGCTGGCTCGCTGTGCCCTCGAGCGGGTGCACGCGTCCGATCCCCACTACTCCATGGCGCGCCTGATCGAGCAGGTCCTGCGGTGCGGCATCCCGCCCGAGGCCTGGGAGCCTCCGCCGGTCGGGCCATGAGCGTTTCGACCGGTCCCGCCGCCGCACCGGCGACCGGCCGGCGGTTCGCGCTCCTGGGTGAGCGATCGGTCCTCGCGGCAGATAGGTTTCGGTACGAGGCTCCGGCAAGGCCGGCCCCCTTGGGAGAGGACATCGATGGGCCAGGACATCAAGCCCCGCGCGTTCAGCCCTGAGGACCGGGCGCTGTTCCGCGACAAGCTGCGGAGATGCCTGCGGGCGTTCGTCCGAATGTCCGAAGAAGGCCGGTTCGAGGTACGCCGGCCCTTCACCGGGTTCGAGATCGAGTTCAACCTCGTCGACGAGCGCGGGGATCCCTCCATGACCAACAGCGAGGTGCTGGCCGCGATCGACGACGAGTCGTTCCAGACCGAGCTCGCGCAGTACAACGTGGAGATCAACGTCGAGCCGCGCCGGCTCCGCGGCAGCGCGCTGCGGGAGTTCGAGGACGACCTGCTGGCCCGGCTGGAGACGGCCGGCGCCAAGGCTAGGGCCGTCGGCCCGGAGCTGGTGATGGTCGGGATCCTGCCGACGGTGACCCCGGACCACATGGGCGCGGAGACGCTCTCGCCGAAGGTCCGCTACCGGCTGCTCAACGAGCAGATCATCACCGAGCGGGGAGAGAACATCCGCATCGGCCTCGAAGGCGTCGAGAAGCTGGAGCTGACCACGGACTCGGTGGTTCCGGAGTCGGCATGCACGAGCACCCAGCTCCACGTCGAGGTCAGCGAGGGCGCCTTCCCGGCGTACTGGAACGCCGCCCAGGCGATCGCCGGCCCCCAGGTGGCCGTGTGCGCCAACTCGCCGTTCCTGTTCCAGAAGGAGTTGTGGCGCGAGACACGGATCAAGCTGTTCGAGCAGTCGATCGACACCCGCAGCGTCGAACTGACCGAGCAGGGCGTCCGGCCGCGGGTGTGGTTCGGCGAACGCTGGCTGGAATCCGTGACCGACCTCTTCGAGGAGAACCAGCGCTACTTCTCGCCGCTGCTGCCCGAGATCGCCGACGAGGATCCGCTGGAGGTCCTCGACCGGGGCGGCACACCGCGGCTCGCCGAGCTCTGCCTGCACGGCGGCACCATCTATCGCTGGAACCGCCCGGTCTACGACATCGCCGACGGCCGCCCGCACCTACGGATCGAAAACCGCATCCTGCCGGCCGGTCCGACGGTCATCGACACGATGGCGAACGCCGCGTTCTACTTCGGCCTCGTCCGGCGGCTGGCGGCCGACGAGCAACCGGTGTGGTCACGGCTTTCCTTCGAGGCTGCCGAGGACAACTTCCTGCGCGGCGCCCGCGAGGGCATCGGCGCCCGGCTGCACTGGCCCGGCCTCGGTGAGGTCGGGGCGGCCGAGCTCACCTTGGGCACGCTGCTGCCGTTGGCCCACGAGGGCCTGGACCGCTGGGGCGTCGACCCCGCTGACCGCGATCGCCTGCTCGGCGTGATCGAGCAGCGGTGCCGTACGGGCCGAAACGGCGCGGAGTGGCAGGCGGCGGTGTTCCACCGGCTCCACGACGGCAGCGGACTTTCCCGCCTGGACGCCCTAAGGGCGATGACCGCCCGGTACGTCGAGCACATGCGCTCCAACGCCCCCGTGCACACCTGGCCGCTCGACTGACAAACACTCCCGGATCGTGTCCGGCCACCCCCGGTCGGGTCCGCCGGTCCACGGGTCGTGCACGGCCGCCAGGGGGTACC
The DNA here is from genome assembly GCF_040610475.1 of Actinopolymorpha sp. NPDC004070. Lineage (NCBI taxonomy): Bacteria > Bacillati > Actinomycetota > Actinomycetes > Propionibacteriales > Actinopolymorphaceae > Actinopolymorpha > Actinopolymorpha sp. NPDC004070. The sequence continues at coordinate 140,798 of NZ_JBEXMJ010000006.1, read as the reverse complement.
CGCCGGTCAACGGCTCATGTCCAGCAGTCCACGGTTCGTGTCCGGCGGTCCATGGTTCGTTTCCGCCTGTCCCGGGCAGAGCCGGCCGCTCCGTCAAGCTGTTCCGGGCGGTCGTTCGCGCGCCCCGGCCCGTCTTTCCAGCGGCGACCAGCCAACTCCGAACACTCCGGCTTTGTGCTGCGCACATAAATTCCACGAGATCGCCCGGGCAGGCAACCGTCCAGTGTTGTGAGACGTCACAACTCCGAGAAGGAGGTGACCATGCCCATCAGACAGCGATCCACCCGTCCAGGCGGACGCCGCCTCATCGTCGTCGAGCCGTTCCTGGAGTGGCACGAGCAGGCGGCCTGCTGCGACGAGCCGTCCGAACTCTTCTACGGACCGGAGAGGGAGTCCCAGCACGAACGCCTGGCCCGTGAGGCGCGCGCCCTTGCCATCTGCGACAAGTGCCCTGTGCGCACACCATGCCAGAAGCACGCCCTGAAGCGTCCCGAACCCTACGGCGTCTGGGGCGGCACCACCGAGTCGTCGCGTACGGCCGCCCGGCGCTCGAGCACCGAGGTGCCGAGCCGAAAGCAGGTCGCGGCCGTCGAGTAGCCGTGTTCCGATTTTGACCCCCTGACCTTCGAGTACCAGTACCTCGACCGGCCGGCGGCCCGGAGACCGGCCGGGGAGATCGCCTTTCCAGCAACCCCCAGGCCCGTGAACCTCGCGGCCCCCACGGCCGTCACCGCGAACCGTGCCCGAAGCCCCGCGCTCCCGACCCCCGTAGGCGCGGCACCACCACTGTGGCCGACGGCACGGTGAGGTCGAACCATCCGATCCGGGTCGCGACGTAGACCGGATGCGGCTGCGCCCCCACGATCGCGCAGGCGATCAGCCAGGCGCGCGACCAGGCGTGGTCGTCGTCGAGAGTCTCCAGCGGGCCGGGGCGTACCGTCACCAGGGCGGCACGCCGGCTCGGCCGTGGCCGGTGCGGACTCCCCGCCGCATCGGCGTCCGGGTCGCCGGTCAGCACCCGGTCCAGCCCGGCCACGGCCAGGTCGACCCGCAGCGCGTGGTCGGGCTCGCCCGCGGTGGCCGCCAGCAGGTTGGTGGAGGGGTCGCCGGCCGGCGCTCCCGCGGGGTCCAGCGGCACGACCCGCGCGCTCGGCGCGAACGCTCGTCTGCGCGTCTCCCCCCGCAGGATCCACACCGAGGCGGTGACCAGTCTGGCCAGATCCGGGTGGGCAGAACCCGGCCGTGAACCGTCCGGGACCGGCGCGGAAGGCGACGCCGCGGGCGACGGCGGGGTCGGCGGGGTCGGTGGGGTAGGCATGGTGGCAACCTTGCCCGCACGGCATGATCCCCGGTTGCCGTCATCCACAGCCCGGCTGTAGTAGCGTCCGGCTCCAGGAGAGATCCCTGGTTCGGCTCTGCTCCAGCCCCGGTTGGGCGCTGGACCGGCCTGGGACCGCTCCGGGTCCAGTCCGCCCCACCCGGCCCTCGGAGGTGCCCCGATGTCGGCGATCGTCGTCGGATACGTCGACAAGCCGGAAGGCCGTGCCGCCCTCCGCCGTGCCGCCACCGAGGCCAAACTCCGCCAGGCCAGACTCGTCGTCGTCAACGCCCAGGCTGCCGGCTCCCAGGGCGGTCCGGAGGCCGACGAGGCCGTGGCGGGCGTCCGTGCCGAGTTGGACGCGCACGGGCTCGGCTACGAATACCGCGAGCTGGGGCAGGGCGCCGAGCCGGCCGACGACCTGATCGCGGTCGCCGACGAGGTGTCCGCCGACTTCATCGTGATCGGTCTTCGCCGGCGTTCGCCGGTAGGAAAGTTGATTCTGGGCAGCAACGCCCAGCGAATTCTTCTGGACGCGTCGTGTCCGGTGCTGGCGGTCAAGGCCGACCCCGACGTGTGAGGATGCGGGGCCCGCGTTGCCGAGTCGGCACCCGGCCACGCATTCCCGCTGTCCGACATCACAGCAGCCGAGTCTCCCCGGGGCGGATTCCGCGCGCCGAGGTGCGGGCATACAGTCTGCGGGCACACACGGCCCGGGGAGTGCGGCGGAAATGTGTCATTTGGAGGCCGACGTATGCTGGAACATCGAGCATCCGGGCCCGACCGCGTGAGGCGCACTCGTGCCGCGAAGTCATCCTGACAATGCCTACCAGGTGCCATGCGTGCATCTGGCCGAGGGCATGTCAGAATGCTCTCTTGCGCACTTGCCCGGTGTCCCGGTCACTCTCACCACTAGTACGACGAGAGGAAGGTCGTGTCGTCCCGCACGTCCCGGAATGCCCAGCTTCTTGACAGCCCGGAAGTCCAACGTCTCGTCGACCAAGGTCGCGAGCGTGGGCACGTCACCGCCGAGGAGGTGCGTGGCGCTTGTGAGGAAGTCGGGATCGACAAGACCCAATGGGCTCACCTGCTGCGGTACCTCGGTGAGGAAGGTGTGACCGTGTCGGTCGACTCCACAACTCAGACGACCCGCAAGCGGGTGGCCGCGGCCGCCTCTCGCCGGGCCGCCGCTGTCACCCAGAGCGCCGCGGCCCCCGCCAAGCCGGCCGCTCCGGCCCACAAGACCCGCAGGGTCAAGGAAGCCCCCACCACGCCGCCGGCCGCTGCCACGGTGGCCCCCGTCGGTGACGTGGCCCAGCCCGGCGGGCGGCTCGCAGAGGTGGCCGAGCCCACCGAGGCCGATCTCGCCGCCGAGGTTCCCGCCGACGCCGACGACACCGCAGCGGTGTCCCGGCCTGCGGCGAAGCGTGCCGGTGCCAAGACCGCCAAGAAGGCGGCCGGGGCCAAGGGCAAGAAGGCCGCGGCCGGCAAGGCCGGTGGCGACGACGCCGCCGGGACCGAGGGCGAGGCGGATCTCGAGGTCGAGTTCAACGCCGAGCTGGAGGAGGAGGGGTTCGTCCTCTCCGAGGGTGACGACGCCGACGAGCCCGAGCAGCAGGTGCTGGTCGCCGGTGCCACCGCCGACCCGGTGAAGGACTACCTCAAGCAGATCGGCAAGGTCCCCCTGCTGAACGCCGAGCAGGAGGTGGAGCTGGCCAAGCGGATCGAGGCCGGCCTGTTCGCCGAGGAGAAGCTCGGCGGCGAGGCCGGAGCTCCTCCGGCGGAGCTGGTGACCGAGTTCGAGTGGATCGCCGAGGACGGCCACAAGGCCAAGAACCACCTGCTGGAGGCCAACCTCCGCCTGGTGGTGTCGCTGGCCAAGCGCTATACCGGCCGCGGAATGCTCTTCCTCGACCTGATCCAGGAGGGCAACCTCGGCCTCATCCGTGCGGTCGAGAAGTTCGACTACACCAAGGGCTACAAGTTCTCCACGTACGCCACCTGGTGGATCCGGCAGGCGATCACCCGCGCGATGGCCGACCAGGCCCGCACCATCCGCATCCCGGTGCACATGGTCGAGGTGATCAACAAGCTCGCCCGGGTCCAGCGGCAGATGCTGCAGGACCTCGGCCGCGAGCCCACCCCGGAGGAGCTGGCCAAGGAGCTCGACATGACCCCGGAGAAGGTCATCGAGGTCCAGAAGTACGGCCGGGAGCCGATCTCCCTGCACACCCCGCTGGGCGAGGACGGTGACTCTGAGTTCGGTGACCTGATCGAGGACTCCGAGGCGATCGTTCCGGCCGACGCGGTCTCGTTCACGCTCCTGCAGGAGCAGTTGCACGCCGTTCTGGACACGCTCAGTGAACGCGAGGCCGGCGTGGTCTCCATGCGGTTCGGGCTCACCGACGGTCAGCCGAAGACGCTGGACGAGATCGGCAAGGTCTACGGCGTGACGCGCGAGCGGATCCGCCAGATCGAGTCCAAGACGATGTCCAAGTTGCGGCATCCGTCCCGGTCGCAGGTACTCCGCGACTATCTCGACTGACGCTCGACACACGCTGCGAAGGACCCGGGCTGGGCGCCGGCCCGGGTCCATCGTTGTGCGTTCCGGCGATGTAGCCGGTAGACTCTCCGATCTTGGATGCTCTTCCGCCCCGTGCCTCCTGAGGAGTACGGGGCGTTCGGCTTACTGACCACCGACGAATCCGCGTCAGTCCACTGCCGAGGCCCCACGGGCGCCGGCTCGACCGAAGGAGGAACGTGGTCGCGCAGAGCAGGACCGAGGTCAAGAACAGCGCCGAGGCAGGCCCGGAGAACGCCCCGGACGACGGCCCGGAGGCAGCCCCCGAGGTGAGCCCGGAGAAGGGTGCGGGGGCCGGCGGCGACACCGGGCAGGCGCCCGCGGAGGAGGGCTTCGTTCTGGCCGAGGGTGACGACGCCGACGAGCCCGAGCAGCAGGTGCTGGTCGCCGGTGCCACGGCCGACCCGGTGAAGGACTACCTCAAGCTGATCGGCCGGGTCTCCCTGCTGAACGCCGAGCAGGAGGTGGAGCTGGCCAAGCGGATCGAGGCCGGCCTGTTCGCCGAGGAGAAGCTTGGCGGTGACGCCGGGCCCCCACCCGAGGACCTCGTCGCGGAGTACGAATGGCTGGCCGAGGACGGCCGCCTCGCCAAGAACCACCTGCTGGAGGCCAACCTCCGCCTGGTGGTGTCGCTGGCCAAGCGCTACACCGGCCGCGGCATGGGCTTCCTGGATCTGATCCAGGAGGGCAACCTCGGGTTGATCCGTGCGGTGGAGAAGTTCGACTACTCCAAGGGCTACAAGTTTTCCACGTACGCGACCTGGTGGATCCGGCAGGCGATCACCCGCGCGATGGCCGACCAGGCCCGCACCATCCGCATCCCGGTGCACATGGTCGAGGTGATCAACAAGCTCGCCCGGGTCCAGCGGCAGATGCTGCAGGACCTCGGCCGGGCGGCCACCCCGGAGGAGCTGGCCAAGGAGCTCGACATGACCCCGGAGAAGGTCATCGAGGTCCAGAAGTACGGCCGGGAGCCGATCTCGCTGCACACCCCGCTCGGTGACGACGGGGGCTCGGAGTTCGGTGACCTGATCGAGGACTCCGAGGCCGTGGTGCCGGCCGACGCGGTGGCGTTCCGGCTGTTGCAGGAGCAGGTCTACTCCGTCCTCGAAACCCTGTCCGAACGCGAGGCGGGCGTGGTGTCGCTGCGCTTCGGCCTGGGCGACGGTCAGCCGAAGACGCTGGACGAGATCGGCAAGGTCTACGGCGTGACGCGCGAGCGGATCCGCCAGATCGAGTCCAAGACGATGTCCAAGTTGCGGCATCCGTCCCGGTCGCAGGTGCTCCGCGACTACCTCGACCTCACCTGAGGGGACGACCCCACGTCCGTGGGGTCACCTCACCTTGTTGCTCACCTGCCCGTGCCGGCGGCTCGTCCGGCGCTAAAGCGCTCCCGTGCCAGCAGCGGCCGGATCGCGCGTTCGACCTCCCCGCGGGAGAAGTACCCCCGGATGTCGTCGCGGCTCAGCGCGTTGCCGATCGGGCCGAGAACCATCGCCTGGTCCAGCGCGAGGTACCTCCGCGCGACCGTTCCACTGCGTACTGCCACCGCGTCGTAGAAGCCGCCCGGGCCGTAGGAGTCGAAGTCGCGTTCCAGCCGCTGGAGGTTGTCCACCGCCGCGTGCTGGGCGTACGGCAGGGCGAGGAACGACGCATGGGGGGTCACCACGCCGTCCCCGAAGGGCTTGGCCGGTTGGGCTGGCCGGCAGCCCTCGTAGCCGAGGTCGACGTCGGTGCCCTCCAGGTCGGAGGGGTAGCCGGTGGGGTCCATTCCCATGGCATCCACGCCCCACGCCGCGTATCCGCCTCGGGGGTCGCTGGCGGGGGAGAAGCCCCAGTATCCGTACTTCGCGTCGTTCAGCCCGTGTGCGATCTGACCCTGGACGTACGCCGGGTGGTTGAGGCCCCAGCTGCGCGGTCCCCAGCGCTCCTCCGGCACGAACATCGCCGGCATCATCGCCTCGAACATGTCGCCGCCCCAGGTCGGAACGAACCGATGCCCGCGGTAGGTGAACGAGCCCTCGAACACCGGCACCCCGAGGTAGCTGGTGGTGAAGCCGACCGGCCGCTGCTCCGGCCAGCTCCAGTCGCAGCTGGCCGGGAAGGTGCGGTAGGGAGCGTAGTAGTGCTTCGCCGGGATCTGCCCCAGCGCGATGCCGACGTAGCTCGCGATCCTGGGTTCGGTGTTGAGGATGTCGTAGTGGTTGCACGTGTACCAGACGTCCGGGCCACGGTCGCGGTAGTTGCCGGTCACCGAGCAGCCGGGTGGTTCCTCGTCCCAGAAACCGCCGCGGAGCAGCCCCGCCGGGAAGTCGGCGCCTCTGCCCTGTGGGTCGTAGAAGAACCCGAAGTCCATCCGGCCCAGCAGGTGCTGGGCCTGGGCCGCACGGTCCGGCATCGCGCTGCGCACCACCATGAGGGCGGCGGCGAGCCAGCCGTTGTCGACCGAGGACAGGAACGGATGGACGACGCTGCCGTCCTCCGGCCACGTGCGCAGGACGGTGCCGGTGGCGGGGTCGTACCAGTTGTAGAACATGCCGGACGGCTCGTGGAAGGACAGCCGGCCGAGGGTGTCCAGCGTCTGCCGGACCCGGCGATCGGCCTCTGGGGCGCCGATCACGCCCAGGTCCCGGGCGGCGACGGTGCTCCAGAGATAGCCGCCGACGTTCGTCGGCGAGGTGTAGCCGCTGCGGGTGCCGGGGGCCAGGTCGCCGCCGATGTAGTCCGCCGGCAGCCCGGTGGCCGGGACGACCATCGCGTCGAAGGAACGCCAGGTGTCGCGGGCGTAGCGCAGGAGGGTCCGCCGCTCGGCCGGCGGGTCGGCGCTGCTCATGGACTGCTCCCCGGCCTGGGTGACGGCTTCGGCTTGGCCGGCGTCATCGGCTGCCTGGACAGGAGCCCTCACGGTGTGGTGAACGGCGGCGGGCCGTTCGGCGGCCAGCGCGGGAGTCGCGGCCGCGACCGACAGGGCCAAGAGGAGTGGGACGGCGGTGTGCTTCCAGCGAGCCATGGCGGCGTCCTCTCCGAGCCGTGCGGGCAGCCCGACCGCCGGAGCGCTCCGCGCCGATGGACGCCGAGTATGGCTGCGAAGGACGCGCCGGAGAAGAGGCCGCGCGGCGCTGGGAGCGACCGGTCCTGGACGCTGGGTGATCGCGGCAACCGGCTCCGGACGCGAAACGGCCGGCCACCACGGTGGTGACCGGCGCGTTCACGTCTGGTGGGGTGTGCGGCATCGTCGCCGCACACGGCACTGTTTCCTAGTTGGGGTTGTCCGCCGCGAGCCGGTTGGTCTCGTCGTGGATGTCGGACGCGACCTCCCGGAGTTTCTCCGAGTGCTCGCGTCCGTGGTGTCCGCAGAACAGCAGCTCACCGCCGGACGCGAGGGACACCCGGACGTAGGCCTGGGCGCCACAGCGGTCGCAGCGGTCCGCGGCCGAGAGCGGTGTGGCAACTGCAGCAGTCACGTGATCTTCACTCCGATCCGTCGGGGACTCCACTCCAGCAACATCAAACCAGGTGCACGGTGTTCCCGCCCTCGGGGATTTGCCCCGCAGAGTCGGACGACCTCGACGGCCAGGACACCTGCCATGTGGCCAACGTACTGCGGGATCGGCGCACACGCCCGGCCCGGTCCCGCGAGGTACGGGACCTTTGGCAGCGTCATCAGGCCGTTTCGACCCTCGGTGATGTGGTCAACGTCACAGCGCTGTGGGCGGGGAACCGACCGCGCGGAAGGGACTTTCCTCCGAGCCGAGGAGGATTCGGGCAGGTGAAGATCACGTCCCCGGCGCCGGCGGCGTGTGAGTGGGCCGCTTGTCGGAGGTCGTGGGTAGCCTGACATTCGCATCGGCGGCGGTGTCCAGCACCGCGGCCTTCTGCCACTGAAAGCTACCGTATCGACACGGAAGGGGTTGTCGGTTGACTCGGCCCGCGGACCTGGACCACTCCGGCTACACCGCCCAGCACCTCACGGTTCTCGAGGGCCTCGAGGCGGTGCGCAAGCGGCCGGGGATGTACATCGGGTCCACCGACACCCGTGGCCTGATGCACTGTCTGTGGGAGCCCATCGACAACGCCGTCGACGAGGCGCTCGCCGGCGCGTGCACCCGCATCGACGTCATCCTGCACGCCGACGGATCGGCGGAGGTGCGCGACGACGGCCGCGGCATCCCGGTCGACATCGAGCCCCGGACCAAGCTGTCCGGAGTCGAGGTCGTGTTCACCCGGCTGCATGCCGGCGGCAAGTTCGGCGGCATCTCCTACACCGCCTCCGGCGGCCTGCACGGCGTCGGCGCGTCGGTGATCAACGCGCTGTCCGCCCGGCTCGACGTCGAGGTCGACCGCTCGCCCGCCAAGTGGGGCATGAGCTTCCGCCGCGGCGTGCCGGGCACGTTCGCCGGCGACGGACCGCGGGCGTCCTTCTCCAAGGGGTCGGGGCTGGCCAAGCTCGGCCGGGTCAAGCGGGGGACGACCGGGACGCGGGTGCGCTTCTGGCCCGACCGGCAGATCTTCACCAAGGACGCCACGTTCGTCTTCGACGAGCTCGTCACCCGGGCCCGGCAGACCTCCTTCCTGGTGCCCGGCCTGGAGGTCGTGGTCCGGGACGAGCGCGAGGCCGAGGTCCGCGAGGAGAGCTTCCGGCACGACGGAGGCATCGCGGAGTACTGCGAGTTCCTGGCCACCGACGAGAGCGTCACCGACGTACTGCGGCTGCAGGGCGGCGGTCACTTCACCGAGACCGTCCCGGTGCTCGACGACCAGGGCCACCTCGCCCCGCGCGAGGTCGAGCGTGACCTCGCGGTCGACATCGCGGTGCGGTGGGGCACCGGATACGAGACGGAGATCCGGTCGTTCGTCAACGTCATCTCCACGCCCAAGGGCGGCACGCACGTGCAGGGCTTCGAGCGGGCGCTCGGCGGTACGTTCAACGAGTCGCTCAAGGCGACCCGCGTCCTGCGGGCGAGCGAGCCCGACGTCACCAAGGACGACATCCTCGAGGGGCTCACCGCGGTGGTGACCGTCCGGCTGGCCGAGCCGCAGTTCGAGGGCCAGACCAAGGAGGTGCTCGGCACCCCCGCGGCGGCGAAGATCGTGTCCCAGGTCGTCCGCAAGGAGCTCAAGGCGTTCCTCACCTCCTCCAAGCGGGGTGAGAAGCAGCAGGCGCGCGCGGTGCTGGAGAAGGTCGCCTCGGCTGCCCGGGCCCGGCTCGCTGCCCGCCAGCACCGGGACGCCCAGCGGCGCAAGAACGCCCTGGAGTCCTCGGCGCTGCCGGCGAAGCTCGCCGACTGCCGTTCCTCCTCCGCCGACAACACCGAGCTGTTCATCGTCGAGGGCGACTCCGCGCTCGGCACCGCGAAGCTCGCCCGCAACGCGGAGTTCCAGGCACTTCTGCCGATCCGCGGCAAGATCCTCAACGTCCAGAAGGCGTCCGTCTCGGACATGCTGAAGAACGCCGAGTGCGCGGCCATCATCCAGGTGGTCGGTGCGGGTTCGGGCCGCACGTTCGACCTGGAAGCAGCTCGCTACGGCAAGATCATCTTCATGGCCGACGCCGATTCCGACGGGGCGCACATCCGCTGCCTGCTAGCCACGTTGTTCTGGCGCTACATGCGGCCGCTGGTGGAAGCCGGCCGGGTCTATACCGCCGTGCCACCGCTGCACCGGTTCGAGCTCACCAACCCCAAGAAGGGGCAGAGCAAGTACCTCTACACCTACTCCGACGCGGAGTACCAACGCACCTGCGTCCAGCTGGAGAAGAAGGGCGTGCGCTGGAAGAATCCGCCCCAGCGTTACAAGGGCCTTGGGGAGATGGACGCCGACCAGCTCGCCGAGACCACGATGGACCCCCGCCACCGCACCCTGCGCCGGCTCACCATGGCCGGGGCGGAGGAGGCCGACCGGGTGTTCGACCTGCTGATGGGCAACGACGTGGCACCCCGGCGGGAGTTCCTGGTGGCGAACGCCTACGAGCTGGACGACGCTCGCATCGACGCCTGATCGGCGCCGGTGCGGCGGCTGAGCCGGGGTACTCGACCGCCGCGCCGTCCCGTGATCCGGCGCCGGTGCGGCGGCTGAGCCGGGTGCTCGACCGCCGCGCCGCCTCCTGATGCGGCGGCGAAGGTCTTTACGGCGCGCGACCGATCGGGCACGGTGGTCATCCGACCAGAAGGGGGACCACCGTGCCGGACTCCGCACGTTCTGCCAGCGTCACCTCCGACACGGGCGCCGAGCCCGAACTCCGCCGGGCCATCGGCCCCAAGCTCCTGTTGTTCTTCGTCGTGGGCGACATCCTCGGCACCGGCATCTACGCCCTGACCGGCAAGGTCGCGGGCGAGGTCGGGGGAGCCGCGTGGATGTCCTTCGGCCTGTCGTTCGTGGTGGCGATGTTCACCGCGACGTCCTACGTCGAACTCGTCGGCAAGTACCCCAAGGCGGCCGGAGCCGCGTTGTACACCCAGCGCGCGTTCGGTATTCACTTCCTGACGTTCATGGTGGCGTTCGCGGTGATGTGCTCGGGGCTGACCTCGGCCGGTGCCGCCGCCCGCACGTTCGGCGGCGACTACCTCACCGAGTTCGTCGACGTGCCGACGCTGCTGGTGGTGGTGGCGTTCCTGGTCGTCCTGGCGCTGGTCAACTTCCGGGGCGTTTCGGAGTCGGTACGCCTCAACGTCGTGCTGACCTGTGTCGAGGTGTCCGGCCTGCTGTTCATCATCGTGATCGGTGCCATCGCGGTCGCCCGGGGAATCGGCGACCCGGGCAGGTCGTTCGAGTTCAACGCGGACGGTAACCCGTTCGGTCTGGTGGTGAGCGGCGCGGCGCTGGCGTTCTTCGCCCTGGTGGGGTTCGAGGACTCGGTCAACATGGCGGAGGAGACCCACCATCCACAGCGGGTCTTCCCGCGGGCGCTGTTCCTCGGCATCTCCATCACCGGCGTCATCTACATGCTGGTGGCGTTCATCGCGACCACCCTGGTGCCGTTGGACACCCTGAGTGCGTCCGACGGCCCGTTGCTGGAGGTGGTGCGGGTCGGTGCCGACTGGCTGCCGCTCGCGGTCTTCTCGCTCATCGCGTTGTTCGCGGTGACGAACTCCGCCCTCATCAACATGCTGATGGCGTCCCGTCTGGTCTACGGCATGTCCCGGGAGCGGATCGTTCCCCGGGCACTCGGCGTCGTCCACCGCACCCGGCGCACCCCGTGGGCGGCGATCGTGTTCACCTCGGTGCTCGCTATCGGCCTGGCCGCGTGGGGCGGGGTCAGCCAGCTCGGCGGCACCACCGCGCTGCTCCTGTTGTGTGTCTTCACACTGGTCAACGCCGCGGTGCTGGTCCTGCGCAAGGACCCGGTGGAGCACCGGCACTACCGCGCGCCGACGGTGTTCCCGGTGCTCGGGATCGTGTGCTGCGCGTACCTCGCCACACCGTGGAGCGGCCGCGACCCACAGGAGTACGCCATCGCGGGCGTACTGCTGGCCATCGGACTGGTCCTGTGGTTCGCCACCTGGGCGGGGCGCCGGTGGGGGAGCGCCTCGGCCCGGTCCTGACCGCCGGCCGGCCCTGACCAGCCGGCCCTGACCAGCCGATTCAGGTCGGCCGGCCCGGACCAGTCGGTCCTGAGCAGCCGGGCTCTGCCCGGTCACGGACGGGAACTGCCGAACGGGATCGGCTCAGGCGAACCAGTCCCGCTCGGCGGGTCGAGTGTGGCGAGGCGGTCGGGTCAGGTGACCGGGCCGCCGATGGCGGCGATCGGCTTGGTGGACGGCTCACCCGAGCCGTCCCGCCGGCCGGTCGCGGCCGGGAGGGGAACCGCCGCACCGGCAGCAGTCGCAGCCCGGGCGGGCACCGGCCCGGCCCAGGCCAGCTGGATGACCTCCTCGCCCTTGAGGAACCGGTGACAGCGCACCCCTCCGGTCGCACGTCCCTTGGCGGGGTACTCCTCGAAGGGAGCCACCTTGAGCGAGCCGCCGTCCATCCCGGGCAGCGCCGAGGTCGAGCCGGCCACGGTGACGACGACGGCCTCCTGGTCGGCGGGCACGGCGCCGAAGAAGACCACCCGGGCCTTCGCACCGAGCCGGATCCCGCTCACCCCGCCGGCCGTCCGGCCCTGCGGGCGCACCGCGGTGGCGGAGAAGCGCAGCAGCTGGGCGTCACTGGTGACGAAGACCAGGTCCTCCTCGCCGGTGCGCAGCTCGGTCGCGCCGACCACCTCGTCGCCCGCCTTCAGGGTGATGACCTCCCAGGCGTCACGGTTGGCCAGGTGGTCGGGTGAGAGCCGCTTGACCACGCCGGCCGCCGTGCCCAGCGCCAGGCCGGGGGAGTCGGGGTCGAGGGTGGTGAGGCACAGGCCGCGTTCGCCCTTGCCCAGCGAGACGAACTCGCTCAGCGGTGCGCCGCCCTGGAGGTTGGGCACGTGGGCGGTCGGTGGCAGCGCCGGCATGTCGAGCACGTTCAGCCGCACCAGCCGCCCGCTGCTGGTGACCAGGCCGACCTGGCCACGCGCGGTGCCGCGTACGGCGGACACCACGACGTCGTGCTTGGCGCGCGAGCCCTCGGTGGGCAGCGGGTCGGCGCCGGTGGTGCGGGCCATCAGCCCGGTGGAGGACAACAGCACCCAGCACGGGTCGTCGGCCACCTCGAGCGGTACGGCGCTGGTGACGGCGTGCCCGGACGACTCCAGCAGCACGGTGCGGCGTTCGGTGCCGTAGGCGTTGGCCATCTCGGTCAGCTCACCGGACACCAGCCGCTTCAGCAGGCGTTCGTCCTCCAGGATCGCGGTGAGCTCCTCGATCTCCTTCTCCAGCGTGGACTGCTCCTTCTCCAGCTCGATTCGGGAGAACTTCGTCAGCCGGCGCAGCTGCATGTCGAGGATGTACTGCGCCTGGATCTCGGTGAGGTCGAAGACGTTCATCAGCCGGTCCTTCGCCTGACCGGCATCGTCGCTGCCGCGGACGATCTGGATGACCTCGTCGATGTCGATGATGGCCAGCAGCAGGCCCTCGACCAGGTGCAGCCGGTCGGAGGCCTTGGTCAGCCGGAACCTCGTGCGTCGACGGGTGACGTCGTAGCGATGGTCGAGGTAGACCTCGAGCAGCTGCTTGAGCCCGAGGGTGCGCGGCTGGCCGTCGACGAGGGCGACGTTGTTGATGTTGAACGACTCCTCCATCGGCGTGAGCTTGTACAGCTGCTCGAGAATCGCCTCGGGGTGGAAGCCGTTCTTGACCTCGATGACCAGCCGCAGGCCGTGCGCGCGGTCGGTGAGGTCTTTCAGATCGGCGATGCCCTGCAGCTTCTTGGACTGGACGAGCTGCTTGATCCGCTCGATCACCCGCTCGGGGCCGACGTTGTAGGGGAGCTCGGTGACGATCAGGCCCTTGCGCCGGGGCGTCACGTTGTCGATCCGGACCGTGGCCCGCATCTTGAACGCGCCCCGCCCGGTCTCGTAGGCGTCCCGGATGCCGGCCAGGCCCACGATCTTGCCCCCGGTGGGCAGGTCGGGACCGGGGATGTAGCGCATCAGGTCGTCGAGGCTCGAACTCGGCTTCTTGATCAGCTGCCGGAGCGCCTGGATCACCTCGACCAGGTTGTGCGGCGCCATGTTGGTGGCCATCCCGACCGCGATCCCGGAGGCGCCGTTGACCAGCAGGTTGGGGATGGCTGCCGGCAGGACCTGCGGCTCACGCTCCTGGCCGTCGTAGTTGGGCTTCCAGTCGACGACGTCCTCGTCCAGCGACCCGGTCATCGCCAGGGCCGGCGCCGCCATCCGGCACTCGGTGTAGCGCATCGCGGCGGGGCTGTCGTCGTGGGAACCGAAGTTTCCGTGGCCGTCGATCAGCGGCACCCGCATCGCGAACGGCTGGGCCATCCGGACCAGCGCGTCGTAGATCGCCGAGTCGCCGTGCGGGTGCAACTTACCCATCACCTCACCGACCACCCGCGCGCTCTTGACGTGTGGGCGGTCGGGGCGCAGCCCCATGTCGGACATGGTGTAGAGGATCCGGCGCTGCACCGGCTTGAGCCCGTCACGGGCGTCGGGCAGCGCCCGCGTGTAGATCACCGAATAGGCGTATTCGAGGAAGCTCGTACGCATCTCGTCGCCGACGTCGATGTCGCTGATCTGCTCCTCGAAGTCGTCCGGGGGCGGCAGCGTGGCTTTGGTGCGACGGGGCATACGGGCGTGCACTCCTCAGGGTCAGGCGAGGTCGAACCAGGTGGCTGGGGTTCTCTTCAGCATCGTGCCACCCACCACCGACAGTGCCACACAGCGACTCGCGGGCGGTGGCCGCGCGTCCTGCGCCCGCCGGTCGGTCAGGGCGCCGGCCGGGGGAACGGCGCGGCCGCCGCGACGAGCTCGGTGACCAGCACGATCGAGGCCGCCTCCACCGCGAGCAGGCACACCAGCACGACCAGCTGGAACGCCGCCGCCCGCAGCGGCGGGGCGCCGCCGAGCACCATGCCCACGAACGTCCCGGGCAGGGTCACCAGGCCGACCGTCCGGGTCTGGTCGAGCGCGGGCAGCAGCGCGTCCGCCCCGGCCCGGCCGGCGATCTCGCGGTACGCCTGCCGCGGGGTCAGCCCGATGGTCATCGCCGCCTCGACCTCGCCCCAGCGGCCGCGGAGCTCGGCCAGCACCCGTCGGCCGGCGAGCGTGGTGGCCGACATCGCCCCACCGACGAGGATGCCGCCGAGGGGCAGCAGGGTGGCCGGGTTCGCCGGGACGCTGCGGGTCAGCAGGAGGAGGACGAGGACCGGTACCGCGGGTACGACGATCGCGGCACCCGCCCGTGCCCAGGCGCCCGGAAGGCCGCGGAGCCGGCGGGCGCTGGTGAGGGTCGCGACCCCGGCCATCAGGGCGAGGAAGGCGAGCGTCCCGGCGTACGACGAAAGCGCGAAGCCGACCACCAGCCCCACCGCGGCGAGCTGGACGATCGCGCGGCCGACGGCGAGCGGGAGGGCACGCTGGTGGCCCAGGCCGCCGAGCCTCGACAGCAACGCGGCGAGGCCGGCCAGGACCGGGAGAAGTACGAGGGTCGTGGGACCCAGCCCGACGGAGTGCATGGGACAGGATGGACCCGTGACTGCGGACACCCGACCACCAGGTCCCCCCGAGCGCCCCACGGAGCGACCCCCGGCCCGCCCGCCGGACACCGCGCTGGTCGACGGCAGTGCGCTGGGCGACCTGTTGGCCCGCGCGGAACGCGGCGGGTGGCCGCCCCCCGACGGCACCGTCCGGGTGCTTCCGCAACCGCCCGGACGGACCGCGGCGGTGGTCGCCTTCACCGCGCACACCGTGGTCGTCGCGGACGTGACACCGGAGTGGGTGCGCGCTGTGCTCCACGGCACCGAAGGCGTCGACCACACCGACCTGGGTGCGCCGATGAAGCCGGCGTTCCTGTCCGCCCTGGCCGCGCACACGGGCCGCCGGGTCGGCGTGCTCGACCAGCTGATGCTGGCCGGCCCGCTGCCCGGCCCGCCGCCGCTGCGGCTGACGGAGGTCACCGACTCCGACCATCCCCGCGTACGCCGGGCACACCGTTACCGCGACGACGTACGCGTGTACGGAACCGACGGCGGACTCGTCCTGGTCGGCCGCGGGCTCGCCGGCCGATGCGAGCTGGCGTTCGAGGTCGAGCCCGACCGGCAGGGCAGGGGGCTCGGCCGGTCGCTGGCCCGCGCGGCACGCCACATGCTGCCCCCGGGCGCGGGCGCGGTGTGGGCCCAGGTGTCGCCGGGCAACGCCGCCTCGGTCCGGACGCTGCTGGCGGCCGGTTACCGCCCGGCCGGCGCCGAGGTCCTGTTCCTCGCCCGGTGAGGTCGTGCAGGGGCCGAGACACGAGGCTCGTGCGCGACAACCGGTACGGCCCGCCGCCCGCCGTGACGGACACAAATCCGGTCGCTCGCCCGGGCTCGGAGTTTCCGGCCGGGCGGAGGAGGCCCACCGGTAGTGTGGGCGCCGGAACCGTCAGGGAGGCAGTGCATGTCCGGCTCGAGTAGGCGCGCCTTCTTGCTGCGTTCGCTGGCCCTCGGGGTGTCCGCTCCCACGGTGGCGTCCGTGCTGACCGGCTGCACGGGTGACGACGGACGGCCGTTCGGCAATCCCGCGACCCGCCGGCGCGCCGACGACGCCGCGCGCTACCGCGGGCACATCACCGTTGCCCCGTTGGAGAATCCGCCGAAGGCGGCGCAGGAGGCGCTGACCCGGGCCTACCGCGAGCACCAGCCGGACGTGCGGATCTCCTGGCAGACCAAGGACTACACCGACACCGACTCCTACGCACGCTGGCTGGACACCCAGCTGTCGGCCAACCGGGTCGGGCCGGACATCGTCACCAGCGGCTACGCGCCGGACTTCCGCGGCTTCGTCGACTTCAACGAGTACCGCGCGCAGGTCAACCCCTACACCGGCCAGCCCTGGGAGAAGGACTACGCGTTCGAAAAGTACCGCGAGCTCACCGCCGAGGGCACCCGGCCGCAGCTCGGCACCGACCAGGCGCACCTGTTGTGGTACTACAACAAGGAGATCTTCGCCGCGGCCAACGTCAGCCCGCCGAAGAACTGGCGCGAGGTGATCGAGGTCAGCTCGAAGCTCAAGAAGGCCGGTCACATCCCGCTGTCGACGAACTTCGACTACATCCTTCCCGGCTGGATCTGCTCGGTCTACTTCGACCAGTACCACCCCTCCTGGTCCACCGCGGCGCGCTCGCAGCCGGGCGACTGGAACTGGAACCCCGAACTCGACGGCGACTTCGACTACGACGCCAACGACCCGGCCCTGCACGCGAAGTACACCTACAGCGCCCAGCGCTTCTACCAGGCGCTGAAGGCCAAGACGGTGCGGTTCGACACACCGGCGATGGTCGAGCTGGTCACCAACCTGATCAGGGTCTTCCCGCAGTACTCCAACGGCGACTTCTTCGCCTACACCGACCAGTACCTCCCGTTCGTCCAGGGCAAGGCCGCGATGCTCGTGGACGGATCGTGGTCACTGACCCTGCTGCACAAGGACCTCCAGTCGCTGACGGAGAGCCGCGCCGAGAAGCTCGGGATCAAGGCCGGGAAGCTGGAGCCGTTCGACTGGGACGTCTTCGAGTTCCCGCCGATGGAGGGGCCGCTGGTGGAGTCGCGGCCGCGTCCGCCCGAAGGCACCACGGGCTACCACCTCGGGGTGGTGGAGAAGGAGCCTCAGCACACCGAGATGGTGATGGACTTCCTGATGTTCTGGCTGTCCAAGCCGGGCTACACCGCCTTTCTGCAGGGCACGTCCGACGCGCACGAGCTGGCGCCGGCCGGCCCGCCGATGGTGAACGGCATCGAGTACCCCCGAGAGGTCAGCGACCTGCTCGGGAAGATCCAGCAGAAGGGGATCGTCGGCCCGGCGTACGGCAGTTTCTGGGTCAACGGACCAGGCGGCGGACGCGCGACGCAGATCCTGCAGGCGCTGTTCACCAACGTGCTGCAGCGCCGCACACCGCCGCAGGAGTACGCCACCCAGGTGCAGAAGACGATCGAGCACCACTTCGCCGACATCCTGGCGAACACCGGCCTCACCGAGGCCGACGTGGCCAACCCGGCGCGACGGCCGCGTTCGGTCTGACACTTCTGCTCGGGGGTTCTTCCGGCACCGGCGGGCGCCGAGGTCGCCCGGGGCGGTTCGGGAACGTACGAGCCGGCGCTACCGGGCGCGCTCGGCGGCGAGGTCGACGAACTGGTCGCGCGGCTCGCCCGCGGCCGCGCTCACGGCGGAGGGGCCGGGTCCGGGGCGGCGCGGCTCGCGTACCCCGGCGGGTGGTGGGCCCGCGTCCGGCGGCCCGCCCGGTCCGCCCGGCCCGGGCGGCAACGGTGTCCGGCGCCGTCGCAGCCGGGAGAGCAGACCCCCGCGCCGGCGCGCGGGACGCCCCACGCCGCGGGACCGTGGTCGGGACCGTCCGGACATCGTTCCCCCTACGTACGTTTGCGTCTGAGCAGACCGGTGCGGCCGGCGAAACGCTTGTGGACCGCCTGGCGGCTGACTCCCAGCGCGGCGGCGATGACCTCCCAGGAGCAGCCCTGGACCCGGGCCCGGCGGACCTGGATCTCGGTCTCGGCGTCGAGTTGGCGTTCGAGCGCCGCGATCTGGCCCAGCGCCTCGAGTGGGTCCTTCGCCCGGATGGTGTCCACGAGTGTGTCCGGCACGTTGTCAATCTAGGTTGACAACGTGCGGTTGTCAACCAAAGTTGGCAGACGAGGGAGCGGCCCTAGGCGCCGGCGCGCAGGGCGGCGAGTTCACCGCGGGAGCTGATGCCGAGCTTCGGGTACGCCTTGTAGAGGTGGTACGCCACGGTCCGCGGGCTGAGGTAGAGGCGGGCGGCGATGTCCCGGTTGGACAGCCCGCCGGCGGCGAGCTCGGTGATCTGCAGCTCCTGCGGCGTGAGCCGTGCACCGGCGTCACCGGCCGCGCCGCGGGGTCCGGCGTGCGGGGCGGGCCCGGAGTCCCCGGCGGGTGCGGAGGAGGCGACAGATGCGGCGGCCGCGGAGTCTCCGGCGGCGCCGAGTTCGGCTCGCGCCCGCTCGGCCCAAGGCCGTGCGCCGATCTCCTCGAACGTCCGCAGGGCGCTCGCCAGCCGCCCGCGCGCGTCGCTTCGGCGCCGCCCTCGCCGCAGCCACTCACCGAACGACAGCTCGGTCCGCGCGCGGTCGAACGCCCACCAGGGTGACCAGCCGGTCGAACGCGGCCTGCACACGGCCGTACCCGAGATCGAGCAGGGCCAGGGCCGCGTGCGCCGTCGCGAGCCCGGCCAGCGAGCCGTTCGGCGCGGAGCGGCCGACGCCGGCAGCCTCGGCGTACTCCCGGCACGGCGCCTCGTCGCCCTTGACGGCGGCGAGGTGGGCCAGGGCGCCCGCGGTGTAGCTCTCCCAGAGCGGCTGGTCGGTGTCGCGGGCGATTCGCATGCCCTCGTCCCCGCTCACCAGCGCGTCCCGGTGCCGGCCGAGCAGGGCGTGGGTCAAGGTGGCGTAGCCGAGTCCGGCTGGCAGCGCCGACAGCATCCCCCGGCCGCGGGCGTCGGCGACCAGGCCGGCCGCGATGTCGACCTCCTCGTCCCGGCCGAGGACGAAGGCGCGGGAGGCCACCTCGACCAGGGCACGGGGACCGGCCTCGGCGGCGGCCGACCGGGCTCGCGCGAGTACCGGTGGGCGGGCGAACAGGAGTACGGCGTACGGAAGTACTGGCGTACGGAAGTACTGATGCCGGTACGGATTCGGTGGTGCGCGTACGTCCCTAGTGTCGGTGTCAGTCGGCGAATGCCCGGCGAGACACCGCGAACCTCACGTACGAATCGGAGCAAGGCACATGCTGCTGGAGAACAAGACCGCGATCATCTACGGCGCCGGCGGGTCGATCGGCGCGGCGACGGCCACCACGTTCGCCCGCGAGGGCGCCCGGGTCTTCCTCGCAGGACGTACCCGCGACAGCCTGGAGCGGGTGGCCAAGGAGATCTCCGCCGCGGGAGGTCAGGCCGACGTCGCCGTCGTCGACGCGCTGGACGAGGGCGCGGTCGACGAGCACGTCCGGGCCGTGGTCGCCCGGGCCGGCAGCGTGGACGTGTCCTTCAACCTCGTACCGGGAGGCGACGTACAGGGAATCCCGCTGGTCGACATGACGACGGCCGACCTTCTGCGCGCTGTCAACACACGCTTGACAACGAACTTCGTCACCGCCCGCGCGGCCGCCAGGCACATGGTCACCCAGGGGTCCGGTACGATCCTCGCGCTGAACAGCGGCTCGTCGCACGGCAGCCCGATGATGGGCAGCACCGGTCCGGCCGACGCGGCCACCGACACCTTCGTCCGCAACCTGGCCGCGGAGATCGGGCCGCAGGGTGTGCGGGTGGTCGGCATCTGGACGGCCGGGCTGCCGGAGACGTTCAGCCGGGAGAAGCTGAACGCCGTTAACCCCGGCATGCAGCTGGACGAGGAGGCGTTCGCCGGCCTGCTGGCGCAACTGCACCAGATGCGGATGACCCGGCGCTCCCCGCGGCTGGCCGAGGTGGCCGGTACGGCGGCGTTCCTGGCCTCGGACCTGGCCGGGGCGATCACGGGCACGTTCGTCAACGTCACCAGCGGGATGTTCATGAGCTGAACCGAACCGTGACCGGACCCCGACCGGACGGGGGTCGAAGGGACCGCGGCTACATTCGTCCCTGTGACCGCCGAGCTGCCGTACCCCGCCCGCTGGGAGGCCGACGTCGTGCTCCGCGACGGCGGCACGGCCCTCCTGCGGCCGATCCGGCCCGACGACGCCGACCTGCTGGTGTCCTTCTACGCACGCGTGTCCGACGAATCGAAGTACTACCGGTTCTTCGCGCCCTACCCCCACCTGTCCGACCGCGACGTCGAACGCTTCACCCAGGTCGACCACCGCGACCGGGTGGCGTTCATCCTGACCGTCGGCGACGAGATGATCGCCGTGGCCCGCTACGACCGGATCGGCCCCCGGGAGGCGGAGGCGGCGTTCCTGGTACAGGACGCCCACCAGGGCCGGGGAGTGGGCAGTGTCCTGCTCGAGCACCTCGCCCAGGCCGCGCGGGAGAACGGCATCGAGAAGTTCACCGCCGAGGTGCTCCCGGAGAACCGCCGGATGGCCGTGGTCTTCCGCGAGGCGGGCTATCAGGTGACCGGCGACATGGAGGACGGCGTCGTCACGTTCGCGCTGGAGATCGAGCCCACCGCGATGAGCATGGCGGTGATGGGTGCCCGCGAGCACCGGGCCGAGGCGCGCTCGGTGGAGCGCCTGCTCACCCCGAGGTCGATCGCGGTGGTCGGCGCCAGCCGGTCGCGGGACAAGGTGGGCCAGGCGCTGGTGCGCAACCTGGTGCTCGGCGGCTTCACCGGGCCGGTGTACGCCGTGAACCCGACCGCGCGGGCGGTGGCCGGCGTGCCGGCGTACGGCAGCGTGCTCGACGTCCCGGGCGAGATCGACCTTGCCGTGGTGGCCGTACCCGCCGACGCCGTCCGTGACGTGGTGATCGACTGCGCCGCCAAGGGTGTGCACGGGCTGATCGTCGTCTCCAGCGGTTTCGCCGAGACCGGGCGCGAGGGACGCGAACGTCAACGCCAGCTTGCGCGGCTGGCGAGGGCGTACGGCCTGCGGGTGATCGGGCCGAGCGCGCTCGGCGTCATCAACACCGCGCCGGACCTGTGCCTGAACGCGTCCCTGTCACCGGTGGTCCCGGCGCGCGGCGCGGTCGGCTTCTTCTGCCAGTCCGGCGAGCTCGGCTCGGTCATCCTGGAGACGGTCGCCCGGCGCGGCCTCGGCCTGTCGACGTTCGTGTCCGCGGGCAACCGCGCCGACGTGTCCGGCAACGACCTCATGCAGTACTGGGGCGAGGACGCGGCCACCGAGGTGGTGCTGCTGTTCCTGGAGTCGATCGGCAACCCGCGGAAGTTCAGCCGGGTGGCCCGCAGACTCGCGCAGACCAAGCCGGTGGTGGCGGTGCGGTCCGGCCGGTTCACCCAGGGCGTGCCGATCGGCCACACGGTGCACCGTACGACCGTGCCGCAAGCCGCGGTTGACGCGATGTTCCGGCAGGCCGGTGTGATCCTGGTGGACACCCTGGACGCGATGCTCGACGTCGCCCAGGTGCTCGCCTACCAACCGCTGCCGGCCGGCGACGACCTCGCCATCGTCGGCAACTCCGACTCCCTCGGGATGCTGGCCGCCGACTCCGCCGCGGAGGCCGGGCTGACCGTCGTCCGCCAGGCCGGTGCGCTGCCGCCCGACGCCACCGCCGAGGACTTCGAACGCGCGCTGGGCGAGGTGGTCCACGACGGGGAGGTCGACTCGGTCCTCGCCGTGTGGGTCTCCCCGGTCGACCGCGACGGCGCCGACGTGGCCGAGGTGATCGCCCGGGTGGCGGGGGAGAGCACCAAGCCGGTGGTGGTGACGTTCCTCGGCAGCCAGGGCGTACCCGAACCCCTGCGCCGCTACGACGAGAACGGCGTGGCGGTCCGCGGGTCCGTACCCTCCTACCCCTCGCCGGACGCCGGCGTGCGCGCGCTGGCCAAGGTGACCGCGTACGCGAAATGGCGGGCCAGCCCGCGCGGGCGGATCCCCCCGCTGGAAGGCATCGACGACGACCGCGCCCGGTCCATCGTCGCGAACGTGCTGGCCGACCGGCCCGACGGCGGCGACGTCGAGGACAAGGACCTGGACGACCTGCTGTCCTGCTACGGCATCGACATCTGGCCGGCGTACCCCGTCGGGTCCGCCGACGAGGCGGTCGGCACCGCCGGGCGGCTCGGCTGGAACGTCGTCCTCAAGGCGACCGCGCCGCACCTTCGCCAGCGCCCCGACATGGCCGACGTGTGGCGCAACATCGACACCGAGGCGGAGATGCGGGACGCCTGGGCGACGATGGCGGGCACCATGGGCAAGCCGGAGCGGGCCGGGTTCGTGGTGCAGCAGATGGCCGCGCCGGGCGTACCCGTGGTGATCGGGTGCGCGGAGGACCAGATGTTCGGCCCGATCGTGTCGTTCGGCCTCGCGGGCGTGGCCACCGACCTGCTCGGCGACCTGGCCTACCGCATCCCGCCGCTGACCGACGTCGACGCGGCGGAGATGGTCCGGGAGGTGCGCGCGGCTCCCCTGCTGTTCGGCCACCGGGGAGGCGAGCACGCCGACGTCGCCGCGCTGGAGGACCTGCTGCACCGGGTGGCCCGGCTGGCGCAGGACCTGCCGGAGGTGGTGACCGCCTACCTCCAGCCGGTGCTGGCCCGCCCCAGCGGACTCACTGTGCTCGGCGCGCGGGTGCAGGTGGTCCCGGTCGAGCCGCAGGCCCGCACCGACTGGTACGCCCGCCGGCTCACCCGGCTCTGACGCCGGGGAGGCCCGGTTACGGGTTCCGGACGCGACGAGGCCCGGCACCGCGCTCGCGCGGGCCGGGCCTCGTTCGGTTCTACGTCGCGTACCTCGGTACGCCGTTCAGATCACAGGTCGGCGAGGGTGACGACCCGCTTCTCCTTCACCGAGGCGTACGCGCCGAGGATGACCTTCAGCACGTGCACACCCTCGACCTCGGTGTTGATCGGCCGGCGCTTGTCGGTGACGCAGGTGATGAAGTCGGCGATCTCCGCGGAGAACGCGTGCACCTCCGGGAACTCCACCGTCGTGAGCTGGCCGTCGATGGTGCGGTGGTTCAGGGTCCTGCCGTCGCTCCACAGCGTGCCCTTCTCCGCCACCACGGAGAACTTCTCGGTCACCGCCGCCGGCTGGTAGGCCCAGCTGGTGACGATGGTCCCCACGCTGCCGTCGGCGAAGCGCACCATGACCTGGGCGGAGTCCTCGCCCTCCATCTCCAGCCGGTGCCGGCTGGTCATCGCCACGACCTCCGACGGCTCGGCGGTGGCCAGGTGGAGCAGGAGGTACGTCGGGTGGTAGCCGGTGTCGATCAGCTCACCGCCACCGGCGGTCTGCAGGCTGCCGCGCCAGCCCATGTCGGCGTTCAGGCCGCGGTTGAAGAAGCTGTCGGTGGTCCGCAGCTCGTAGACCTTGCCGAGCGCACCGCTCTGGATGAGCTCGCGGGCCTTCGCCACCGGCGGCATGAACAACTGGTTGTGCGCGCACATGAGTGTCACGCCGTTGGCCTTGACCGCCTGGGTGATCTTGGCGGCCTCGTCGGTGGTGATGCACAGCGGCTTCTCGCACAGGATGTGCTTGCCGGCCTCGGCGGCGGCAAGGATCGCGTCCGCGTGCAGGTGGTGCGGGAGGCAGATGTCGACCGCGTCGACACCCGCGGTGGCGATCAGGTCGCGGTAGTCGGAGAAGACCTGCGCGCCGCCCACCTGCTCGGCGCGGGTGCGGGCGTTCTCCTCGACCACGTCGGCGACCGCGGTCACCTTCGCCCGGTCGGGGATTTCGAGGTAGCCACGGACGTGCGGGTTGGAGATGCCGCCACAGCCGATGAGCCCGACGTTCACGGTCATTGGGGAGATCCTCCTGGTAGCAACTGCGGGTTGACGCGCGGTCCCGGCCGGTCGGAGGTGCCACAGGGTCTCCGGCGGTCAGGATGTACGGGATCTCGGCGACGTTGCCGATCTCCGCTCGTCCGGACGGTCGTCCGGGTCAGCTCGGGGTCAGGTGGGGGGGTCTGGTCAGGTCGTACGATGCTCAGCCGGTCACGCTGTCGATGCGTACCGGCCCGTCGACGGCGACCGAGTGGTTCGCGGCCTCCATCAGCCGGGTGAGGTCCACGCCCATCTCGACGTTGGCGGTCGGCCGGGTGCCCTCGCCGATGTGCCGGACCCACTGCTCGAACGCGTCCGGCTCGTTGTCGGGGACGGGAAGCTCGACCCACTTCTCGCCGCCCTCGTGCCCGGGGCTGCGCACCAGCAGCTTCTGGTCGGGCGTACCGAACAGCAAGCTGCCCTTCGTACCGTGGATCTCGATGCTGAAGGGGGAGTACGTCGTGGCGAAGCCGGCCTCGACGACGCCGAGCGCGCCGCTCGGGTAGCGGAGCACGGCGACCGCGTTGTCCTCGACCTGGCGTCCGGTGACGTGGCCGTAGCTCGCGCTCACCGACTCCGGCATGGCGCCGAGGAACAGCCGGGTGAGGTACATCGGGTGGCAACCGAGGTCGATCAGCGCGCCGCCGCCGCACTGCTCGGGGTCGTAGAAGTGCTCCGGCAGCCAGCCCTCGCCGACCGCGCCGCCGTGGGAGAGCCGGGTGCGGACGACCGCGAGGTCACCGAGGTGGCCTCCGTCCAGCACCTCCTGGATCGCCTTGGTGTAGCCGTGGTAGAGCCTGGGCAGCGAGAGGATCAGCGCCACGCCCGCCTTGTCGACCTCGGCGAGGATCTCGTTGCACTCGCGAACGGTGAGGGCGAGCACCTTCTCGGTGAAGATGTGCTTGCCGGCCCGCGCGGCGGCGCTGATCACCTCGGGGTGGATGTTGGTCGGCGTGTCCACGATCACCGCGTCCACGTCGTCGCGGGCGAGGACGTCGGCGAGGTTCTCGTGGAAGGGGACACCCAGCTTGTCCGCCTCGGCCCGGCCGCGTGCCGGGTCCTCGTCCCAGGCGGCCACGATCTCCGTGCCCGGGTGTTCCTGGGCCTGGCGGGCGTAGCCGAGGGCGTGGACGTGCCAGAAGCTGAGCATGGCGATACGAATCATCGAAACCCATTCTGTACGGGGACGAGCAGGCCGAGCCGGGCACGAACCGGATCTTCGACCCGGTTGACGGTGATCGGAACCGATGCGACGCCTCGGCGGTTATTTTGCGGTTCCGACCATTCTTTCGGGGTGCGCCGGGGGCAAGTCCAACCCGGAGGGGGATACCGGCCCCGTGTGGCCGCACATGGCCAGGCGAGGAAGACTCGGGGTGAGCGCGTGTGACGGAACGAGGCGGCCGCGAGGGCTTGTCGGAGGACTTGTCGGTGGGCGGGGCTAGCATGGCCAAGCCTTGACAAAACCCACTCACCGACCGGCCGGCCGAGGCCCGCACCGGTCCGCTGACCTGCTGATTCGATCACCGGCACGCACGCCAGACAGACCCCGATCGATCACAGACCGACCACAGACCACCAATCCCGCTGCCGAGGACGGAACCGCCACGTGTCCGACCAGCTGATCATCCGCGGTGCCCGCGAGCATAACCTCAAGGACGTGTCCCTGGAGTTGCCGCGTGACGCCCTCATCGTCTTCACCGGCCTGTCCGGGTCGGGCAAGTCGAGCCTCGCGTTCGACACGATCTTCGCCGAGGGCCAGCGCCGCTACGTCGAGTCGCTGTCGGCCTACGCCCGGCAGTTCCTCGGCCAGATGGACAAGCCCGACGTCGACTTCATCGAGGGTCTGTCTCCCGCGGTCTCCATCGACCAGAAGTCCACCTCCCGCAACCCCAGGTCCACGGTCGGCACGATCACCGAGGTCTACGACTACCTCCGGCTTCTCTACGCCCGGATCGGCCACCCGCACTGCCCGGTGTGCGGGCGCCCCATCGCCCGGCAGACACCGCAACAGATCGTCGACCGGGTGCTGGAGTTCGACGAGGGCACCCGCTTCCAGGTGCTCGCACCGCTGGTGCGCGGCCGCAAGGGCGAATACGCCGACCTGTTCCGTCAGCTCACCACCCAGGGCTACTCGCGGGTCCGGGTCGACGGCGAGGTGTATCCGCTGGGCGAGGTGCCCAAGCTCGACAAGCAGCGCAAGCACACCATCGAGGTCGTTGTCGACCGGCTCGGGCTGAAGAGCTCGGCCAAGCGGCGGCTGAACGACTCCATCGAGACCGCGCTGCACCTCGGCGGCGGGCTGGTCACCCTCGACTTCGTCGACCTGCCGGAGAACGACCCCCACCGCGAGCGGGTCTGGTCGGAGCACCTGTACTGCCCCGACGACGACCTGTCCTTCGAGGAGCTCGAGCCCCGGTCGTTCTCGTTCAACTCTCCCTACGGTGCCTGCCCGGACTGCACCGGCCTGGGCACCCGGATGGAGGTCGACCCCGACCTGGTGGTGCCCGACCCGACGAAGAGCCTGGACGAGGGCGCGCTGGCACCG
Source organism: Actinopolymorpha sp. NPDC004070 (assembly GCF_040610475.1). Taxonomy (NCBI): domain Bacteria; kingdom Bacillati; phylum Actinomycetota; class Actinomycetes; order Propionibacteriales; family Actinopolymorphaceae; genus Actinopolymorpha; species Actinopolymorpha sp. NPDC004070. The sequence continues at coordinate 114,380 of NZ_JBEXMJ010000006.1, read as the reverse complement.
TGGGCGGGTGCGCACGTCACCGACTACTTCGGTCGGCTGATCGAGGCGCTGTCCACCACCATCGGGTTCCGCACCGACACCCCGTTCGAGCGCCTGCCGGCGAAGGTCCGCAAGGCGCTGCTGCACGGCTACCCCGACCAGGTGCACGTCCGCTACCGCAACCGCTACGGCCGCGAGCGTTCGTACTACACCACCTACGAGGGGGTGATCTCCTACGTCTCCCGCCGGCACTCCGAGGCGGAGTCCGACTCCAGCCGGGAGCGGTTCGAGGGCTACATGCGCGAGGTGGCCTGCCCGACCTGCCAGGGCTCGCGGCTGAAGCCGATCTCGCTCGCCGTGACGATCGGCGACCGGTCCATCGCAGAGGCGTCCTCCCTCCCGATCGGCGACGTCGCGGAGTTCCTGCGCGGCCTGGAGCTCAGCCCGCGCGAGAAGCAGATCGCCGAGCGGGTGCTCAAGGAGATCGGCGAGCGGCTGCGGTTCCTGCTCGACGTCGGGCTGGACTACCTCACCCTCGACCGGCCCTCCGGCTCGCTGTCCGGCGGTGAGGCGCAGCGCATCCGGCTGGCGACCCAGATCGGGTCCGGGCTGGTCGGCGTTCTGTACGTGCTGGACGAGCCGTCCATCGGCCTGCACCAGCGCGACAACCACCGGCTGATCGAGACCCTGGTGCGGCTCCGCGACATCGGCAACACCCTGATCGTGGTGGAGCACGACGAGGACACCATCCGCACCGCCGACTGGGTGGTCGACATCGGCCCGGGTGCCGGCGAGCACGGCGGCCAGGTGGTGCACACCGGCTCGGTCCAGGAGCTGTACGACCACCCCGACTCGATGACCGGGCAGTACCTCTCCGGCCGCCGGTCGATCCCCATCCCCGACCTGCGCCGCCCGATCGACCCGAAGCGGCAGATCACCGTGCACAAGGCGTGGGAGCACAACCTCCGCGACGTCACGGTGTCGTTCCCGCTCGGCACGTTCATCGCGGTCACCGGCGTGTCCGGCTCGGGGAAGTCGACCCTGGTCAACGACATCCTCTACACCTCGCTCGCCAAGCAGATCTACGGCGCGCGTGAGGTGCCCGGCCGGCACCAGAAGATCACCGGCACCGACAACATCGACAAGGTGATCCACGTCGACCAGTCGCCGATCGGCCGCACACCGCGGTCCAACCCGGCCACCTACACCGGCGTGTTCGACCACATCCGCCGGCTGTTCGCGGAGACGCCGGAGGCGAAGATCCGCGGCTACCTGCCGGGCCGGTTCTCGTTCAACGTCAAGGGCGGGCGCTGTGAGGCGTGCTCCGGCGACGGCACGATCAAGATCGAGATGAACTTCCTGCCGGACGTCTACGTCCCCTGCGAGGTGTGTCACGGCGCCCGGTACAACCGGGAGACCCTCGAGGTCCACTACAAGAACAAGACGATCTCCGAGGTCCTCGACATGCCGATCGAGGAGGCGCTGGACTTCTTCGAGGCCATCCCGGCGATCTCGCGGCACCTGCGCACGCTGGTCGACGTGGGCCTGGGTTACGTCCGGATGGGTCAGTCCGCACCCACGTTGTCCGGTGGCGAGGCGCAGCGGGTCAAGCTCGCGTCGGAGCTGCAGAAGCGGTCGACCGGGCGCACGCTGTACGTCCTGGACGAGCCGACCACCGGGCTGCACTTCGAGGACATCCGCAAGCTGCTCGGGGTGCTCGGCAGGCTGGTCGACCAGGGCAACACCGTGATCGTGATCGAGCACAACCTCGACGTGATCAAGACCGCCGACTGGCTGATCGACCTCGGTCCGGAGGGCGGCAACCGCGGCGGTGAGGTGATTGCCGAGGGGACGCCGGAGGAGATCGCCGCCGACGACACCAGCTACACGGGGCAGTTCCTGCGACACGTGCTGCCCGCCTCGTCGGTCGACGCGGGCAGGGGGTCGGTGCGGGCGGCGTCCGCGGCGAGCCGGTCCACCGGCGCCGCCCGCGGCACCACCACGTCGACGGCCACCAAGGCCGCCTCCAAGACCGCGACGAAGTCGACGGCGACCAAGGCCGCCACCGCAAAGGCGACGGCTTCCAAGGCGGCCGCAGGTAAGTCGACCGGCGCCCGCAAGGCGACGAAGAAGGCGGCCCCCGCCGCCAAGCCCGCGGCGGGTGCCCGGAAGACGGCAACCGTGAAGAAGGCTCCGGCGGCGAAGAAGGCGGCAAAGACCAGGAGGGCGTAGGAAGGCGGGAGGCACGTCCGGCCGGGCGCCGCGCCACCACGGCGCGGGGCCGGACGATCACTTGGCCGTCGGTAGGGTCGAACGCATGTCTGCACCCATCGACACCCAGGCCACCGACCACCTGCTCACCACCACCCGGGCGGTCCGCAGGCGACTCGACCTCGACCGCCCGGTGCCGCGGGAGGTGCTGCTGGACTGTCTCCGGCTCGCGATCCAGGCGCCGACCGGCAGCAACCAGCAGGGCTGGCGCTGGGTGATCGTGACGGACCAGGACAAGCGCGCCCGGCTGGGCGAGCTCTACCGCTCCGGCGGCGCCGCCTACATGCGCGCCGTCGGCCAGGCGGAGTCGCGCGGCGCCCAGCAGGACCGCGTGCAGGATTCGGCTCGCTACCTCATGGAGGTCATCGACCGGGTCCCCGCGCTGGTCATCCCGTGCATCGAGGGGCGCATCACCGACGTCCGGCACGCCGCCGGCTTCTTCGGCTCGATCCACCCGGCCATCTGGAGCTTCCAGCTCGCGCTGCGCTCGCGCGGCCTCGGCTCGGCGTGGACGTCGTTCCACCTCGCCCACGAGGAGGAGACCGCGGAGCTGCTTGGCATTCCGCCCGACGTCACCCAGGCCGCCCTGCTGCCGGTCGCCTACACCATCGGCGCCGACTTCAAGCCGGCGAAGCGCCGCCCGGTCGAGGAGATCACCTACTGGGACAGCTGGGGCCACCTGGAGAAGTGAGCCCGGGTCACGCCGTGGCGACTGTTGCCCGGCGGTCGCGCGGCGTGACAAGGTTGCCGGGTCGCCGGAGTCGGGACGGGCGCTGTTCCACCTCGCTGTCACGGCTCGCTGGTCCGACGCGTTTGTCTGCGCCTCGTTTGTCTGTCTCGTCCGACAGGAGTGGTCGACGTGCCGCGGTTCACCCCGGACCCGACGTTCTATCCCTCGCCGCGTGACGCGGCCGCCGCACCGGTGGAGAAGCTCGCCTACGTCGCGGCGTTCGCCCGTCCGGCCGACAAGCCCGACGCGCTGGCCGTGCTCGACGTCGACGAGACCTCCGCCACCTACGGCGAGGTGGTCGGCTGGACGGAGCTGCCGAACCTCGGGGACGAGGTGCACCACTTCGGCTGGAACGCTTGCAGCAGCGCGCTGTGCCCGACGGCGGCGCACCCCCACGTCGAACGCCGCTATCTCATCGTCCCCGGAATCCGCTCGTCCCGGATCTACGTCATCGACACCCGCGACGACCCGACCAGCCCGCGAGTCGTCAAGGTGCTGGAGGCCGACGAACTCGGCAAGCGGGCCGGTTACTCCCGCCCCCACACCATCCACTGCGGGCCGGAGGGCATCTACGTGTCCGCGCTCGGCGGCCACGGCGAGGAGGGGCCGGGCGGGGTCGCGATCCTGGACCACACCACGTTCGAGGTGCGTGGGCCCTGGGAGTCCGACCGCGGCGACCAGTACCTCGCCTACGACCTGTGGTGGCACATCGGCCACGACGTCGCGGTGACCAGTGAGTGGGGCACGCCGTCGATGATCGAGAACGGCGTGGTTCCCGAGCTCCTGCTGGCCAACAAGTACGGCCATCGGCTGCACTTCTGGGACCTGCGCAGACGACGCAACATCCAGACCGTCGACCTCGGCGCGCAGCACCAGATGGCGCTGGAGCTGCGGCCCGCCCACGACCCGAGGAAGCAGTACGGCTTCGTCGGCGTGGTGGTGAGCACGGAGGACCTGTCCGCGTCGGTCTGGCTGTGGACGCGTGAAGGTTCTGCGTTCGCGGTGCGGAAGGTGATCGAGATCCCGGCCGAGCCGGCGGACGCAGCCGACCTGCCGCCCGCCCTGCAGCCGTTCGGTGCGGTGCCGCCGCTCGTGACCGACATCGACCTGTCGGTCGACGACCGGTTCCTGTACGTCTCGGCCTGGGGGACGGGGGAGTTGCTGCAGTACGACGTCACCGACCCCGAGCATCCGCGGAAGACGGGATCGGTCCGGCTCGGAGGTGTCGTCCGGCGTACGCCACATCCCGCCGCGCCGGAACTCGCGCTGTCCGGCGGTCCGCAGATGGTGGAGGTCAGCCGCGACGGCGCCCGGGTGTACGTCTCGAACTCCCTCTACGGCGCGTGGGACGACCAGTTCTATCCCGACGGCGTGGGCGCCTGGGTGGCCAAGCTCGACGTCGACCCGCGCACCGGTGGGCTGACCCCGGACGAGCGGTTCTTCCCGCACGACTCGGACTTCCGGGGCCGCCGGGTGCACCAGATCCGGCTGCAGGGCGGCGACGCCTCGTCGGACTCCTACTGCTTCCCCTGATGACGGCCTGTTCCGGTGCCTGAGTCGATGCCTGCTGTGATGCCGTCCCCGATGTCTGCTCCGGTGCCGCCCCTGCTGCCGAACCTGCCGAGGAGTGCCGCCGCCGACGACCGTCGGGCCGCACTGATCGCCGTCGTCGCGATGACCAGATGACACTGGGAACGACCCTGGCCCTGGCAGGCCTCGGCGCCTTCCACGGACTCAACCCCGCCATGGGGTGGCTGCTGGCGGTGGCGATCGGGCTGCAGGAACGCAGCCGATGGGCGATGGCGCGCTCGCTGGCCCCGATCGGTGCCGGACACCTCGCCTCGATCGCCGCGGTCGCGGTGGCGGTGACGGTTGGTGCGTCCACCTGGACGACCCGGGTGGTGGCCGTCGCGGGCGGTGTGGCGCTGGTCGGCATGGGAACGTGGCGGCTGCTGTCCAAGCGTCACTTCGCCTGGGTGGGGATGCGGCTGTCCGCCTGGCAGTTGGCGTCGTGGTCGTTCCTGATGGCGTCGGTGCACGGCGCCGGCCTGATGCTCGTACCCGTCCTGGCCTCCGGCGGACGTGCGGGTCCGGTGCCTCACCTGGGGCACGCCACGGCAACGGAGCCGGCGGTCTCGGCTGCCGGCTCCGCTCAGCGCACCGCTGGCCTGGGGGAGGCAGCGGTGCACGGCCTGCTGGCGGCCGGTGTGCACACCGCGGCCATGCTCGCGGTCGGCGCGGTGATCGCGTTCGTGGTCTACCAGTTCGTCGGCCTTGCCATCCTGCGAACGGCCTGGATCAACCTCGACCTGATCTGGGCGGTGGCGCTGCTGGCCGCCGGACTCCTCACCCTGGTGGGTGTACTGGTCTGACGCCCGGTCAGTCGGTGCGGTCAGCTGGGCCGGTCGGTGTGGCCGGTCGGTGAGACCGGACAGGGCCCGGGCAGGCCCTGTCCGGACATCCGGTTCATCCGGCCATCCGCTCAGCGGCGGGCAGGCAGCGGGGGCAGCGGTTCGGCCTTTCCGACGATGAACGCGTAGGTGAAGGCACCGATCACGGCGATGATGGCCGCCACCAGGAACGACGGCAGGTAGTTGCCCTCGTACATGTCCAGCAGGACGCCCATGACGTACGGGCTGATGATGCCGGCGATGTTGGACGCGAAGTTCTGGATCCCGCCGATCGAGGCGACGTGCCGGGAACTCGGCGCGACGTCGCCGGGCAGCGACCAGATGCCGGTGGCGGCGACCGCCAGGCTCGTGTAGGAGAAGGCCAGGAACACCAGGGCCAGATAGATCGACGTCGCCATCGCGGCGAACACGATGACCGCCCCGCCAAGCAGGCCGCCCACCATGACCGTCTTGCGCACGCGGGTGACGTCGGCACCCCGCTGGACCGCCCGGTCACCGAGCCGTCCGGCCAGCCAGCCGAGCAGCACCGCGCAGATGCCGGGCACCATGCCGAGCGTGCCCATCTGTGCCAGGTCCATCCCGCGGGCGTCCTTGAGGTAGGTCGGGAACCACGTGAGGAAGAAGTAGATGACGAAGTTCAGGCAGAAGAAGCCGAGCATCATCCCGCGCACCGTGCGGTAGCGGAACAGCGAACGCCACTTGACCTGTGGCGCGTCGGCGTCGTCGGTCTCGTCCAGTCGGGCGCCGTTGGCCAGGATGTACTCGCGCTCCAGGTCGTTGGCGCGGGGGTGCTCGGTGGGGTCGCGGTAGAAGCGGTACCAGACGCACGCCCAGATCACGCCCACCACGCCGAGCACGATGAACGAGAAGTGCCAGCTGACCAGGGCGATCAGACCGGTGACGATGGGCAGCGCGAGAGTGTTTCCGACCCGCGACCCGGAGTCGACGACCGCTGCGGCGAAGGCGCGCTCGTGCCGGGGAAACCAGCGGGAGTTGGCCTTCGTGGCCGCCGGGTAGGCCGGGCTCTCACCGGCGCCGAGCAGGAAGCGCACCGCGAACAGCGACCAGAAGCCGCGGGCGAGGGAGGTGAGGATGGTGAAGATCGACCACCACACCGCCGCGAACGTCAGGGCCCGCCGTGGCCCGGCCCGGTCGGCGAACCAGCCCGCGAGCAGCATGAACCCGTCGTACGCCCAGAAGAACGCTCCGAAGATCAGTCCCTGCTGGGCGTGGCTGAGCTCGATGTGCATGCTGTCCTGCATGAACGGCAGCGCCACCGCGAGGTTCGCCCGGTCGAGGTAGTTGAGCGTCAGTCCGGCGAACGCGATCCACAAGACCATGTAGCGCGCCCGGCTGGCGCCGGCGGGCGGCTTGGGGGCCGTCTCCGTTCTCTGCTGCGAAGACGTGGCCATGCATCCTCCGAACTTCCGTACGGACACTCGAGCGCTGTCGCGCAGATTCAGCTGACCATCAGATGAACCAAAGGAAAGCGGCCGCCATTCTGGATCCTGTCGCGGGGCGCCCGTCAACCAGGCGACGCTCAGGCGGAAGAAAACCTGACCGAATGTGGACGGAATGTAGTCAAAGAGAGGTAAAGAAGGAACTCCTCCGGGCGATCAGGCCCGAAGGAGGTCCAACGCCGCTCCGGTGGTGGGGCCGCCCTCGTGATCGAGGTCGGCCCCACGAGATCGGTTCAGCCCGTGCGGTCGGTGCGGGTTCGGATCAGTCCTTGCCCCAGGTCACCTTCTCCACCTGGCCGGACACCACCGAACGTGCCGCCGTCTCGGCCAGCGCGAGACTGGCCAGGTTGCGGCGCCCGGAGCTCTCCGGCTCCTCGCCGGCCTCGATGGCACGGGCGAACTCCGCCAGCGATCCCGCCCGGCCGATGTAGGGCACGTCGAGCATCGTCACCGGCTCGGCGGTACGGCCGTCGTCGCCGCGCCGGGTCACCCGGATGTCGTCGCCCTCGGCCGAGCCCGCGGGCCCGTCCCGGCCCGTCCAGTAGATCTCGCCGTCCTCGCACTCCAGGTGCCACACACCCGACCAGGGCGTGGGCTCACCCGAGCTCACCCAGCTGCCGCGGTAGCTGACCACGCTGCCCCCGTCGAAGGCGACGGTGAGTACGGCCGATGCCTCCTCCTTGAACCGGCTCCACGGCGGGTCGGTGACCTGCGCGTACACCGACACCGGGTCCTGGCCGAGAACCAGCCGCATCAGGTCGAAGTGGTGGATCGCCATGTCGTACAGCAGCGGATGGACGAGCCGGTAGTGGCGGTGGCCCGCTTCCGGCGCGCTGTTTGCCCACTTGCGGAAGTCGATGTGGACCGTGCCCAGCCGGCCGAGCGCCTGGTCGGCGACCAGCCGGGCGGCGGTGCGGGCAGCGGGGTAGAAGCGGTAGTTCTGGCTCACCATCACGGTGCGGCCGGCCTCTTCCGCCGCGGCGAGCACCTCGTGCGCCTCGGCGACCGTGGGAGCGAACGGCTTCTCCACCAGCACGTGCTTGCCCGCGTGCAGCGCCTCGACCGCCAGCGGGACGTGTGCTCCGACCGTCGCGGTGACCAGCACCGCGTCCGCCTGCACCTTGTCCATCGCCTCACCCAGGGAGGTGAAGCACTGCTCCTCGGGTATTCCGGCTCGCTTGCGTGCCTTGGCCAGCGCGGCCGGATCGGCGTCGACGGCCGCGACGCGTTCGATGGTGGGTACGCGCGGAACGGCGTTGACCGCCCAGTCGCCGCCCCACCCGCCGATGCCTACATGAATCAACCGCAGTGCCACGGTGATGCGCTCCTCGTGTCGTCCGTCCGTCGAGCGGAGCAGCCGCCCGACCGGTCACTGGGCCTGCCAACGCGGGCAGCCCCTACGAGCCTGACGAGGAGTCGGTGCCCAGGGCGAGCCGATGCCCGATGGTGGCCAGCCGGGACGGCACGAGGAGGTAGCGGTCAGGCCCGGCCGTACGCCCTGAGTACGCGCAGTGCGCCGAGTGTGACGATCCCGCGCCACTCCCGGGTCGCCGTCTCACCCGGCGCGTCCCAGGAGATCGGCCAGCCGCCGTCGGCCTGCTGCGCCGCCGCGAGCGCGTCCAGATGCGCCTCCACGGCGTCGTCGGGGAAGAACCGTCGGCGAGGGCTGTCCGGGTGGGGTGCGAACTGCAGTGGCGTGAGGCCGTAGCCGCTGCCCGGCCACAGCTGGAACAACGCGAGCTCGCCCAGCCGGGCACCCAACGCGTCGTAGGCCGGCTCGGCGCGCCCGCGGTCGGGTTCGGTCTCCAGGAACCGGAGCACGCACAAAGCCGTGTGCGCGTCGGCCACCGCGGCGGGGTCCTCCAGCTGCCGCCAGCAGAACGCGGCGGAGTCCTCGACCCAGGGATGGTCGATCCCGAGCGCGCGGAACCGCCCGGCCAGCGCGGCGGTGGGATTGAGCCCGGCCGGGAACTCACCCGCGCCCCAGTGCTCGGCCCGCGCGTGGGCGGCCACCGTGGGCAGCACGATGGGTACGCCGCCGCCGTCCGTGGCCACCTTCGCGAGGTAGCCGCCGGTGTCGGCGAGCAGGTCGCGAGCCGGGTCCGGGTCTCCGGTGGCGACGGCGAGGCCGTCCAGCACGTCGAGGGCGAAGTCGGCGAACAGCGGCTGGCTGTCCGGAGTGCGGGCGTCCGGCTCGAGGGCGTGGCCGAAGCCGCCGTCGGGGTTGAGGTGGGCGCGCAGAGCGGCGATGACGGCGGGTGCGGCGGACCGGTCGGCGTCGAGGTGGACCTGGGCGAGTCGGCGTTCGAGGATCCGGCCCTCGGACCCGATGAAGGCCCGGGCCCGGTCGAAGTCCACCGCTGCCGAGGTGCCGGCCTGGGGATCGGTTGGCGAGGTCATGGCAGGAAGTTATCGTTCGGCGCCGACGCCCGCCTTGTACGAAACGGACGTCCTGCCCGAGCCCAGGTCGAGCCCAGGGTTACGCCTCGGATCCGGGCCGCGAGCCCGGGCCGGAGACGGCGTTCGGATCCAGGTGGGGCCGGGCCGGAGCAGGGCGCTCGGCGTGGCACCGGCCAGCCCCCGGCAGTCCCGGGCGAGGTGCGCCTGGTCGGTGTAACCGGCCGTGGCGGCGAGGTCGGCGAGCGTGGCCCCCGGGTGCAGCCGCGCAAGGTCCCGGACGCGTACCAGCCGGGCGACCCGGGCGAACATCGCCGGTCCGTAGCCCACCGCGGCGCTGAACCGCCGCCGGAACTGCCGCTCGCCCAGCGGGCGCCCCGCCAGGGCATCGTGGACCCGCCGCCCGCCCGCGCCCAGCACCCGCACCACGTGATCGACTTCCCGGTCCGCCTCGCGGATCCCCGAGCCGCCGAGCCGCCGAGCCACGATCTCGGTCAGGTGGCCCGGATCCTCGACCAGCCGCGCCGCTGCCCGCGCACCGGCCGCACCCCACAGGTCGGCGAGACCCACCCGCTGGTCCCGAAGCTCCTCAGCGGGCACGCCGAGAACCCGGGCTGCCCGCCCGATCTCGAACCGCAGTCCGTGCACGGGAGCGCCGAGGTCGTACGGCGACTCCCAGGGCCCGGTGTCGGGGCCGGCCACAATCACCTCGCCGGGCGCGACCACGATGTCCAGGCACCCGTCGGGAAGGATCGGCGAAGTGCCGCCGAACGACGACCGCCACAGGCAGCGCACATCGCCCGCGAGGGCGGCCGGTGCGGGAACCTCGGTGTACGTCGTGCTCACGGCCTCACGCTAACGCCGACCACCCCCAGGCCCCAGGGAGGCGGAGGCCCGCGCGGACCGGGCAACCTTCGCGGACCGCGTGGTCCGGCTGTACAGACAAGCTTGGTGGACCGCGTGGACCGCGTGGGCCGCCCGGGTCGGCGGCACCGGTCCGGATGAACCACACTGGGGCCATGGCTCTCCCCGGCTGGCTGTCCGACCCGATCCGAGGCCTGGTCCGTGGCCTGGGCGGAGACGGCGACCGGGCTCGCCCGCCGGACGCACACACCCGGTCGGCCGCGTTGGCCGCGCTCGGCGGGGACGGCTGCGCGGTGTGCCGGATCGCCTCCGAGGCCGGCCAGCGGTGGTTCTTCGCGTACGAGAACGACACCCGCGTCGATCTCGGCCTCCGCGAGCGCCTGGAACGCTCGTTCGGGTTCTGTGCGCCGCACACCCGGCACCTGCTCGACCTCGGTGCCTCGACCTCCTGGCTGGCCCGCTGGGTGTTCGCCGACGTGGCCCGGGCCGCGGTGGGTGCGCTGGCGGCGCCGGAACCGCCGGCGCCCGGGCCGTGCCCGGCGTGCGAGGCGGTCGAGCGGGCCGTACGGGACGCGGTGCGCAACCTCGCCTCCGGGCTGTTCGACCAGGACGTCCGTGACCTGCTGCTCGCCGGCGACGGCTTCTGCCGCGCCCACGGCCTGGAGATCCTGCGCCGCACGGGACGCGACCAGGCCCGGCTGGTGGCGATGATGCTGGACGAGCGGCTGAGCAAGGATCCGGTGACCGCCCGCGACGTGCTGGTCGGCACGCAGCCCGACGCCCCGCGGCGGCGCAGGCTTCGTGAACGCGCCGCCGCGAGCGTGCTCGCCGCGGAGGAGGCGGGCAGGACCGCCCGGCCACTGGGCGACGCCGACCTCGTACTGGACTGGCCGTGCTGCCCGATGTGTGCCGCCGGCCACCTGGTCGAGTGGCGTTACCTGCACTGGCTGGTCGACCTGTCCGCGGAGGAGGCAGCCGAGCTGCGCGGCGGTGCGACCCTGTGCGCGGAGCACCTGGCCGACCTGGCCGGGGTGCGGATCACCTCCGGTGACGTGGGCGCGGTCCGGATCACCGAGGACGGCCTCCTCGCCCCAGTGGCACAGGTGCTCGACCACGTGGCGCAGCTGTGGAGCAAGGACCTGCGCACGTTCGTCGGCCGCTCGGACGGTGCGTCCGCCGGCGCGGCACGGGCCGCCGCCGCGGAGGTCGGGCAGTGGATCCGCTGCCACCTGTGTGAACGGCGAACGGCGGCGGTCCAGCGCACCGAACGCCTGCTCGGGTTGGTCGCCGCCGACCCCGCGTACGCCGAGCGGCTGCGTGACGCACACGGTGTCTGCCTGCGGCACGGCCTGCGCACCCGGCTTCCGGCTGGGTGGCAGCAGTTGCTGCGGGCCCGGACCGGACTGCTCTGCTACGAGCTCGACGAGGCCGAACGCAAGGCGGGCTGGGACGCGCGGTGGGAGATCCGCGGTGCCGAGATGGCCGTCTGGCGGCGGGCGCCGTACCTCCTGGACGGCCAGGTGCTCGGCCCCGCGCTCCCGAACGTCGGCGACAGCAACCAGGGATGAGCACGCAGCGTCGTGCCGGCGCCGGTCAGAACACCGGTTTCGTGGCGTGCACCCGGATGCGGCGGTAGTCGATCCACCAGCGGCCGTCGCGGTAGAGGCTTCTGCGCATCGTCTCCTCGAGCTTGGCGAAGAACGCGGCCTGGTCGGGCACTTCGGCGATCAGGTCGGAGTAGAACATCCGCACCCAGTTGGCCAGGCCGTCCGGACCCTCCAGTGGGGTGGGACGGTCGAACAGCCAGGCGGCGTCGACCTGAAGCTCGCCCCTGTCCTCCAGCAGGAAGGCGTATTCACCGATGGTCGGGAAGTACCACCGGCGACCGGTCGAGGAGATGTCGAGCCCAACCCTGGTCAGGCCGACGCCGACCTCGATCTTGGCGATGTTGCCGTGTCCTCCGAACTCGGTGACGAACCGGCCGCCGGGCCGCAGCGCGCGGGCGATCGACTCGGTGGCGGCGACCTGATCGGTGACCCAGTGCAGGGTGGCGTTGCTGAAGACCGCGTCGAACTCCGCGTGGTAGTCGAGCGCGCAGACGTCGGCCACCTCGAACGGATGGTCGGGATACTTCTCCCGGGCGCGCGCGACCATCTCCGGGCTGGCGTCGACCCCGATCGCGTCGACGCCGCGGGCGCGCAGTGCCGCCACGTGGTCGCCGGTGCCCGAGCCGACGTCGAGGACGCGCTCGCCGGGCTGGGCGTCGAGGAGATCCAGGGCCTCACCGCCCCGGGCAGCGACGAAGCCGTGCTTGCCGTCGTACAGATCTGCGTTCCACTTCACCGTGGTCATGGGAGGAACCTACTCCTGGAAGTCCATCATGCGAGACTCAAATCTCGCCATTCGGTCAAGGGTCGAAAGGGGAAGCCGTCAGCTCAGGTGGCGCAACGCAGGAATCGCCAAGCCCACTTGGCGATCCGCGTGGAGGCTGGCCAGCGGGTGCCAGGCGACGGCTGTGATCACCTGGGCGTCCGCGGCGAGCTCGGGATCGAAGCCCGGCGTCGCGACCGCCGCGGAATCCACCTTCACCAGGAAGCAGGTCTCCGTCGCCGGCACGCCGTCGATCGTTCGATGGCGCCGAACATAGAGCAGCCCGCCGACAGCCCCGATGAGCCCGGTTTCCTCGCGTACCTCACGGAGTACGGCCTCCTCGAGGGTCTCGCCTTCCTCGACACCTCCACCGGGCAGCGTCCAGTACGCGCGGGTGCTCTCCACGTGCCGGACCATCAGCACCTTCGGTGCGGCCGCGTCGCGGAGAATCACCGCGCACACCCGCCGGCGCCCCGGTTCGGGATCCGGCAGAAGGTCGTCGTGCTCGGCCACGGGCGAGGTCTCAGCCGGGCCAGACCAGGCCGCCGACCGCGAAGCCGAGGAACGCCGCGCCCAGGCCGGCCAGGAGGTTGGCGCCGACGTTCGCGGCGGCCGGGAGAAACGCACCGTCCTCCACCAGGCGCAGGGTCTCGAAACCGAACGTGGAGTAGGTCGTCAACGCGCCACAGAAGCCGGTGGCCAACAGCGCGTACGTGACCGGGCCGAGGATGTGCGCCGCACTGCCAGCGGCGAGCACACCGAGCACCAGGCTGCCGACGACGTTGACGGTGAGCGTTCCCCAGGGGAAGCCGGACTCGTGGCGTTGCTGCACCAGCCGGTCGAGGTGGTAGCGCAGGGGAGCGCCCACCACTCCGCCGGCCAGCACCGCGAGCACCACGCTCATGCGCCCGGCCCGTCCGCGCAGTCCTGTGCGGCGCGACCGACGTACCGCACCACCTCGACGTCCTCGACGATGACCAGACCCTCGGTGACCAGCTCGTCCAGCTGGGGGAGGAACGCCTCGATCCTTTCCGCCGAGTCGACGATCACGATCGAGAGGGGAAGGTCCTCGGACAGGCTGAGGAACCGTCCGGTGTGCAGGTGCCGCGACGCGCCGTACCCCTCGATGCCGCGGACGACGGTGGCGCCGGCGAGTCCGGCGTCCCTGGCCCGGTGGACGATCTCGGCGTAGACGGGCTTGTGGTGCCAGCGGTCGTCCTCGCCGACGAAGACCGTGAGCCGCTTGGCCGGCCCCTTGAGTGGGTTCATCGGGCGTCACCTCGCTGGTTCGCGGTGTGCTGGGACGAGGACCCGGACGTGGTGTCCGCGGCGGCGGTGTCCTCCGCGTCCTCCTCCGGTGGCGAGTCGCGCGCACGGTCGCCGCGGGAACGCCGCGGATACGCGCGTACGGCGGCCCGCGTCAGGTGGGTGCCGAGCCACACCGCCACCAGGGCGGCCGCGACGGTGCCGAACATGTAGAGGAGCCCGGTAGCCGCGTGCCCGGCGTCCAGCAGCCCGCGCGTCTGCACGGCGTACGTCGAGAACGTCGTGAAGCCCCCGAGGAAACCGATGCCGAGGAACGGCCGCCACAACCGGTGCGCCACCCACACCTCGAGCAGGAGCGCCATCAGGACGCCGATCAGGGCGCAGCCGGCGATGTTGACGAAGAACGTTCCCCAGGGAAAGGACCCCGGCCCGTCCCGGACCACCGAGGTCAGCCCGTATCGGGACAGGGTGCCCAGTGCGCCGCCCACGGCGATCGCCGCCGTGGTGCCGGGATGTCCGGTCGCGGTGCGTGTGGTGCGCCTGCTCATCGTTCCTCCTATTGCGCGCGGATACTGCGCAACAGGGACCGTTGGCGGCGCCGGTGCCGCGGTTTGTGCCGGCGAGCCCCACCGCCGGTTGGACCGGTCCTCAGGATAGGGCACGCCGGCACGTCCGGGTCACCAGCCGCGTCACCGGCGCCAGAGCACCGCCGAGGGCTGGTCGGCGGTCAGCGCCACGTCGCCGGACCAGGACACGAACGACGGCTGGGGGAGGTAGTCCTGCCCCAGCAGGAAGCCGCGCTGGATGCCGGTGACGTGGATGGTGGCGCCGGAGTCGGTCCCGACCACCACCCGCTGGGCGGTGATCTCGGCGATGTCGTCCTGCGTCGTGCCGGCCGGCAGTTCCACGGTGGTCGCGGCGGGGTCGTCGCGCTGCAGCGACCAGTCCGGCCGGCCGTGGTGGGACAGGTAGACCGTCTCACCGGACCTCAGGCGTACGCCCAGCGCGACGCCCACCCACGACGAGCCCGAGTTGGGTCCGTCGGTGGACTTCTTCACCACCGCGTACAGGTAGTTGCGCTGGTCGCTGACCTCGGGCGTGGACGGCGTGCCCGGCGACGGCGGTTCGATCTTGCCCTCGCGGATCATCTCCTTGGCCATCACGAGGTAGGTCCAGGGATTGGCGTCCATGACCGCCTCGCGGGCCCGGCCGTCGGGCCTGGTCCCGAGCGCCGAGGGGAAGAACCGCATCGGGTTGTCCACCGCGTCGCAGACGTTGTTGTTGGAGGTGCACGTCTGCAGCTGCGGGTGGTCGCCCTCGTAACTGCCCTGGAAGTGCAGCGTCTGGTGGTTCGGCGCCTGGTAGGTGTCGCTGCCCGGCACCCGCTCGCCGTTCTGGTCCAGCTCGACCGCGTAGATCCACTCGATGTCGGTGGTGCGCCCCCAGCGCGCCATCAGCGCGGGGGTGTTGGTGCCGCCGTCCTCGTTGCTCCAGATGATCGAGTACGTCAGCCGGGTGTGCCCGGGCTGGGCGGCCGACGAGGACTCGTGCCAGGCGATCAGCGGGGTGTCGGTGGTGGCGTTCTGGTTCGCGTCGCCGTACTCCGCGAGGTCGCGGCCGTGCAGGATCGGCGCGAACCGAAGCGCGGAGTAGTCCGCGTCGGAGCGGCCGTGCACGTCGAGGGCGAAGTGGGACACGTCGACCCGCCGCGCGGCGTCCGCCGAACGCTCGTCGGCGAACCTCAGCTCGACGATGTGCGCGCCCCGGTTCAGGTGGCCGAGCGCGACCTGCTGCGCGACCGGAGCGTCGCCGGTGACCACGACGTCGGTCTCGTACCGGCGGTCGACGTACACCGACAGCAGGGCCGACTCCTTGCCGCTCACCGCCCAGTCGGTGCCCGGCGCGGCGACGGTCAGGTCCAGCAGGGCCTCCCCGGAGGTGGCCGCCCGCACGGGGACCCGTACCGGCCGGCCGTCCCGGTGCACCGCGAACGACGACGGTTGACGATCCGACTGGCCCGCCCCGGCGGCGGGTGCGACGGCGGATTCGGCCTTGGCGGCCGGGCCGGCCAGCGCGCTCGCCGGGGCGGCGAGGCAGGTGAGGGCGGCGAGGGACGCTGCTCCCACCGCCGCGGTGAGGACACCGGAACGACGAACACGCATCTGCTTCCTCCAAGCCGGGTGCAAGCCCGGGTTCGAGCCCGGGTCGAGCCGGGCTCCAGGCGGTTGATGCCAAGATCGGGTGAGGGTCACCAGCTTCGTGGGAATCCTTCGGCGGAAACAGCGGACACGGGACGAACTTCTGGCCAACTCCGGTTGCCGCACCGCTACACACGGTCGAGCGCGGGTGCCCCGGCTTCCCCGCCCTCCCGACCTAGGTCGGGAGGTGGAGGGGAATGGGGCCGTATTTCCGATGGGCGTCGGGGGTGGTGCCGGATACCGTGGCTCATCGTGAGTGCATCCAGGACCCCGGCCGCAGCCGTCCCCCAGACCCCCGAGGACCAGACCACCTCCGCCGGGCCGAAGGACAGCATCCTGCGTCCTCCCTACCGCGCACTCACGATCGGCATCGTCGCCCTGGTCCTGCTGGTCGCGTTCGAGGGCATGGCGGTCGGCACAGCCATGCCGGTGGCGGTCAAGGACCTCAACGGCCTGGCCTTCTACGCCTGGGGCTTCTCCGGCTTCATGACGGCCAGCATGTTCGCCACCGTGATCTCCGGGGAGCTGTGCGACCGGCTCGGCCCGCGGATCCCCTTCATCGTGGGCACGATCCTGTTCGGTGCCGGCCTCCTGGTTGCCGGCGGGGCGCCCACGATGGCGCTGTTCGTCCTCGGGCGGATGATCCAGGGGCTCGGCGGCGGCGCGGTCGTCGTCACGCTGTACGTCATCGTCGGCCGCGCGTTTCCCGCACGGCTCCGTCCCCGGGTGTTCGCCGCCATCTCCAGCGCCTGGGTGCTCCCGTCGCTGATCGGGCCGGTGATCGCGGGCACGGTCACCGAGCACTTCACCTGGCGGCTGGTGTTCCTCGGTCTGGTGCCGCTGACGCTGCTGCCCCTCGCCCTGGTGATTCCCCGCCTGAGTGGGCTTCCGACGGTCGAGCCGACGGCCGCGCGTACGGGCCGCAAGCGGCGCGCGCTGGGTGCGGCGGTCGGCATCGGGCTGCTGCAGTACGCCGGTCAGGAACGCGCCTGGTGGAGCCTGCTGCTGGTCGTGGTCGGCGTGGCCGCGCTGGCACTGAGCCTGCCGAGGCTGCTCCCGCCGGGCACGCTGCGGTTCGCCCGCGGCCTGCCCGCGGTGGTCGGCATGCGCGGCATCTTCGCCGGCGCCTTCTTCGGCTGGCAGTCGTTCGTCCCGCTGATGCTCGTGGAGCACCGTGGGCTGTCCACCACCATCGCGGGCCTCACCCTCTCCCTCGGCTCGTTCGGCTGGACGGCGGGCTCGTGGTGGCAGAGCAGATCGTCCCTGCGCGCATCCCGGCCCAGCCTGGTCCGGGCCGGCGCGGTGTTCGTCACCTGCGCGATCGGGGTGTGGATGTTCATCGTGCTGCCGTTCGTCCCGGCCTGGCTGGCGGTCCTCAGCTGCATGCTCGGCGGCCTCGGCATGGGGCTGGCGACGGCCAGCCTGTCGGTGCTGGTCCTCGGATACTCCCGTCCGGAGGAGCACGGTGCCGCCGGTGCGGCCGCCCAGATGGCCGACTCCTTCGGCAACGTCGCGCTCGTCGGGCTCGGCGGCGTCATCTTCGCCACGTTGCACGCACACGCGACGCCCGCTGTGGTGTTCGGCTCGATCTACGCCGTGATGCTCGCCGTGGCGGCGGCCGGGATCGTGCTGAGCCGGCAGGTACGCACGGACACGAACACCGCCCGGCACAACGGCTGAACTGTTCGGCCGGCGACCGGCGACGGAAACTGTCCCCCGTCCGGCCACCGACAGAAACCAACCGACTCACCGATCGGTTTCTGCCTTACCCCGAAGCGATCGCTCCGGATGAGGAGTCGGGCTGCCAGCCCGCGAGCCCCGTGCAATCGTGGGAGTTCCGGGGGGTTGCCGATGAGGCTCAGAACGGCGGTTCAGTTGGCCGTGGCGGCTGTCGCGGTTTCCCTGATCCCTGCTGCCGCCAATCAGCCGTACAACAGTTTCGCCGACATCCAGGGCAGCCAGTCCGCCGCCAACGGTCAACGAACGGCGATCACCACCGTCGAGCCGCCAGGGAGGTCCACGGGCATGGCCCCGCCGTCGGAGTTCGGCATCCCGGGAGTGGTGCTGCAGGCCTACCGCTCGGCCGCCGTCCGGCTCGCCGGAACCACGCCGGCATGCCGGCTGACCTGGCAGATGCTGGCCGGCGTCGGCAAGGTGGAGACCAACCACGCCCGCAACGGCGCGGTCGACGGCGCGGGCACGGCCGTGCGGTCGATCCTCGGCCCGGTGCTGAACGGCCGCAACTACGTCGCGGTCGCCGACACCGACCGGGGCCGGCTGGACGGCAATGCCATCTGGGACCGCGCCGTCGGCCCGATGCAGTTCATCCCGGCGTCGTGGGCGCGGTACCGCGCCGACGGCAACGGCGACGGCGTGGCCGACGTCAACAACGTGTACGACGCGTCGCTGGCCACCGGCAACTACCTCTGCACCGGCCGCCGGGACCTGTCCAACCGGATGGAGCTGGCCACCGCCCTTTACAGTTACAACAACTCCTCGCAGTACGTGCAGAAGGTCCTGTCCTGGATCGACGCGTACACGGCCGGCCGGTCGGCGCCGCTGCCCGGCAGCGACCAGGGCCAGGGTCCGCTGGCCGGTGCGCAGCTGCCCACTTCGGCGCCGACGGGGGTGCCTGCTCCCTCGCCCACGGGGGTGCCCGCGCCCGTACCGACGGCGCAGGCGCCCGTTCCCGTCGTTCCGGGTCAGGTGCCCGTGCCCGTGCCCGCTCCCACCGCTGCTCCCACGACGCCACCGGGCCTGGTGTACCCCTATCCCTATCCGTACGGCTATCCGAACTACCCCGCCTATCCCTATCCCGGCAATCCCTACCCGTACCCCTATCCGTATCCGTACGTCCCGGCGCCGGGGCAGACGTACCCGCCGGCGCCCGGGCAGCCGGGTCAGCCGACGGTGCCCGTGCCCGTCCCGACCGTGCCCGCTCCGGCGCCCGACCCGACCTCGACGGGGCATCCGAGACCGACCGCCACGTCCGACCCGCCGTCGACTCCGCGCCCCACCGTGACACCGACCAGACGGCCGACCGCCAAGCCGACGGCAACGGCGAAGCCGAGCAGGAGACCGACCGCGCGACCGAGCCGCACACCGAGTTCCACACCGAAACCGACCGCGAAGCCCAAGCCCAAGCCGACGGCGACCCCGGAACCGACCCGCAAGCCGGCGCGCACGCCCCGGCAGACGTACACCACGACGCCGACGGACACTGCGACCCCGACGCCGACTCCGACCTCGTCAGCAGGACCTATGTGTACGCCGGACGGGAGCCGCTCGCCGACGCCGACGGTCTCGCGAAGCCCGGGGAGGCGCACGCCGGCACCGGCACCACGTCCCACCGCCACACCGAGGCCCGAACACCCGACCGGGAAACCCACCCCGAAGCCGACGACGAGGCCGACCGCGAAACCCACGCCGAAGCCGTCACCGACACCGACCGGGCACGGCTGTGCGTCGCCAACGGAGAGGGCCCCGGTCAGGGAGTCCGCGCGCGGACCTCGTTGAGAACCTTCTGCAGCGTCCTCTTGTCCTCCGGCGCGCCGGTCAGGCGTACCGCCACATGCTGGTCGACCGGCCCGCCGCGGGTCGCGGCGAACACGTGGCTCATCGCCACCGAGACCTGAAGCTCGGCACCGGCGCCCACCGACCACTCGGCGTAGGTCGTGCTGTCGTCGGTACGCCGCCAGTCGGTCTGCGGGCTGGGCAGTTGGTCACGCAGTTTCGCCCAGGCCGTCCCGTCGCAGGGTGCCGGGCAGCGGCTGACCTCGATGATGCCCCCGGGCGGGGTTCCGGTCCTTCCCGACAGGGCGTAGGAATCGTCGACGCACACCCAGCGCACCACGCCCTCGCCGCTGCGGGGGCTGCGCAGACATCCCCACGAGCCGGGTACCCGGAACTCGAACGGCAGTCCGGCGAGGTTCATCGTGACGGTCGGCTCGCCGGCTCCGAACGTCGGTCCGGCGACCGGTCCGTCAGGGCCGTCCGCCCCGGTCCAGGTCGGCTCCGGCGACGGCGTCCGGGGCCACACCGTGGGAAACGCGCTG
Organism: Actinopolymorpha sp. NPDC004070; assembly: GCF_040610475.1. NCBI lineage: Bacteria > Bacillati > Actinomycetota > Actinomycetes > Propionibacteriales > Actinopolymorphaceae > Actinopolymorpha > Actinopolymorpha sp. NPDC004070. Next base: position 94,379 of record NZ_JBEXMJ010000006.1, on the reverse strand, counting down.
GGAACGGCAGTGGGAACGTCGGCCCCCGGTGACCCGCGCGGGTAGCTCGGCGCCGGGGCGGTTCCGGCGGAGCGAACGTCCCGGTTGCCCAGCCAGAGATTCGCGGCGAGTGCACCGCCCACAATGACGGCGAGCCCGGCCGCCACCGCGACGGCGAGGATCGCCAGGGACCTTCGCGTGTTCGCCGGAGGTACGGCATCGGCCGGGGCGCCCGGTGCCGCGGGTGCGGGGCGGCCGGGGGAGGCGAGGGTGTCCGCGGCCACTGTACCCGTCCAGTGGGGCGCGAACTCCGGCCCGCTGGACCGGCCCCACGACCCGCCGCTCGCGACGGCGCCGGGCTGCGCCGCGGCCTCCAGCAGCCCGAGGGCGGGCCCACCCGCCTCGGCAGGGCGGGCCGCGCCCGGACCGGCGTCGGCGACCGCCGCCCACGGCAGCTGTGTGCCGAGGTCGGCCGCGAGTATCCGGCCGGGCTCGCGCACGGAAAGACCGTCCACGGCACGGGCGAACCGCGTGCGAACCGCCGGGTCGGCCGCCGCGCCCGCGTGCAGAACGGTGACCGCCACCGGGCGCCCGGCAGGGTCGTACGCCGCGAACACCACGCCTGCCGCGTGCTGCGCAAGTCGGCCACCTACCCCGAACGGCCCGAACTGCCGCGGGTCGCTGGAGCGCAGCGGGTCGGTCATCGAAACCCCCGTGGTGATCGAGGCCGCCTGGGAAGGGTGCTCGGAAGGGTGCGGAAAGGGAGCGGGCCGGGTGCGGCGCGCGAAGTGATGGCACGCTTGGTCGCGTGGCAGACGATACCGACGTCCCCACGCCCGGAGAGGAATCGCCACATGACGACGCCTGACCGCAGCGAGGCCGAAAGCCAGCCCAAGTCTGACGCCGATCGCCCAACCGGGCATTCCACCGGGCATCCGACCGGGCACCGAACCGGACAAACGTCCGGGCAGGACGTCGCGGGGGCCCCAAACCACCGAAGTGCGCACGAGCCCGCCCACACCGGGAACGGCGCGGCGCCACGCGGCACCGGGGTGCCGGGGGTCGAGGCGTCCCTCGTCGCCGAGGCGCTGGCGGAGATCAAGCGGGTCATCGTCGGCCAGGACCACATGGTCGAACGCCTGATGGTCGCACTCCTGGCTCGCGGGCACTGCCTGCTGGAGGGCGTGCCGGGCGTGGCCAAGACGCTCGCGGTCCGTACGTTCGCCACGGTGGTCGGCGGCGACTTCGCCCGGCTGCAGTTCACTCCCGACCTGGTTCCGTCCGACATCGTGGGCACCCGGATCTACCGCCCGAGCAAGGAGTCGTTCGACGTCGAGCTCGGACCGGTCTTCGTCAACTTCGTGTTGGCGGACGAGGTCAACCGCGCGCCGGCCAAGGTGCAGTCGGCGATGCTGGAGCTGATGGCCGAACGCCAGGTGTCGGTGGGCGGGCGGACGTTCCCGCTGCCCTCGCCGTTCATCGTCATCGCCACCCAGAACCCCCTCGAGTCCGAAGGCGTGTACCCGCTGCCGGAGGCGCAGCGCGACCGGTTCCTGGTGAAGGTCGACGTGCACCTGCCCGACGCCGAGCAGGAGTTCCGGATCCTGGAACGCATGAGCGTCGACCCGCCGAAGCCGCGCAGGGTGCTCGACCCCGAACGCATCATCGCGCTCCAGCACGCCACCGACCAGGTCTTCGTGCACCGACTGGTCGCCGACTACATCGTCCGGCTCGTGCTGGCCACCCGGCGCCCGGTGGAGTACCACCTGCCCGAGCTCGCGCCGGTGATCGAGGTGGGCGCGAGCCCCCGTGCCTCGCTCGGGCTGGTCTCCTCCGCGCGGGCGCTGGCGCTGATGCGGGGCCGCGACTACGTGCTTCCGCAGGACGTGCAGGAGGTGGCCTGCGACGTGATCCCGCATCGGCTGGTGCTGGGCTTCGACGCGGTCGCGGACGGCGTACGCGCGACCAGCGTGGTCGAGCGGGTCCTGTCCGTCGTACCCCCTCCTCGGCCGGTGTGGCGGCAGGAGCCCGGCGACACCGCCGAGCACAACCACCGGTCCGGTCACGCCCCGCAGAGCCAGCAGCCGAACCAGCAGCCGAACCAGACCGATCAGCCCGACCAGACCGCCCAGCCGGGCGACGACGGTGACGTGGGCAACGGCGGTACGCGGCGGCCGGAGTTCCGGTGACCCAGCGGGTTTCCACCAACGAACGCGGTGAGCTCAGCCTGGCTCACCTCGCGCCCGAACGCGCCCTGCGCCGGCTGGAGCTCACCATCGTCCGCCGGCTGGAGGGGTTCCTGCACGGTGAGCACCTCGGTCTGCTGCCCGGCCCGGGCACCGAGCTCGCCGAGGCGCGCGTGTACCGGCCGGGGGAGGACGACGTACGCCGGATGGACTGGTCGGTCACCGCCCGTACCACCACTCCGCACGTACGCGACGTCATCTCCGACCGGGAGCTGGAGACCTGGACCCTGGTCGACATGTCGGCCTCGATGGATTTCGGCACCGCCGCACTGGAGAAGCGCGAGCTGGCGGTGGCCGCGGTCGGCACCGTCGGCTTCCTGACCCACCGGCTGGGCGACAGGTTCGGCGGGGTGGTGCTGCGCGGCGGGCGGGTGCGGCGCTGGCCGGCGCGTTCGGGCCGGCTGGCGTTGTACGGCCTGCTGCGGTCGCTGCTGACCGAGCCGCGCACGCCCGTGCACGAGGCCGATGACGACTTCTCCTCCGCGCTGGACCGGTTCTCCCGCACCAACCCGCGGCGAGGGCTGCGCGTCGTGGTGTCGGACTTCCTGGACGGGTCCGGCGACGATCCCGGCACACCGCTGGCGTGGGAACGCCCGATGCGGCTGCTGTGCGCCCGGCACCAGGTGCTGGTGGTGGAGGTGCTCGACCCGCGTGAGCTGGAGATCCCCGACGTCGGCGTGGTGTGGCTGACCGACCCCGAGACCGGTGACGTGCAGGAGGTGAACACCGGCGACATCAGGCTGCGCGCGAGGTACGCCGAGGCAGCCGCCGCGCACCGTGCACGTGTGCGGACGGCGCTGCGCCACTCCGGTGCGGCCCACCTCACCCTGCGAACCGACCGGGACTGGGTCTCCGACACCGCGCGCTTCGTCCTGGGCCACCGGCGGGTGGCCCAGCGGCTGCATGCCCCGCCCGCGAGAGGAGCAGGCGTATGACGTTCCTCGCCGGTGAGCGGCTGTGGCTGCTGCTGATCGTGCCGGCCCTGGTGGTGGCGTACCTCCTGCTGCAGCGGCGGCGCCGGCGGTACGCGCTGCGGTTCACCAACCTCGCGTTGCTGTCCCGGGTGGCGCCGAGGCGCCCGGCCTGGCGGCGGCACGTGGCGCTGGGGCTGAGTCTTGCGAGCGTGGGGCTGATGGTCACCGCGTTCGCCCGGCCGGAGGCCACGGTGCGCGTGCCCCGCGAACGCGCCACGATCGTGGTGGCGGTCGACGTGTCGATCTCCATGCGAGCCGACGACGTCTCACCCACCCGGCTGAAGGCGGCGCAGGAGGCGGCGAACGCGTTCGTCACCGACCTGCCGGAGAAGTTCAACGTCGCGCTGGTGTCGTTCGCGGGTACGGCGAGCATCCTGGTCCCGCCCACCACCAACCGCGACGACGTGGAGCGCGCCGTGAACGGCCTGCAGCTCGCCGAGTCGACGGCCACCGGCGAGGCCATCTTCACCTCGCTGGACGCGATCAAGCAGGTGCCGTCCGACCCCGACCACCCGCGGGACCCGCCGCCGGCGCGGATCGTCCTGTTGTCCGACGGTTACCGCAACGTCGGCCGCGGCGTGGACGAGGCGGTGTCGGCTGCCAAGGCGGCGAAGGTCCCGATCTACACCATCGCGTTCGGTACGCCGTTCGGGACCGTGGACATCGAGGGCCAGCGCACACCCGTTCCGGTCGACGAGGACACCATGCGCCAGATCGCGCAGGACACCGGCGGCCGCAGCTACACCGCGGAGTCCGGCCAGGAGCTGGAGCAGGTCTACACCGACATCGGTTCCTCGGTGGGCTACACCCGGGAGAAGCAGGAGATCACCTCCTGGTGGACCGGGGTGGCGCTGCTGATGGCGCTGTGCGCCGCCGGGGCGTCGATGCTGTTCCTCGGTCGCCTGCCCTGACGGCTGCTCGGGCGACGCGGCCCGCCGGCGCGCCAGTGAGCCCGCAGTGTCCTAGCGTCTGGTGATGACGGTCCGAGCCTGACCGTCAGGACGTGATCGGGCCTGAGGGGAGTGCGCGCGGATGCCGATCCTGGTGGGGACCTGCGGCTGGATGTACCGCGACTGGCGGGCGAGGTTCTACCCGGAGAAGCTGCCGCAGCGGCTGTGGTTGGAGCACTATGCCGAACGCTTCGCCACGGTCGAGCTCGACAACGCGTTCTACCGGCTGCCGTCGTACGAAACCTTCGAGGCGTGGAACCACCGGCTGCCCGCCGACTTCCCGGTGTCGGTCAAGGCGAGCCGGTTCCTCACCCACATCAAGCGGCTGCGCGAACCGGAGGAACCCGTCCACCGGCTGATGGACCACGCCCGCGGCCTGGCCGGAAACCTCGGGCCGATCCTGGTCCAGCTCCCGCCGAACCTGCGCGCGGAGCCCGAGCGGCTGGACGAGTGCCTGTCGGCGTTCCCGGCCGGTGTCCGGGTCGCGGTCGAGCCGCGGCACGAGTCGTGGTGGACCGACGACGTACGCCGCCTGCTCGAACGCCGCGGCGCGGCGCTCACCTGGACCGATCGGCTGGGCCGCCCGCTCACCCCGCTGTGGCGTACGACGGACTGGGGCTACGTCCGCTTCCACGAGGGGAGGGCGCGCCCGTGGCCGCGGTACGGCCGGGCCGCGCTGAAGTCCTGGGTGGAGCGAATCGCGGACGTCTTCGACGACGGCGCCGACGTCTTCGCGTACTTCAACAACGACCCGGGCTGCGCCGCGGTGGTGGACGCCACGGCCTTCGCCGGGCTGGCCGCGGCCGCCGGCCGGACCGTCACCCGCACGCCCGATCCGCGTTCCCTGGAAGGGATCTGAGCGTTCCGGTCACGACCGCGGATTCCCGGCGGTGCGGGTCTCCCGGGCCGGCGGCCGGCCGGTCCGCCGGGTGCGTGGAGGAGCCGTCCCGCGACTCGCCGAGAAGCGCGACACGCGGGGGCGGATGGCGTACGACGGGAGCATCCGGCAAACTGATCCGGTATCGGACTGCTGATCCGTGTGTCGAGGACGCTGGGGAAGGCGCTCGCTCGACCAGGAGAGGTGGTCTCGGTGACGACACGAGGCGTGCTGTACGTCCATTCGGCGCCGTCGGCGGTATGTCCCCACGTGGAGTGGGCAGTCGCCGGCGTGGTTGGCGTGCGCGTGACCTTCGACTGGACGCCGCAGCCTGCCTGCGTCGGCGCCCAGCGAACCGAGCTGTCCTGGCAGGCCAAACCCGGCACCGCCGCGGCGATCGCGTCCGCACTTCGCGGATGGCGCCAGCTGCGCTACGAGGTGACCGAGGAGCCCAGCCCGGGCTGTGAGGGTGCTCGTTACTCCTACACCCCGACGCTGGGGCTCTTCCACGCCGTCACCGGACCGCACGGCGACATCCTCGTCCCCGAGGACCGGCTGAAGGCGGCGATGGTGAAGGCCCGGCTGGGGGAGTCCCCGCTCGAGCACGAGCTGGAGCGAGTGCTGGGCAAGCAGTGGGACGACGAGCTGGAGCCCTTCCGGCACGCAGGTGAAGGTGCCGCGGTGCGGTGGCTTCACCAGGTCGTGTGAGGTCCGCGAGGGCCGTCACCAGAGGTTTGCGATATTACCGATTGGTTGGGGTTGACCTGACTGCCATGCGTATGGGTAATCTTCCGGTGACGCAGGGCTGCGAGACACAAACATCTCGTCCTCGAAGCTGACCTTCCCGGTCAGAGGTCGGAAAGCTCTGCTCACCAAGGCTCTACTCACCAAAAGACGTGGCCGCGCGGCGGGCCGACTGGGCGACCTCGGCAGCCGAGCAACGCGGCCGCACCACGTGGGGCGTGACCACTTCCGAGTGGTCACGCCCTCGTTCGTTGTCCGGGGTTCCAGCTCCGTCTCCGATGTCCGCGTGCCCGGGTCGCGGCGACGTCGGGACGACCCGGCGACGACGGGGGAGACGGGCGAGGCCGGGTAGACGAGCACCGGCGTGACGGACACCGGAACCACCACCGAGCCCGGCCTCCTCTCTACCGCGACGGCGGCCCCGAAGGCGTCCACCGCCTCCACCTGTGTGCCAGCGCTCCCCTCGAGCGATGGCCAGGGCACCTCGACCAGTTGGGCGGGAAGCTCCTCACCGTCGAACAGGTCGCGCTGCTCGTCCCACACGGCCAGCAGCGGGCCGCCCGCCCCGCGGTCGACGTCGAACGCCGCCACCTCCGGCCGGTCCGGCAGCGGGCGGCGGGTGACGGTCAGGGCCCCGGCGAGCAGCTTGGCCAGCAGGGCGAACGTCTCCGCCTCCGGGTGACGCACGTTCAGCTTCGTACCCTCGTAGTCCAGCAACGGGAGCGTCGCGTACATCAGGTGGGCCATGGTGAGGTGGTCGACGCGACCGGGGACCTCCGGCGCGAGGTCCCAGCAGATCGTGCGCCGCACCCCGGCCGACAACGCCAGCAGGTTGCGCATCACCAGGTCCCGGCAGCCCATCCGGCGTCGCCGGGCCTCCAGGCCAGGTGGGCAGTCCGCCAGGAACATCGCCAGCTCCGGCGGCACGTCCGGCCGGGCGTACAGCGCCCGCATCGCCCTGCGCTCCGGCGTCTCCTGGCCGGCCTGGGCGCGTAGCTCGTCCGTGCTGAGGTCGGCCGGGGCCTCGGTGGCGCCGGCGAACGCGGACATCATCGTCTCGCTGATCACCGCCATCGCCCCGGGAAACCAGAACGGCGTCGGGCCGCGGTACTCACCGACCACCACCGGCTTCTCGTAGCCGTGTGCGCGCATCAGCGACCGGGCGGTCCGGAGATGGAGGCGCTGACCAGGGCGCGCGACACGATCGCGACGTTCGAGCGGTACGACGTGGACACGATCGTGGTCAACGTCGCCGGCGGATCTACCTCATGGACCTCGTGCGCGAGGGCTCGGCGCGCCGCGCTCGGCGCGCCGCGCGCGGCGCGGACTGGCGTGCGGACCTCGCGGGGCTGGCCGCCCGCACCTGGCAGATGATCGTCCGGCACCCGTGGTGGGCCGAACTCGTGCACACCAGGCCGCCGGCCGGTCCGCACCTGATGCGGCGAACGGAGTTCGTCCTGGCGGTGCTGACCGGCCAGGGCCTGCCGGTCGGCCAGGCGATGACGTACGCCGCCCTGCTGGACCGGCACCTGGTCGGCGCCGGGCTGCAGGCGGCCGAGGAGCACCGCATGCGGGTGAGATACGGCCTGGAAGGGGCCGGCGACTTCGTGGCCGCGATCAGGGCGCTGACCGACCTGGCCGACGGCGCGCGGTGTCCGCTGCTGCGCGCCTGGCTGTCGGCACCGACCGGGCCCGGCGAGGACGACAGCGTCGCGCTCGGCGTGGAGTGCATGCTGGACGGCATCGCCGCCCGGCTACCCCAGGGGTGACACGCCGCGGATCGAGGCGTCCACGAGTTCGACCGGGTGCAGCAGCGGTGGCGCCTGCTCGCCGAGGTGACGCCTGATCTGCAGCAGGCAGCCGGGGTTGGCGGTGGCGACCACATCGGGTTGGACCGAGCGGACGTTGGCCACCTTGCGCCGGCCGAGGTCGGCGGCGGCCTCGGGCTCGAGCAGGTTGTAGACCCCGGCCGAGCCACAGCACAGCTCCGCCTCGGGCAGGTCGACGACCTCCAGTCCGGGGATGGTCGCCAGCATCGCCCGCGGCGCGGCCCGAACGCCCTGGGCGTGGCCCAGGTGGCAGGCGTCGTGGTAGGCGACGCGGCCCTCGATCGGGTTACGGGGAGCCCGTGGCTCGAGTTCGGCGAGCACCTCGGTGACGTCGCGCACCTTCGCGCTGAACGCCGCCGCCCGGTCGGCCCAGTCGGCGTCGTCGCGCAGCAGCGTGGCGTACTCCTTCATCGTCGAGCCACAGCCGGCGACGTTGACCACGATCGTGTCCACGTCGTACCGCTCGAACGTCGCGATCGTGTCGCGCGCCCTGGTCAGCGCCTCGGGCTCGCGTCCGGTGTGCATGCTGAGCGCTCCGCAGCAGCCCTGGTCGGGGGGGATCAGCACCTCGCACCCCTCGGCCGCCAGGGTGCGCACCGTCGCCGCGTTGACACCGGAGAAGAAGACCCGCTGCACGCAGCCGGTGAGCACCGCCACCCGGCGGCGGGGTGTGCCGACCGCGGCCACCCGCTCGGGCGGGTCGGCCACCAGGTCGCGGGCCCGGATTGGCGGGAGCAGCGACTCCAGCGCGCGGAGCCGGGCCGGCAGCCGGTCGAGGAATCGCCCACGGCGCAGCAGCCGAGGCAGGCCGCTGCGCTGGTACGCCAGCCCGCCGATCGCCGCGAGGCGGAGCCTGCGCGGGTGCGGGAAGAGCGCGAAGACCAGCTCGCGGAACGTACGGTCGGACCAGCTGCGCTCGTGGTGCCGCTCGATCTGCGGCCGCATCGACTCCAGCAGCTTGTCGTACTGCACACCAGACGGGCAGGCCGTCACGCAGGCCATGCAGCCCAGGCAGGTGTCGAAGTGCCGGACCAGTTGGTCGTCGAAGGACGCCGAGCCCTCGCGTACGAGGTCCATGAGGTAGATCCGCCCGCGCGGGGAGTCCATCTCCTCACCCCACAGGGCGTACGTGGGGCAGGTGGGCAGGCAGAACCCGCAGTGCACGCAGTCGTCGAGGAGGTCCTTGTCCGGCGGGTGGTGGGCGTCGAAGTTGCCGGGCCCGTCCGCCCGGCCCGCACCGGTCGAGGGGTGAAGGTGGCCGAAGATGTCCTCGGACCCGGCGTCGCCCGCGGGGGCGGGCTGGGCGAGATGGTCGGTCATCGCGAACGTCCTCTCGTCAGAACCACGGTGCGAACCGCCCCGGAGCCAGCCGGTGGTCCGCGTCCAGCTGCTGCTTGATCGCGCGCAGCAGCGGCGCCGTCGCGGGCGCGGGACCCCAGGCGGGGGCGCTCTCCAGCACACCCTCCGCCGCGCGGTGCACCGTGACGCTGCCGCCGGCGGCCAGCACCCGTGCCCGCCAGGCGGCGAGCACCGCGCCGTGGCCGGCCGGGGTGCCGCCGGCCAGGGCGACGGTCGAGACGCCCACCCCGACCCCGGCGGTGAGCGCGGCCGTCACGCCGTGCCGGTCGGCGAGGGACCCGAGGAGCTCGGCGAACTCCGCGAGCTGGTCGGGCCGGGTGCCGGCCCGCAGCACGGTCCGGCCCTCCTCGCCGCGTACCAGTGCCGCCAGGCCGGACCAGGCGGCCTCCTCGCTGTCACCGCCGAGGACTTCGCCGCGGCCGAGCAGCTCCCGCGCCTTCTCGGCCCGGGTGGCCGCACCCGCGGCCGTGCCTTCGAAGCGCACCAGCAACCGGCCGTCGTGCCAGTCGACCGCGACGGGTTCCAGCGGTGAGGACAGCACGACGCCCGCCACCGGCACCGCCGCGGTCACCGGACAGGGAACGGCGAGGGTGCGGCTCGCCTCCGGCCTGGGGTGCACCCGCAGCACCACCTCGGCGACCAGCCCGAACGACCCAAGCGAACCGGCGAACAGCTTCGTCAGGTCGTAGCCGGCGACGTTCTTGATCACGTGCCCGCCGCTGCGGGCCACGGTGCCGTCGGCGAGCACCACCGTGATGCCGATGACGAGATCGCGCAGGGTGCCGTAGGAGGCTCGCAGCGGTCCGCCGTCACCGGTGGCCAGCAGCCCGCCGACGGTCGCCCCGGCCGGGATCCGCGCGGCGTCCAGCGCGACCCGCTGGCCCTTCAGCCGGTCCTGCAGGTCGGCCATCGTCATGCCGGCGCCCACCGCGACGGTCATGTCCGCCGGGTTGTACGCCACCAGCCGATCCAGCCCGGTCGTGTCCACCACCACGTCGACGGGCTCGACCGGCGCGCCCCACGACTGGGCGGTGCCCGCCCCGCGCACGAGCACCCGGTGCCCGGCGCGCGCCGCGTCGCGCATCGCGTCCCGCGCCTGGGCCAGGTCGGTCGGGCGTACGGTCGGCAACTCGCCGGTCGAGGTGCGGTCAGAGACGCTCGATGACACCGTCGGCCTCCAGCGGATGGGGTCGGTAGGGTCCTGGCTTCTCCCCGCACAGGCGCGGCGTGGGCAGCACCTTTCCAGGGTTGCACAGCCCGTCGGGGTCGAACGCCCGGCGTACGCGGTCCATGGTCGCGAGGTCGTCCTCGCCGAACATCACCGGCATCGAGCAGGCCTTGTCGGTGCCGATCCCGTGCTCGCCGGACAACGACCCGCCGAGGTCGACGCACAGCTCGGCGATCGCCTTGGACAGCTTCTCGGCCCGCTCGTGCTCGCCCCGCGCGTCGTCGTACAGCACCAGCGGGTGGAGGTTTCCGTCGCCGGCGTGGAAGACGTTGGCGACCCGGAGTCCGGCCTCGGCTCCCATCGCCGCGATCGTGCCCAGCGCCTCGGCCAGCCGGGTGCGGGGGACCACGCCGTCCTGGACGAAGTACTGCGGGCTGATCCGGCCCACCGCCGCGAACGCCGCCTTGCGGCCGGTCCAGATCCGGGCCCGCTCGGCGTCGTCGGCGGCCACCCGGATCTTCGTCGTGCCGTTGCGGTGGCACAGCTCCTGCACGGCCTCGAACAACTCGCCGCACTCGTCGGCCGGGCCGTCCAGCTCGATCACCAGCGCGGCCGGCGTCTCCAGCGTGTAACCGGCTCCGACCGCGGCCTCCGACGCCTCGATCGCCAGCTGGTCCATGATCTCCATCGCCGCCGGGACGATGCCCGCGCCGATGATGTCGGTCACGGTGTTGCCGGCCTGCTCGATGGACGGGAAGTCGGCCAGCAGGGTGTGCACCGCCTCCGGCTTGCGCAGCAGGCGGACGACGACGCCGGTGACGATGCCGAGGGTGCCCTCCGAGCCGACCATCAGCCCGCGCAGGTCGGGCCCGGCGACCTCCGGTGACGGGCCGCCGAGCCAGACCACGCTGCCGTCGGGCAGCACGGTCTCCAGGGCGAGCACGTGGTTGGTGGTGAAGCCGTACTTCAGGCAGTGGGCGCCACCGGAGTTTTCGGCGACGTTGCCGCCGATCGTGCAGACCTGCTGGCTGGACGGGTCGGGGGCGTAGTAAAGGTCGTGGGACGCGACCGCCCGGCTGATCGCGAGGTTGGTGACCCCGGGCTGGACGACCGCCCGGTGGTTGGCCGGGTCGACCTCGACCAGCGCACGCATCCGCTGCAGGGAGATCACCACGCCCTCGGCCACCGGCAACGCGCCGCCGGACAGGCCGGTGCCGGCGCCCCGGGCGACGAACGGCACCTTCGCGCGGTGGCAGGCGCGTACGACCGCGGCCACCTCGGCGGTGGTGGTCGGCAGCAGCACCAGCGAGGGGACCACGCGGTAGCCGGCGAGACCGTCGCACTCGTAGGTGCGCAGCTCGACCGGATCCGAGATCACCCCGGCCGGGCCGAGGACCGTCGTGAGCGTCTCGCGCAGGTCCGCGATGGCCGTCATGTCGCCTCCCCGTCCGCGATCGACATCGTGTTTCCGGATCCTACGTGGCGGCGCCGACCACCGTGCCGCACGAGGGCCAGCAGCAGCAGGACGGCGGCGACCGCGGTCATCAGCCACCCGACGTGGTGCAGCCCCCTGGTGCTGAGATCGCGTTCGAAGACGATGCCGAGGACGCTGGTGGACAGAATGGCCCCGAGATACCGGAACGTCTGGAACAACCCACCCGAGGAGCCCATCCGGTCCGGCGGGCTGGCCTCGTACAACGCGGTCTGCAGGCCGAGGTTGTTGAACCCGCCGGGGACGCCGAACAACAGCGCGGCCACCAGGATCACGATCACCGGACTGGACTCGTGCAGCAGCTGGACGACCAGCGTTCCCGCCAGCAGCACCGCCGAGCCGAAGACCAGCGTGGCCCGCGACCCGCGAAGGCTCACGACCCGGGCGGCGACCGGCGTCATCAGCACACCCATCAGGGCCAGCGGCAGGATCAGCAGCCCCACGGTGTCCGAGCCGAACCCGCGCACCGAACCCAGCCACAGCGGCAGGCCGAAGAAGACGCAGTAGAACACCAGGTTGACCCCGCCCTGCTGGCCGAGGACGGACGAGAGCGCGCGGTTGGCGGCGAGCCCGCGGACGTCCAGGAACGGCGCCGGGGTGGCCAGTTCCTGACGTACCAACGCGGCACCGAGCACGACCACCACGGGAACCAGCCACCACTGCGGCCGGTCCGCGAGTGACAGCAGGAACACCAGCAGGCCGGTCAGGGTGGCACTGAACAACAGCAGCCCGGGCAGGTCGACCGTCCGCAGGAACGGCTCGGTGCCAGCCGTGCCCGCCGTGCGCGGCGGCGCCTTCGGCAGCAGGCGGACGGCGAGCACGATGCCCACGGCGGTGAACGGCACGTTGACCAGGAAGACGGCCTGCCAGCCGGCGAACGCCACCAGGAAGCCGCCGAGCACGGGCCCGAGCGCCGCGCTGGTCGAGGCGGCCACCGTGAGCGCCGCCAGCGCACCCGCCGGGGGACGCGACCCGTTGCCGGAGCTCCCGGACGGGTGCTGCCGGGCCGGGTTCTGCCCGGCCGGACTGCCGGGTGAGTTCTGTCCGGCAGCGGGCTCGGCCCTTTCCACGGCGGCACGGATGAGGACCAGCGCGGCGGGGAATGCAGTCGATGTGCCCACCGCCATCAGCACCCGGATGCCCACCAGCCACCAGAAGCCGGGGGCGAAGGGTGCCGCGGCGCAGACCGCACAGATCAGGCCGAGACCGGCGACGAACAGCCGGCGGGCGCCGAGCAGGTCCACCAGCCGCCCCATCAGCGGCTGGCCCACGGCCGCCGCGAGGTAGAAGCCGGAGACGAGCCAACTGGAGGTCGCCACGCCGACACCGAACTCGTGCTGGAGCGGGACCAGCGCGACCGCGATCATCGAGGAGTTCAGCGGGTTCAGGACTGTGCCGAACGCGAGGGACGCGAGCAGTCTGGTGGGCACCCCGAACCTCGGTGTCGGCACGCGTACGGCTCCCTCCGGTTCGTCCCCGCTGACCCGTCAATCCTCGCCGCTGCCCGGACCCGTCCATCGAGGGGGTGGGACGCAACCGGCGCCGCGGGCGTCCGGGGGTGGTGTGTGCTAGACGTTGCACTGCGCAAGATCCGGAACTGGCCGGAGCTCGGAAACACTCGGGAAGAAGGGTGCAGATCGTGGTCGACATCACCGTCGCGGGCGGACAGGTCGAACGAGGCGAGGAGATCCTCACCGACGAGGCGCTCGCCTTCCTCGCGGAGCTGCAGGAGCGCTTCGGCGCCCGCCGCGACGAGCTGCTGGCCGCGCGCCGGGAGCGGCGGGCGGAGGTCGCCCGCACCGGGCGGCTGGACTTCCTGCCGCAGACCCGCGAGGTTCGTGACGATCCGAGCTGGCGGGTCGCGCCGGCGCCCGCGGACCTGACCGACCGGCGGGTCGAGATCACGGGTCCGACCGAACGCAAGATGACGGTCAACGCCCTCAACTCCGGCGCCAACGTCTGGCTGGCAGACCTCGAGGACGCCAACACCCCGCACTGGGCCAACGTCGTCGGCGGCCAGGTCAACCTCGCCGACGCCGTACGCCGGAAGGTGTCGTTCTCCGCGCCCGGCGGCAAGTCCTACTCCCTGCGCGACGACGGCCCACTGGCCACGATCGTCGTGCGCCCGCGCGGCTGGCACCTGGACGAGCGCCACCTGCTCGTCGGCGGCCGGCCGATGGTGGGCGCGCTTGTCGACTTCGGCCTGCACTTCTTCCACAACGCCGCCGAGCTGCTGTCGCGGGGTAGCGGGCCGTACTTCTATCTGCCGAAGATGGAGAGCCACCTCGAGGCGCGCCTGTGGAACGACGTCTTCACCTTCGCCGAGGAGCGCCTGGGCATTCCCGCCGGATCGGTGCGGGCGACGGTGCTGATCGAGACGATCCCGGCAGCGTTCGAGATGGAGGAGATCCTCTACGAGCTGCGCGAGCACGCCTCCGGCCTGAACGCCGGCCGGTGGGACTACCTCTTCAGCCTGATCAAGTACTTCCGCGACGCCGGGCGCGACTTCGTGCTCCCCGACCGCAACGCCGTCACCATGACCGCGCCCTGCATGCGCGCCTACACCGAGCTGCTGGTGCGCACCTGCCACAAGCGCGGCGCCTTCGCGATGGGCGGCATGGCGGCGTTCATCCCGAGCCGGCGCAACCCGGAGGTCAACGAGACCGCGCTGGCCAAGGTGCGGGCCGACAAGGAGCGCGAGGCCGGTGACGGGTTCGACGGTTCCTGGGTGGCCCACCCCGACCTCGTGCCCATCTGCAAAGAGGTCTTCGACGCCGTGCTCGGCGACCGGCCCAACCAGTTGGACCGCCTGCGCGACGATGTGCAGGTCACCGCCGCGCAACTGCTCGACGTGAAGGCGACGCCCGGCGAGGTCACCGAGGAGGGGCTGCGCAACAACATCTCGGTGGCGTTGCAGTACCTCGCGTCCTGGCTCGGCGGCAACGGCGCGGTCGCCATCTTCAACCTGATGGAGGACGCGGCCACCGCGGAGATCTCGCGTTCGCAGATCTGGCAGTGGATCGCCAACGAGGTCCGGCTGGACACCGGCGACGTGGTCACGGCAGACCTGGTCCACCGCATCGAGGACGAGGAGCTGGCCAGGATTCGCGAGGCGCTCGGCGCGGAGGCCTTCGACGCCGCACCGTTCCAGGCGGCCCGCGAGCTGTTCGAGACGGTCGCCCTCGCCGAGCACTACGCGGACTTCCTGACCGTCCCGGCGTACGAACGCATCGACTGACCCGCCCAATCGCCGGCGGGTTCGGCCCGCCGGCGGTCAGGGGTTCAGGCCTCGCCCATCACCAGGCCCTCGATGGTGTGCTTCTGGGTGATGGGTGTGAGCTCGTCGACGACCGGGCACGCCAGGTGGTCACGCACGCGTTGCGGGAGCTTCTCCCAGTAGCCCCTGGTCACCGCGAGGTCGTGGTGCTCGGCGTTGCCCGCGCCCGGCGCGTCCAGCCCGAGCACCAGCACCGGCCTGGCCTTCTGGGAAACGTGTTTGGTGCCACGGTGGATGGTGAGTGCCGAGCGGGCCGAGATGTCGCCCATCCGCGGAAACGTGCGCACAGTGCGTTCCTCGTAGCGGCCGTAACGCGCCTTGCTCGGGAACATCCCGTGCTCGAACTCCTCGCCGCGGTCCCACTGGGTGCCGGGCGCGATCTCGAACGGGCCCATGTCGGGCTCGGTGTCGACCAGGGTGACGTTGAAGGCCAGGCTGGTCAGCCGGTGCTCGTCGCGGGTCTGCGCCGGCATCGGGAAGTCCCGGTGCCACGGCTGGTTCATCGCGCCGGGTCCCGGAACGTCGAAACCGACCTCGACGATCTGGTAGTCGGGGCCGAGTACCGCCTCGGCGACGCCCCTGACCCACGGGTGGTCCACCAGTTCCACGAAGCCGCGCAGGGCTTCGGGGTGGATCTCGACGTAGTAGCGGTTCGGACCGCGCCCGACGGCGCCACCCTCACGGGAACGGGCGTCCTCGAACGCGGCGTCCACGTCCTCGCGCACCTGCTGGACGAACTCCCGGGACAAGGCGCCCTTCCTGCCGATGAACCCGTCGGTCATCAAGGCGTCCACCGCCTCCTGGCGTTCGGCCTCGGTGATCGTGCCGGCCGCGGTCTGGGACATGAGTCCTCCTGTCGAGCTCCGCCGAGATCGTTGGCCCGAACCTACCTTCGCCTCGCGGCCTTCGTGCACCCTCAGAAGAGGGTGAACCCGCCGTCGACGACGACGACCGAGCCGGTCATGAAGCTGGACGCGTCGCCGGCCAGGAAGACCACGGCCGGCCCGAGCTCGTCCGGCAGGCCGTAGCGCTTCATCGCGGCGGGTTCGACGCACCACTGCTGGTACTCCGGCTGGTCGACGGGTGACGCCTCGGTCAGGAAGTAGCCGGGAGCGAGGGCGTTGACCCGGATGCCGTACGGCGCCCACTCGGCGGCCAGCGCCTTGGTGAGCTGGTGGACGGCGGCCTTCGACGCGAGGTACGGCGGCTGCCAGCGCGGCTGGTTGACGATCATCGCCGACATCGAGCCGATGTTGACGATGGTGCCGGAGCCGCGTTCGACCATGCCGCCGCTGCCCGCCGCGACCGCCCGGCTGCAGCGCCACACTCCGTCGAGGTTGGTGGCGAGCACCTCCCGCCAGGTCTCCTCCGAGGTCTCCAGGGCTGTGCCGGGGACGCTGATGCCGGCGTTGTTGACGAGTACGTCGACCGGGCCCAGTTCGCCGGTCACCTCCGCGACCATCCGTTCGACGTCGGCGGGGTCGGTGACGTCCGCCTGCACCCCATGTGCCCGGATGCCCTGCGCGCGAAGCTCCTCCGCGGCCCGGCGTACGCCGTCCGCGCCGCGGGCGGTGACCGCCACCGCCGCACCGGCCTCGCCGAGGGCCTGCGCCATCGCCCGGCCCAGGCCGCGGCTCGCCCCGGTGACCAGCGCCACCTTGCCCGACAGGGAGAACCTGTCCAGCACCCTGGTGGAGCCGGGGGTCCGGGCGGTGGGCTGTCTGGTCGGGTCGTTCGAGGTCATCGGGTCGCTCCTTCGGCGCTGGGATCGAGAACGGGCAGGGGCATGCCGAAGCCCGGGGTGTCCGGGAGGTGCAGCGCGCCGTCCACCAGTCGGTAGCCGGACGCGTCGACGCCGTCGGTCTGCCCGGGCACACCCTCCACGATCGGCACCCCGCCCAGACCGGCGGCCAGGTGCGCGGCGTACCGCGTCTTCAGCGGCTGGCCCCACGCATGCGGCGAGATCCGCACGCCGAGCGACCGCACCCGCGGCCACAGCCGCCGCCACGCGGTGAAGCCGAACGACACCACGTCCATCAACAGCACGTCCACCAGGCCCTCGGCGGCGAGGTCGAGCAGGAGGGGCACGTCCGGCTCGTACTCTCCGTCGGCGACCAGTGCCGAGCAGCCCAGCCGGGCGAGCTCGGCCCGCAACCGGGTCAGGTCGGCGTGGTTCTCCGGGAACGGCTCCTCGATCCAGTACAACCCGCAGTCGGCAACGGCCTCCAGGTAGGCGACCAGCCCGTCGGGGGAGTAGCCGTCGTTGGCGTCGACGAGGATGCGGGCGGCGGGGTGCTGCGCCCGGACGGCACGGGTGACCTCGATGTCCCGGCGCAGACCTTCGCCGGTGGACATCCAGCGGTTGCCGCGGCCGATCTTCAGTTTGAACGCTCGGTGGCCGGCCCGCTCGTCGGCGCGGCAGTTGGCCAGCACCGCCTCCACCCCGCGAGGGGCGTCGGCGGGGTCCAGATCGTCGAAGTAGATGGCCGCGTCGTAGCAGGGAACCGGTCGCGGCCCGGTCGCACCGAGCATCTCGTACACGGGCTGCCCCAGCAGGTGGCCGGCGAGGTCGTGCAGCGCGAGGTCGAACGGAAGAGCCGCCGGGTCGGTGACACCGACCTCGGGAGCGAAGAGGTCGGCGACCGCTCGTCCGGGAAGTGATCGGGCCGCCGCCTCGACTGCGGCCGGAGATCCCAGAGCCATCCCCCATCCCCGGGCGCCGCCGTCGGTGGCCAGGCACACCGCGGTGACCGGCCCGCCGTCGCCGTGCGATCCGAGCCGGGCGTTGCGGCCGATCGTGCGGGGGTAGCGGTCACGCGTTCGGACGATCCGGATCTCGGTGACGCGGTGCTCGCCGAGCGGAGACATCAGGCCCTCCCGGGGGTTCGCCGGCGGTCGCGAAAAGTGGCGGCGGTGATTCTGTTCGTGATGCCGGAGCTGGAGATTTCGGGCTTTCCGCAATGCTTCGGACCGAACATTTCGTCGCTTTTCCCCTCCGCTTCATGACCGTGATGATTTCGCTTTTCGAGCCGTCCGCGGGCGGTTGTGCGCCGATCGAAGACCCGCCGGAATCCAACCCAGGAAGGGGTGTCACCATACGGGCTTCGCCGCGCCGGCGGTGACAATCGTGCGGAGAGTCGGACGGCCGAAAAAGGCCAGTTCGCGATATCGCCCACCGTTCCTTCGGCGCGGAAAGGAAGTGGAACCGAACGAAGGAAAGTGGTCGGTCACCGTGCGCGGACGTACCTATCTGATCGCCCTGGCATCCCTGGCGCTCGTGCTCGCGGGTTGCTCGTCGCTCGGCTTCGGTGGCACCCGCAACGCCTCGGCCGGTGGCCCCGCAGCGCGCCGGACCGCCGCCCCGTCACCGTCCCACACTTCACCGGCGGCCACCCCGCACACCGCCACGCCCACCCCGACCACGCCGTCCCCGTCCCCGGCGAAGTCCGCGCACCGGAAGAGCCCGCGGCCCACTCACGCCAAGCACCACCGTCCGCCCACCGCCCGTGCGGCCGAACCCGCCAAGCCGCTTGAGGCCTCCAAGCCGGCGAAGGCCGCCAGGCCCGCCTCGCGCGTCCGGCCGACCAAGGTGCTGGTGATCGTGGAGGAGAACGAGGAGTACGGCTCGGTGCTGAACGGCGGCAACGCGCCGTACATCTCCAAGCTCGCCCGCACCTACGGCACCGCGACGAACTACCAGGCCGGCTACTCCACCGGCTGTCCGTCCCTGCCCGGCTACCTGTTGCTGACCAGCGGCTCCACCCACGGCATCTGCGACGACGCCGACGCCTACTCCCACCAGATCAGCGGGCCGAGCATCTTCTCCCAGGTGCAGACGTCCGGTCGTCAGTGGCGGGTGTACGCGGAGTCGATGCCGCAGGCGTGCGCCAAGGGCAACTCCGGCACGTACGTGCCCCGGCACGCGCCCGCGCCGTACTACAGCTCGATCGCCAACCGGTGCGCCGACTGGGACGTTCCGCTGGGCACCACCGGCTCAGGTGCGCTGCGCAACGGCATCGACAACGGCCTGCCGGCGTACTCCTTCGTCGCGCCGGATCTGTGCAACGACATGCACGGCGCGTCCGGGTGCGACGGCGGCCGGATCGGTACCGGTGACGACTGGCTGGCCCGGTGGGTTCCGCGCATCCTCGCCGGACCCGACTACCGCGCCGGCCGGCTCGCCGTCGTGATCACCTGGGACGAGGGCTCCTCCTCGTCCAACCACATCCCGACGATCGTCATCTCCCCGCACACCAAGCAGGTGTCCACCGACCGCGCCTTCACGCACTGTTCGCTGTTGCGGACCACGGAGGAGATTCTCGGCGTGTCAACACTGGGTTGCGCGGCGGACGCCTCGTCGATGCGTTCGGCGTTCGGCCTGTAGAAGAAGCTCCGTTCGCAGGCGTTAGCCTGGCAAACCATGGAGAGGCCCGAGGTCACGCGTGCGATCGCGGCTGTCACGTCGATCGCCGCATCGCTCGGCCTGGCGGCCGATGACGCGGTTGTTCTCCACAACTCGAACAAGCTGGCGCTGCGGCTGACGCCGTGCGACGTCCTCGCCCGGGTCGCTCGCGTGGGGCAGGAGGTCGCGGGGTTCGAGGTCGAGCTGGCTCAACGGCTGGCCGAGGCCGGATGCCCGGTTGCCACTCCGGATCCTCGGGTGGACCCGCTCGTGTACACCCGCGACGGCTTCGCGGTGACGCTGTGGACCTACCACGAGTCCGTGACACCCCAGGTCCGCCCGGCCGACTTCGCCGGGGCGCTGGAGCGGCTGCACGCAGGAATGCGCGAGATCGAGCTGACGAGCCCACGGTTCACGGACCGGGTCACCGAGGCGGAAGCAATCGTCGCCGACAAGGATCTCTCACCGGAGCTCGCCGGCGCGGACCGCGTCTTCCTCGGCAGCAGACTGCAGAGCCTGCGACAGGCGATCGAGGACCGCGGCGCGGCGGAGCAACTGCTGCACGGTGAGCCGCATCCGGGCAACGTGCTCAGCACGGGGAACGGCCCGTTGTTCATCGACCTCGAGACGTGCTGCCGTGGCCCCGTCGAGTTCGATCTCGCCCATGTTCCCGAGGCTGTGTGCGAGCACTATCCCGGCGTGGACCACGGCTTACTGGACGAGTGCCGGCAGCTGGTTCTCGCGATGGTCGCGGCATGGCGCTGGGACCGTGGCGACCAGTTTCCGAACGGCAGGCGGTTCGGCGAGGAACTCCTGCGCCTGCTGCGCGCCGGCCCTCCGTGGCCGACCCTCGACATGTTGCGCCTGGACGATCTGTAGGAACCCGTCACAGCGGGATGTTGCCGTGCGCGCCGCGCTTGTCCGGCGCCTCGGCAAGAGCCGCGGCCAACCGGCTACGGGTGAGCGCGGGCTCGACCACCTCGTCGATCACCCCGATCGACAGGGCCTTGTCGAGGCCGCCGACGAGTTGTTCGTGCTCGGCGGCGAGTTCGGTCTCGACCCGCGGGCGGACCGCCGGCTCGACCTCGGCCAGTCTGCGGCGGTGCAGGATGCGGATCGCGGCGACCGAGCCCATCACCGCGATCTCCGCGGTCGGCCAGGCGAGCACCTTCGTCGCGCCGAGCGCACGCGAGTTCATCGCGATGTACGCACCGCCGTAGGCCTTCCGGGTCACCAGCGTTACCCGCGGGACGACGGCCTCCCCGAACGCGTGCAGCAGTTTCGCGCCCCGCCGCACCACGCCGTCCCACTCCTGGCCGACGCCGGGCAGGTAGCCGGGCACGTCCACGACCACCACGAGGGGTACGCCGAACGCGTCACACATCCGCACGAACCGCGCGGCCTTCTCCGCGGACGTGGAGTCCAGGCAGCCGCCCAGCCGGAGTGGGTTGTTGGCGACGACGCCGACCGTGCGCCCGGCGAACCGGCCCAGCGTGGTGACGATGTTGGGCGCCCAGCGCGGGTGGAGTTCGAGCGCGGTGCCCTCGTCGAGCAGGTGGTCGATCAGGGGATGAACGTCGTACGCCCGGCGCGGTGAGTCCGGCAACAGGTCGGACAGGTCGGCGTCGGTCACCGAGGAGGTGTCAAGCTCTCCTTGCGCGCCGAGCAGACCGGCCAGCCGGCGGCCCTCGTCGAGCGCGGCCTGCTCGGAGTCGGTGACGACGTGCACGACGCCGGACCGGCGCCCGTGCGGCTCCGGACCGCCGAGCCGGAGCATGTCGACGTCCTCGCCGGTGACCGAGCGGACGACGTCCGGGCCGGTGACGAAGATGCGGCCCTCCGGCCCCAGCACCACCACGTCGGTGAGCGCCGGACCGTACGCCGCACCTCCGGCCGCGGGGCCGAGCACCACCGAGATCTGCGGGATCCGGCCGGACGCCCGCGTCATGGCGTGGAAGATCCGGCCGACGGCGTGCAGGGACAGCACGCCCTCGGCGAGCCGGGCGCCGCCGTTGTGCCACAGGCCGATGACGGGTACGCCGTCGGACAGCGCACGGTCGTACGCCCGCACCACGACGTCGCAGCCCTCGTGACCCATCGCACCGCCCTGGATGGTCGGGTCGGAGCAGAAGGCGACGACGGGAGTGCCGTCGACGGTGCCGGTGACGGCGAGCATGCCGCTTCGGTCCTCGGGTGTGAGGAGTTCGAGACTGCCCGGGTCGAGCAGTCCCGCGAGCCGGTTGCGCGGGTGGCGCGGGTCCTGCTCGCGGGGCGGCCTGTCTCGCGTGGCCGGCGTCCTCGGCTCGGCGGCGGGGTTGCCGTCCGCCGGCCTCGCGCCGGTGGGGTTCTCGGTGACGGTCGCGTCCCTTCTGCTCAGACGCTCCGGACGGCGATCGTGAGGTTGTGACCACCGAACCCGAACGAGTTGTTCAGGGCGGTGAGGGTGCCGTCGGGAAGCTTGCGCGGCTCCACGGCGATGTCGAGGTTCACCCGCTCGTCGACGTCCACCAGGTTCGCGGTGGGCGGGACGATCCGGTGGTAGAGCGACAGCACGGTGGCGATGCACTCGGCGACGCCGGCCGCGCCGAGCATGTGCCCGAGCGCCCCCTTGGGTGCGGTCACCACCACGTCGTCGGCCGCGTCCCCGAGCACGGCCCGGATCCCGGCCGCCTCGGCGAGGTCGCCGACGGAGGTGGAGGTGGCGTGCGCGTTGATGTGGGTGACCTCGCCGGGTGCGATCCCCGCGTTGTCGAGAGCCTCGGCCATGGCGGCCGTGTTGCCCTTGGCGTCGGGGTCCGGCTGCACGATGTGGTGGCTGTCGGCCGACGCGCCGGCGCCGGCGATCTCGGCGTACACCCGCGCGCCACGCCGCTCGGCGTGCTCGGCGGACTCCAGCACCATCACCGCGGCGCCCTCGCCGAGCAGGAACCCGTCGCGGGACTTGTCGAAGGGCCGGGAGGCGTGCTCGGGGTCGTCGTTGCGCCGCGACAGCGCCATCATCGCCCCGAACGCCGCCATCGGCAGCGGATGGATGATCGCCTCCGCGCCGCCGACCACCACGACGTCGGCCTTGCCGGAGTGGATGAGGTCCAGCCCGTGCCGGATGGCCTCGTTGCCGGACGCGCAGGCGGCCACCGGTGTCTGCACGCTGGCCTTCGCCCCGAACTCCAGGCCCACCAGGGCCGCGCCGCCGTTGGGCATGAGCATCGGGATGGTGAACGGCGTGACGTGGCGGGGGCCCTTGGTCCGCAGTACGTCGTAGGTGTCGAGCAGGCTGATCAGGCCGCCGATGCCGGAGGCGATCGAGACGGCCAGCCGCTCACCGGGAACCTCGTCCTTCTCCAGCCCGGAGTCGGACCAGGCCTCGCGGGCGGCGATCACCGCGAACTGCTGGTAGCGGTCCATCTTGCGGGCCTCGACCCGGCGAAGTACCTCGCCGGGCTCGATCGCGGCCGGTGCCGCGATCCGGGAGGGCAGGTCGGCGTACTCCGGCGCGGTCAGGGCCTTCGCTCCCGACCGTCCGGCCAGCAGGCCGTCCCAGGTCGAGGGGACGTCACCGCCGAGCGGCGTGGTGGCGCCCAGGCCGGTGACGACAACTTTGGTGCTCATCGGGTTCTCCTTGCGTCTCCGCGTCCTACGCCGGGTAAGGGTGGCCGGGGCCCGAGCCGGTGGGTGCCGGTCGGCGCCGCGGGGCGTCGGTGTGACGGGTCACGTCACCTCGTCCGCTCCCGCGGGCCGGCCGAGCCACCGGCCACCCGTCGTCCTCAGCCCTGCGAACGCTCGATGTAGCCGACCGCGTCCCCGACGGTCTTGAGGTTCTTCACCTCGTCGTCGGGGATCTTGACGCCGAACTTTTCCTCGGCGGCGACGACCACCTCGACCATCGACAGGGAGTCGACGTCCAGGTCGTCGGTGAACGACTTGTCCATCTGCACGTCGTCGGCCGGGATGCCTGCGACCTCGTTGACGATCTCTGCAAGCCCGGCGCGGATTTCCTCGGTAGTGGCCATGCCTTGGTGCTCCTTCTTCTCGTGGATGCCGCTTTTCAGGTGCCGCGCCCGCGGGGGACGAGGGCGGGGGCGCTGGGTACTTCAGGGAATTCGGATGACCTGGGCGGCGTAGACCAGCCCGGCTCCGAAACCGATGACGAGCGCGATGTCGCCGCTCCTGACCTCCGACGCGGCCAGCAGCCGGTCGAGGGCGAGTGGGATGGACGCCGCCGAGGTGTTGCCCTGCTCGGCGATGTCGCGTGCGATCACGACGTGGCCGGGCAGCTTCAGGGCCTTGACCATGGCGTCGGTGATGCGGTTGTTGGCCTGGTGGGGGACGAAGGCGTCCAGGTCCTGTGCGGTGACGCCGGCCCGGTCGAGCGCCTGCTGGGCGACCTTCGCCATCTCGTACGACGCCCACCGGAAGACCGGGTTGCCCTGCATGGTGAGATGCGGGAAGTCGCCGTCGGACACGGCCTCGTCCCAGGTCTCCTTCTGCCGGATGACCTCTGCCTGGGCGCCGTCGGAGCCCCACACCACCGGGCCGATGCCCGGCTCGTCGGCGGGGCCGACCACGGCAGCACCCGCACCGTCGCCGAACAGGAACGCCGTGGACCGGTCCTCGGGGTCGGTGAGGTCGGACAGGCGTTCCACCCCGACGACCAGGACGTACGTCGCGGTGCCGGAGCTGACCATGGAACGGGCGAGCTCGAGGCCGTAGCAGAAGCCCGCGCAGGCGGCGGAGATGTCGAACGCGGCCACGCCCTGCGCACCGAGTTCGGTGGCGATGACCGGCGCCGCGGCCGGGGTCTGGGACAGGTGCGAGACCGTGGCCACCAGCACGCAGCCCAGCTGGTCGGCCTGGATCCCCGCGGCAGCCAGTGCCTTGCCGGCAGCCGCGACCGACATTGCGGTGACCGTCTCCTCCGGGCCGGCCCAGCGCCTGCTCACGATGCCGGAGCGGGTGCGGATCCACTCGTCGGAGGAGTCGATCCGCTCACAGATCTCGGCGTTGGTGACGATCCGGTGAGGCCGGTACGAGCCGATGCCCAGCACGCCGGCGTGGCGGGTGCCGTCGAAGGTGCGGATCGCACCCGTCACTGGGCGCTCACCGCCGTCGGGTGCAGGCGTACCAACGGCTGGCCGGGGGAGACCGGGTCGCCGTCCTCGACCAGCCACTCGACGATCGTGCCGCCGTGCGGCGCGGCCACCTGCAGGTCGTCGCGCAGGCTCTTCACGCTGCCCACGACCGCGCCCGGGGCCAGTGCGGCGCCCGCGGGCTGCTCGGCGGCCAGGCTGAACACGCCCTTGGCCGGTGCGACCAGCAGCCGCCAGGTCGGGTTGCCCTCCAGCGGGCCGCCCTCGCCGTGCTTCTCCACGAACGCACGCGCGTCGTCGAGTTGGTCCGGCGTCTTCAGCGCGAACGTCTCCACCCCGCGCAGGGCGCGGCGGGCGATCCCGGTGAGGGTGCCGGCAGGCGGCATCTCCAGCATGCCGGTGACGCCGAGGTCCTCCATGGTGCGCATGCACAGGTCCCACCGCACCGGGGAGCTCACCTGGGTGACGATCCGGTCGAGGACCTCGCGGCCGTCGTGGACGACGTGGCCGTCGCGGTTGGACAGCAGGCGGGTGCGCGGATCGTGGGTGGTGATGGCCCGGGCGAAGCCGCCGAGCAGGGGGACCGCGTGGGCGACGTAGTTGGTGTGGAAGGCCCCCGCGACCTGCAGCGGGACGAGCCGGGTGCGGGTCGGCGGGTCGGCGCTGAAGCGTTCCAGGGCCTCCAGGGTGCCGGCGGCCACCACCTGGCCGGGGCCGTTGTTGTTGGCGGCCACGAGGTCGTGCCGGGCGATCGCGGCGAGCACCTCCTCGGGGTCGCCGCCGAGGACGGCCATCATCCCGGAGCGGTGCTCGGCCGCTGCCGCGGCCATCGCCTTGCCACGCTGGCGGACGAAAACCATCGCCTGCTCCGCGCTGATCACACCGACACCGGCGGCCGCGGTGATCTCACCGACGCTGTGGCCGGCGGCGAGGTCGATGGTGCGGAACGCGTCGGCGGGGTGCGGGAACAACGCGAGCGCGGCGACGAGTCCGGACGCCACCAGCAGGGGCTGGGCGATCGCGGTGTCGCGGATGGTGTCCGCGTCCGCATCGGTGCCGTAGTGGGCGAGGTCGGTGTCGCAGACCGCGGACAGCCAGTTGATGCGGTCGGCAAAAGTCGGGTCCTCGAGCCACGGTGCGAGGAATCCAGGCGTTTGCGCCCCTTGTCCAGGCGCGACGATGACGAGCACGAAATCCACCTTGACGGCTGAACGGTCCCGAAGGGCGCCCCGGGCAGACGAAAGTTTCGCGAACTTCTCTGTAGGAACCCTACAAAGTCAGTGCGGGGACGCTTCCTGGTGGGCGTGCAGGCGGCCCAGGGTGAGCGCGATCCGAAGCGTGTACGCATGGCGCGGGTTCGACGGAGAGTAACCGCTGAGCTCGGTGATCCGCCGGAGCCGATAACGCACGGTGTTGGCGTGCACGAACAGCATCCGGGACGTGGCCTCCACCGAGCCGCCGTTCTCGAAGAACGCCGCCAGCGTCTCCAGCAGCACCGGGCCGGCCTGCGCGAGCGGGGTGTAGATGTCGACGACCAGCTGACGGCGGGCCGTCTCGTCCGCCGACAGCGCCCGCTCGGGGAGCAGTTCCTCCGCGCCGACGGGGCGCGGCGCGTCCAGCCACGCCGGTGCGGCGAGGTATCCCGCGATCGCGGCGCGGGCCGCCCGGGACGCACCCATCAGGTCGGTCACCACCGGCCCGTAGACGACCGGGCCCGGACCGAAGTGGGCCGCGAACCGGGCGGTGGTCTTGGCCGGGTCGGCCTCGCCGCCGAGGATGACGATCAGCCGGTCGCCCTGCACGCCGGTCAGGACGTCCAGCCTGGCCTGCCGGGCGTCCCGCCGGATCAGCTCCACACCCGCCTCCGGGTCACCCGCGGGAGTGGCGCCCACCACCACCAGGACGGGCGCGGACTCCGACCATCCGAGGGCCGCCACGCGGGACCGCACCGCGTCGTCGGTCTCGCCACGCAGAACGGCGTCCACGATGAGCGCCTCCAGTCGGGCGTCCCATGCGCCGCGCATCTCCGCCGCCCGGGCGTACAGCTCGGCTGCGCTGAAGGCGATCTCCCGGGAGTACAGCAGGACCGCCTCGCGTACCCGGGCCACGTCCTCCTCTGGGACGATCTGGTCGACGCGTTCCTCGGCGACCTCGATGCCGATCCGGATCATCTCGACGGTCTGGTGCAGGGTGACCTTGCGGGTCAGCTCGCGGGGCGCGGTTCCGAGGACGTCCGCGGTGAAGATCGGGCCCCGGCCGGGGTCGCGGAACCACGCGACGAACGCCGCGAAGAACGTCTGCGCGACCAGGCCGATCCAGGATCTGTCCTGCGGGTTCATCCGGCGGAACCACGACAGGCGTTCCCCCATCCGTTCGATCGTGGCGGAGGCGAGCACCCCGCTCGCGCGCTCCAGATGTCCCGCGGTGGACGTTCGGTGAAGACTCGGCACCTGCGAAGTGTCCCACGCACCGTGTCCCGACACCCACGCTCGTGGTGACACATGGTGAGCGTCGGCCGGGCCGGCGGGGGACACGGCCACGACGTCGTACGGCAATCCGGCCTGACCGGTGGCTTTTGTCCGATCTGCTGAGGTTCTGCTGGTTCGCACGTTTTCAAGCCGTTTTCTCGGTTGCGCGCGCTGTCACGGTGTGCCGTGCCGGGGCGCGGTCAGCCGGGCCGGTCCCGCGGCAGCGTGGATCAGGTAGCCGTTGGCGCCGTGCAGTTCCACCCCGTCGAAGCCGGCGTCGACGGCGTTGCGGGCGGCGGCCACGCGGCCGGCCACGGTCTGCCGGATGTCCGCCTCGGTCAACTCCCGCGGAGTGACGAAGCCGCGCATGCCGTCGGGGGTGAACACCTGCCCTCGCGCGGCGACGGCCGACGGCGCGGGCTCGAGCCCGCCGGGAAGCAGAGCGGGGTGGCCGATCCGGCCGGTGTGCAGAAGCTGGGCGAAGATTCTTCCGCCGGCCGCGTGCACCGCGTCGGTGACCTTGCGCGAGGCGGCGACCTGCGCGGCGGAGTACAGCCCCCGGGGTGAACGGACATCCCTGGCCGACCACCGACGGCCGTGTGTGCCCTCGCTGGGTCATGCGGCTGTGGCGCGACCTGGCGGAGGAGACCGTCACCGGGCTGCCCGAGGAGACGGTGGCCGGGCTGCCGGGCATCCTCGGGCACCGACCGAAAACGTCGACCGACAACGTCGACACCAGGCGCGCCCCGGTCATCCACACGCCGGCCGACGCGTTCGCACCGCCGGCCGGGAGCATTAGTGTGGGCGGGTGACCGCGACCGAGGCGATCGACCAGCTGCGCCGTATCGCGTTCCTGCTCGAACGCGGGCGCGCCGAGACCCCGCGGGTGCGGGCGTTCCGGAGGGCCGCGCAGACCCTTGCCGAGCTACCTGAGGACGAGTTCGCCCGCCGGGTCGGGGACGGAACGCTCACCGAGCTGGCCGGCATCGGGCCGTCGTCGGCGAAGGTCGCCACCGAGGCGTACGCGGGGGAGACCGCGGGCTACCTGGCCCGGCTGGAAGGCGAGCACGCGCCACTGGTGACAGGTGGGGTGTCCCTGCGCGCGGCGCTGCGCGGTGACCTGCACACCCACTCCGAGTGGTCCGATGGCGGCAGCCCGATCGAGGAGATGGCCCGCACGGCCCGCGACCTCGGCCACGAGTACGTCGCGCTCACCGACCACTCGCCCAGGCTGAAGGTCGCCAACGGACTGTCCGCGGAGCGGCTGCGCCGGCAGCTGGAGGTCGTCCGCGACCTGAACGCCGAGCTCGCGCCGTTCCGCATCCTCACCGGCATCGAGGTGGACATTCTCGAGGACGGCTCGCTGGACCAGGATCCCGAGCTCCTCGCGTCCCTCGACATCGTGGTGGCAAGCGTGCACTCCAAGCTGCGGATGCCGGCATCGGACATGACGCCCCGAATGGTGGCCGCGATCGCCAACCCGCTGGTCACCGTGCTGGGCCACTGCACCGGCCGGCTCGTGACCGGTGGGCGCGGCACCCGGCCGGAGTCCTCGTTCGAGGCCGACATCGTGTTCGAGGCCTGCCGGAGGTTCGGGGTCGCGGTGGAGATCAACTCCCGGCCCGAACGCCTGGACCCACCTCGACGGCTGCTGCGGCAGGCGGTCGAGCAGGGGTGTGTGTTCTCCATCGACACCGACGCGCACGCGCCCGGTCAGCTGGACTGGCAGCCGTACGGCTGCGCCCGCGCCGAGGAGTGCGAGGTCCCGGCCGACCGGGTGATCAACACGCTGCCGGCGGCCGACCTCCTGGACCGCAACCGCGACCGCCGCGAGCGGCGCGCCGCCAGGTCAAGCGCCGGTTGACACCCTGCCCGGCCACCGCCCAGGCCCCGACGGGCAGGGACAGCCCAGGACAGCAGCGCGGGACTTGCCACAACGCGTAGGTCCCCGGCTCGTGAGCCGGGGACCTTCGTGGTTTCGCGAATCTGCCGTACGAACTCCTACGCGTCGCCGCCCTCCTGGGCCACGTCGGCGACCGCCGTCGGGTCGGTGATGGCATACCTGTCGGCGGCCTCGCGTACGGTCGACTGCTTGACCTCACCGCGGCGCGCCAGCGCGGCCAGCACGCCGACCACCACCGAGGCGGCGTCGACGTTGAAGAACCGCCGCGCCGCCGGCCGGGTGTCGGCGAAGCCGTATCCGTCGGTGCCGAGTGAGGAGTAGTCGCCGGGCACCCAGCGCGAGATCTGGTCGGGCACCGCCCGCATCCAGTCGCTGACCGCCACGAACGGACCGGCCGCACCCGCGAGCTTCTGCGAGATGTAGGGCACCTTCGCCTCGCTGTCGGGGTTGCGGAGGTTCCACTTCTCCGCCTCCACGGCGTCCCGGCGCAGCTCGTTCCACGACGTCACCGACCACACGTCGGCGGCAATGCCCCAGTCCTGCGACAGCATCCGCTGCGCGTCCAACGCCCATGGCATGCCCACGCCGGAGGCGAGGATCTGCGCCCGCGGAGTGCGGTCGTCGACCTCGCCGGTGTGCTCGGAGTAGCGGTAGACGCCGCGCAGGATGCCCTCGACGTCGGCGTTCTCCGGCTCGGCCGGCTGCACCAGCGGCTCGTTGTAGACGGTGAGGTAGTAGAAGACGTCCTCGCCGTTCGGGTGCTCCTCACTGGAGCCGTACATCCGCCGCAAGGCGTCCTTGACGATGTAGGACAGCTCGAACGCGAACGCCGGGTCGTAGGCCACACAGGCCGGGTTGGTCGAGGCCAGCAGGTGGGAGTGCCCGTCGGCGTGCTGCAGACCCTCGCCGGTGAGCGTGGTGCGCCCGGCGGTGGCACCGATCAGGAAGCCCCGGGCGAGCTGGTCACCGAGCGCCCACATGAAGTCGCCGGTGCGCTGGAACCCGAACATCGAGTAGAAGATGTAGACCGGGATCATCGGCTCGCCGTGAGTGGCGTAGGCCGTGCCCGCCGCCGTCACCGAGCCCATGGCGCCGGCCTCGCTGATGCCCTCGTGCAGCAGCTGGCCCTTCTCCGACTGCTTGTACGACAACAGCAGCTTGCGGTCGACACCTTCGTACGTCTGACCGAACGGGTCGTAGATCTTCGCCGTCGGGAACATCGAGTCCATGCCGAACGTGCGGAACTCGTCCGGTGCGATCGGCACGAACCGCGCGCCGATGCCCTTGTCGCGCATGAGGTCCTTGAGCAGCCGTACGAACGCCATCGTGGTGGCCACCCGCTGCTTGCCCGACCCCTTGCGCAGCTCGCTGTACACGGCGTCGCCGGGCAGCTTCAGCGGCGTGGGGCTGACCCGGCGCTCCGGTGCCGGCCCGCCGAGCTGGCGGCGGCGTTCGAGCATGTAGGCGATCTCGTCGGAGTCCTTGCCAGGGTGGTAGTAGGGCGGGAGGTCGTTCTCGTCGATCTCCTTGTCCGAGATCGGGAGATACAGCCGGTCCCGGAACTTCTTGACGTCGTCCTTGGTGAGCTTCTTCATCTGGTGGGTCGCGTTGCGGCCCTCCAGCGCCTCGATCGTCCAGCCCTTGATCGTGTGCGCCAGGATGACCGTCGGCTGGCCGACGTGCTCGGTCGCCGCCTTGAACGCGGCGTAGACCTTGCGGTAGTCGTGGCCGCCGCGCGAGAGCTTGCGCAGGTCGTCGTCGGACAGCCCCTCGACCATCTTGCCCAGACGCCGGTCACCGCCGAAGAAGTGCTCGCGGATGTACTCCCCGGTCTCCACCGAGAACGTCTGGAACTGACCGTCGGGGGTGGTGTTCATCTTGTTGACCAGCACGCCGTCGACGTCCTGGGCCAGCAGCGGGTCCCAGTCGCGGCCCCAGATGACCTTGATGACGTTCCACCCGGCGCCCCGGAAGTAGGACTCCAGCTCCTGGATCACCTTGCCGTTGCCGCGCACCGGACCGTCGAGCTGCTGGAGGTTGCAGTTGATGACGAACGTGAGGTTGTCCAGCTCCTCCCGCGACGCCACCCCGATCGCGCCGAGGGACTCCGGCTCGCTCATCTCGCCATCACCGAGGAACGCCCACACGTGCTGCTGGCTGGTGTCCTTGATCCCGCGGTTGCGGAGGTAGCGGTTGAACCGCGCCTGGTAGATCGCGTTGACCGCGGTGAGCCCCATCGAGACGGTGGGGAACTCCCAGAAGTTCGGCATCAGCCGCGGGTGCGGGTAGCTGGACAGGCCGTTGCCGGCGCCCTGCGACACCTCCTGGCGGAAGGCGTTCAGCTGGTCCTCGCTCAGCCGGCCCTCCAGGAACGCGCGGGCGTAGATGCCCGGGGACGCGTGGCCCTGGATGAAGATCTGGTCGCCGCCGCCGGGGTGGTCCTTGCCGCGGAAGAAGTGGTTGAAGCCCACCTCGTACAGGCTGGCCGCGGACTGGTAGGTGGCGATGTGCCCGCCGACCTCCAGGCCCTTGCGGTTGGCGCGCGACACCATGATCGCGGCGTTCCAGCGGATGTAGGCGCGGATGCGGCGTTCGACGTGCTCGTCGCCGGGGAACCACGGCTCGCGGTCGGGCGGGATGCTGTTGATGTAGTCGGTGCTCCGCAACGCGGGGACGCCCACCTGCCGCTCGCGCGCGCGTTCCAGCAGGCGCAGCATCAGGTAGCGCGCACGCTCCTGTCCGCGCTCGTCGAGTACCGCGTCGAGCGACTCGATCCATTCACGGGTCTCGTCCGGATCGATGTCGGGGAGCTGGGTGGGAAGTCCATCTGTGATGATGGGCCTACGCTCTGCTCCGGAAGCCACGGCGATCCCTTTCTCGGGGGTGTGGGGGTGCTCCCACCAGGTAGTGCCAGGTAGTGCATCGTCGTCCTGACTCTCATAGTCTCTCGCGGGAGAGCAGGAGTCGTCCCCGGTCCCGGTGGTGCCTTTCCGGGGGCCGAACGCCGACACCGGGCCATGGTGGCGGCCCGTGGCCTCGACCCAGAGCCCGCACCGGCGTCAGGGCGAAACCGGGAGCCAACCCTACGTCGTCCCATCCGCGGGCGGGTACCAGTGTCTGGTCTGTTTCCGGACTCGGGCACCATGCCGGAAACCACCGTTGCGGTCAGTACTCACCCAAAGTTGTCCGTTCTCGACCGCTCTCGCCCCGAAAGGCCGATATGCGCAGTGAGATCGTGGAGGTCCGCACCGGCTCCGGCGAGGTGGTGCTCGACCTCACCGACGAGTGCGAGCGGTTCCTCGCGTCGGCCTTCGACGGCGCTGACGGCGCCGACGGAACCGAGGATGCCGACGGGCTCCTGCACGTGTTCGCCCCGCACGCGACCGCCGGCGTGGCCGTGATCGAGACCGGCTCCGGAAGCGACGACGACCTGCTCGCCGTGCTCGGCGCGGTGTTGCCGGCCGACTTCGGCTGGCGGCACCGGCACGGTTCGCCCGGACACGGCCGCGACCACGTGGTGCCCGCGTTCGTTCCGCCGTATGCAACGCTTCCTGTCGTGGCCGGCCGGTTGGCGCTCGGCACCTGGCAGCGCGTGTGCCTGGTCGACACCAACCGCGACAATCCGCGGCGAAAGGTCCGGTTGTCACTGCTCCGGGGCTGAGACTGCCCGAGACTGTCCGTATGAGCGACAAGTCGCGACGGGTGGACGCGGGGTACGACACACCGTGGGCACTTGCGTACGACGCGCCGGGGCGCTGGACTACCGGCCAACACGTAATTCGGAGAAATGGAGGGCGGGACTCGTGAGCGCGACCGCAGGCGAGGCCGAAGGCCAGTCTGGGCCAGCAGAGCGGCTGGGTCTACGGCCCGGCATGGTGGTGCAGGAGCTCGGTTGGGACGAGGACTGTGACGAAGACCTGCGCCGGGCGATCGAAGAGCACACCGGGAACGACCTCGTGGACGAGGACTACGACGAGGTGGTCGACGCGGTCATCTTGTGGTGGCGGGAGGACGACGGCGACCTGGTGGACGCGCTGGTCGACACCAAACCGGACCTCACCGACGGCGGTGTCATCTGGCTGTTGACACCGAAGGTGGGCCGGGACGGCTACGTCGAGGCCAGCGACATCTCCGAGTCGGCGCCCACCGCGGGTCTGGCCACGACGACCAGCAAGTCCGTGGCGCCGGACTGGCTCGGCACCCGGCTGGCCACGCCGAAGTCCCGGCAGCGCTGAGGACCCGGCAGCGCTGAGGACCCGGCAGGCGCTGAATCGTGTGTGCGGCGGCGTTCGCCGGCTGTGGGACGACGGCCGGCGAACGCCTTACGCGTGAACCGGGCATCCGGAACCCGGGAGAGGGAGGGACGTGCCGTGGACGCGGCCACGACGCAGCACCCGCAGCATCCGCAGATGCCGGGGGTCGGTGCGCAGGCGCCGGACTTCGCGCTGAACGACCAGCACGGGGCGCAGGTACGCCTCCTCGGGGACGAGGCCCAGGGCACGGGCCGCTCGGGTGACACGGCCGATGCCGGCCGGGCGGCAGCCCTGCACACCGTCGTGGTCTTCTACCCGTTCGCGTTCACCGGGGTTTGCACCGGGGAGCTGAAGGCGCTGCAGAAGGCCCAGCCGCGGCTCGCTTCTCTGGACGCCCGGGTGCTCGCGATCTCCTGCGACTCGATGTTCTCGCTGCGGGTGTTCGCCGAACGCGAGTCGCTGACGTTTCCGCTCCTGTCGGACTTCTGGCCGCACGGCGCGGTGGCCCGGGACTACGGCGTCTTCGACGCCGACCGCGGCTGCGCGCTGCGCGGCACCTTCGTGATCGACCGGACCGGGACGATCCGCTGGCAGGTCGTCAACGCCATCCCGGACGCCCGCGCGGTCGGCGACTACCTCACCGCCCTGGAGCGGCTGTAGCCGCGGGACCGCACGGGACGCCCTGGTGCGGGGTTGATCGCCGGACCGGGTAATCTGTCGCCTCGACCCGGGGGCCGTAGCTCAGTGGTAGAGCATCGCGTTTACACCGCGAGTGTCGGCGGTTCGATCCCGTCCGGCCCCACCCCTTGCCGACCCGTTCACACAGCTCGTCGAACCGCTCAGTCGAGCGGGGAGACGCGGACGAGGTTGCCGTCCGGGTCGGCCACGACGAACGTACGGCCGAAGACCTCCTCGTGTGGTTCCTCGACGACCGTGACGTCCTTGGCGGCCCACTTCCTGAAGGTGTCGTCCACGGTGGTGGCCGGCACCATCAGGCCGACCTCGGACGAGCGCGGTGCGGTGGGTGTCACGGTGTCGCCGCGTCCACTCCACAGCGCGAACAGCACTCCGGGCGCGACCTCGAACGGCACGTAGCGCGGGGTGGTGACGATCGGCTCGATCTCGAACAGCTGGGAGTAGAACCGGGTCGATCGCTCGACGTCGGTGACGTAGATCAGGAACAGGTTCGGGGCGCTCATGCCGCCGTCCTCCTTCTTCAGGGTCTTCTTCAGGCTGGTTCAAGGGACATCTCGGGTTTCGGGCCACGCACGGCTACGCTCACATCAATAGGTGACAATCCATGTCTCCATTTGGGTGGGACCGGCCGGATGAGCGTGGTGGGATGGATCGTCCGCAACGGCTGCTCGCGATACTCGTCGCCCTGCAGGCGAGCAGGCAGCTGACCGCCGACGAGCTCGCCGGGCAGTTCGGGGTCTCCAGGCGGACGATCCTGCGGGACGTGGACGCACTGGCCGCGGCGGACGTGCCGGTCGTGGCCGAGCGAGGCCGCTACGGCGGCATCACCCTGCTCCCGGGCGTGGACATCGACGTCGGCCGGCTGACCCCGACGGAGACCGACGTGCTGCAGGTCATCGGCGTCGACGTCACCCGTGCCCGGCAGCTCGGGGTCGACGCGGCGGCGCGCAGCGCGGCGCACAAGCTCACGTCCCGGTCCCGCCGCCCGGACCCCGCCCGGGGCCGGAGAGGTCGGAGGGGTCAGGAAGCCCTGGCGCTGACCGATGTCGTCGCCATCGACAACGCCCGCTGGTTCGCACCTCACGAGCCGGTCGACCTCGCGGCACTGATCGAGGACCTGCGACGCGGCCGGCGGTTGCGGATCGGCTACCGGTCCAGTGGCGAGCGCGCCGTACGGGAGCGCGTCGTCGACCCCTACGGCGTGTCCGCGCGCGGTGGTAGCTGGTACCTCGTCGCCGACGTGGACGGACGCCCGCGGATGTTCGCCCTCGCCCGGCTGAGCTCCTGGAGCGTGCTCGACGAGGACCGTCGCATCCGCCCCGGCGTCAGCCTCGCCGAGGTCGCCCGCGACCTCGCGACCGCGCTCGAGGACCGGCACGAGGTGATCGTGACGGCTTTCCTGGACGCCGACCGCGAGGACATCGCCCGCCGGATCCTCGGCAGCAGGCTGCGTTCGGTGGAACCGGCCGACGTCCCCGAGCGGGTGCGGATCACCGTCGGATACGACCAACTCGACGGGGTGCGCCAGTTGCTGCAGTTCAGTGACCACATCGAGGTGGCCCACCCGCCGGAGGCGCGCCGGCTGGTCGCGAACATGGCCGAGGCGATCGTCCGGCGGCACCGCGACCAGGACGAGAGCGACTGACTGCTCGGCCGTGTCCGGATCGGCAGCACGCGCCGGTCCCGGACGGTGGTGGCCGTCTCCGGCACACCGGCCCCACACGCCGCGAAAAGTCTGCGACGTTGACGGCGAGGGATCGCGCGGACCGTGGAGGTCGGGGATGACGACGCCGCACACGACACCGGACACGACGCCGGACACGAGGGCCGAGGGCGGCCAGGAGCCACTGCGGGTGGGGATCCTGGGTACGGGGATGATCGCGACCACCGCGGTGGGCGTACTCCCGAACATGCGGTGGATCGCGGAGAAAGTGACCGTGGCGGCGGTCGCCGACGTGGTGTACGAACGGGCCCAGGCGGTGGCGAAGGAGTTCGGCGTCCCCGCCGCCTACCCGAGCCTGGAAGCCATGCTCGAGCACGCGGACCTGGACGCGGTGGTCAACCTGACACCGATCGGGTTCCACGGCAAGACGTCGCTGTCGATCCTGCGTGCCGGCAAGCATCTGGCCACCGAGAAGCCGCTGGCCAACACCATGGACGAGGCGGACGAGATCATCGAGCTCGCCGCCGCCGGCAACCTGACGGTGGTGTGCTCGCCGCCCGACGCGTTGTTCCCCACCTACCAGGAGGCGCGCCGGCTGCTCGACCTGGACGCCATCGGGAAGGTCGCGTTCGCCCGGGTGCGCAGCTCACACGCCGGCCCGGGCGGCGGGCCGTACGGCTGGCCCACCGACCCGAGTTGGTTCTACCAGCAGGGTTCGGGGCCGCTGCTGGACATGGGCGTGTACGGCATCCAGGAAATCACCGCGCTGCTCGGGCCGGCGAAGCGGGTGGTGGCGTTCTCCGGCATCACCGAGCCCACCCGTACGGTGCGGGGCACCGGGCCGTTCGGCGGGACCGTGGTGGACGTGACGACCGACGACAACACGCTGTTCATGCTGGACTTCGGCGGGGCGACGTTCGCGGTCGTCGACGGCACCTTCAACGTCCAGGCGGCGAAGAGTCCCAAGGTCGAGATCTTCGGCCGCCGGGGCACGCTGAACATCAAGGACGGCCGCGGCGGTGACTCGCCGCTGGAGGTCTTCCGTGTCGACGCGCTGCCCGGCATGGACGGCTGGGTGCAACCGTCCGGGTGGGGTCACCTGCGGGCGAGCCAGGCGCGGCACGACCTGCTGCACCGCGCGGTGCTGGTCGAGCACCTCGCCGACTGCGTGCGGACGGGGGAGCGGCCCACGCTCAGCGCCGAGCACGGCCGGCACGCCCTGGAGATCATGCTGAAGGTCGCCGAGTCCGCCCGGACCGGTCGCGCGCTGGAGCTGACGACGACGTTCTAGCCGGAACGCCGGAACGCCGGAACGCCGGAACGCCGGAACGCCGGAACGCCGGAACGCCGAACCGCTCAGTCCGTGGCGCCGTCGGCGTGCGCCTGGACCCGGGCGCCGCGGGCGCGGAACCTCGCCAGCCGCCCGGCGGTGAGCAGGTAGAGCAGGCCGGAGACGAGTGCCGCCGCGGGCGGGCGTACGGCCGAGTGCGGCATCCGGTGCCGGCCGGGGTCCAGCGACGCCGGGGGCACCCGGATGGCGAGCGCGCCCGGGCCCATGCCGGGTTCGTGCCGGGGCGCCGGACGCGAGGACTCCGCCGTGGGCGCGGCGGCCTCGGCGGTCGAGGCGGGTTCGCGGACGAGGGGAGGCAAGGAGGTCATGTGCCGGGCTCCTGGGAGGTCTCCGTCACCGCCGGGCTCCGCAGCGGGGCGGGCACGATCGACGACGACGCGGGTTCGCCAGGGGCTGGGGCAACGCGACGGAAATGTTGCAGGCATGCACTTGCCGTGGTGCATTACCCAGGATGAAACCCGCCCAACCGGTTCGTACCGTTCGCGGACGCGCCGGTCCGCGAACGCGGCGGGGGACCGCCCGAGTGGACGGTCCCCCGCCGCGATGCTGCCTCCTGTCCCGGTCGGTCGCCGGTCGGTCGCCGGTCGGTCGCCGGTCGGTCGGAGGTGCAGCCCGTCCGGCCGGGAGTCAGCCGGTCAGCTCGGTGAGCGCCCGGCGTACGCCGGCCACCAGCTCGGCGTCGTCGGCCAGCGCCGGGTCGAGGACGGCGAGCACCCGGGGTACGACCTCCTCCACCGGGCCGCCGGCCAGGCCGACGAGCTCCTCCCCGCGCGGATCGCGTACGCGGGACCCGTCCCGCAGGTGCGCCAGCCAGCCGGCGAGCGCGACCACTCCGCCCTCGGGAAGCACACCGTCCGCGCGCTCGCGGGTCAGCACCGGCAGCACCCGGATCGGCAGCTTCTGCGACCCGTCCATCGCGATCTGCGCCAGCGCGTGCCGGATCCTCGGGTTGGCGAACCGCTCCACCAGGTCGGCGCGGTACTTCGCGATGTCCGGCTCCTCCAGCGGCAGGTGCCGGGCCGCCGCGTCCCACCAGGCGTCCACCCAGCCCCGGCACACCGGGTCGGCGATCGCCTCCGCCACCGTCTCGTGGCCGCGGGTCGGGCCCGCGTACGCCAGCAGGGAGTGTGCTCCGTTGAGCAACCACAGCTTGCGCTGCTCGAACGGCCGTACGTCGTCGACGAACCGCGCGCCCGCCTGCTCCCAGGCGGGCCGCCCGGCCGGGAAGTCCCCGGCCAGTACCCACTCGGTGAACGGCTCGGTGACCACCGGCGCCTGATCGGCGAACCCGCTCAGGGAGGCGACCACCTCGCGGTCTCCCGGTGTGGTCGCCGGCGTGATCCGGTCGATGGTGGTGGAGACGAACGACACGTTCGCGCGTACCCACGCGGCGAGGTCCGCGTCGACCGCGTCGGCGACCCCGGTCAGCACCCGCGCGACCGTGGCGCCGTTGTCCACGAGGTTGTCGCAGGGTACGACCGCGAGCGGGCCGGCGTCGGCCGCCCGGCGCGCGGCCAGCCCGGACAGCAGCCGCCCCGGTGCCGTGGACACGTCGGAGACGCCGGCACGCAGCCGCTCCACGTCGCCGGCCAGTCGCGGGTCGGCGAGGTCGGGCGCGCCGTCGGCGGCCCGCAGGTAGCCGGCCTCGGTGATGGTGAGGGTGACCGCCGTGACGGCCGGGTCGGCCAGCGCGCCGTCACGCCGCTGCGCTTCGGCTCCGTCGTACGCACCGGACAGGCTGGTGACCAGCTCGGTCCGGTCGCCGTCGCGGTCGCGGACCAGCAGGTGGTAGAGCCCGTCCTGGTCCGCGAGCGGCCGGGCGGCGTCGGGCCGCCGTCCGGTGAACGCCGCGATGCCGGCCGGCTCACCGGTGGTGTCCGAAACGTTCGCCCGGTGGGTGTACCACGCCTGGTGCGCCCGGAAGAACGCGCCGAGGCCGAGGTGCACGACCCGGACCGGAGCCGGGCCGCCGAGTCCGGCCTCGGCCCTCGTGAGCCCCCTCATGCGACGCGGAAGGTCGAGGCGGGCAGGCGGTAAGCGAGGTCGGCGGCGGTGTCGGCCGCCTCGTCCTCGGGCAGCCGGTGCTCGGCGACCAGCCGGGCGAGGTACCCGCAGTCGAGCCGGCGGGCCATGTCGTGGCGTACCGGAATCGAGCAGTAGGCGCGGGTGTCGTCGACGAAGCCGGCCGTCTTGTGGAAGCCGACCGTGTCGGTAACCGCGTCGCGGAACCTCCGGATGGCGTCCGGGGTGTCGATGAACCACCACGGCGCGCCGACGAACACCGACGGGTAGAAGCCCGCAAGCGGCGCGATCTCCCGGGAGAACACGTCCTCGTCCACGGTGAACAGCACCATCCGGAAGTTCGGGTGGGTGCCGAAGCGCTGCAGCAGCGGCCGCAGCGACCGGGTGTACTCCGTGGTCATCGGGATGTCCCCGCCCACGTCGCGGCCGTACCGGTCGAAGGTCCCGGTGTGGTGGTCGCGCAGCACCCCCGGGTGCACCTGCATCACCAGGCCGTCC
This sequence comes from Actinopolymorpha sp. NPDC004070, assembly GCF_040610475.1. Lineage (NCBI taxonomy): Bacteria > Bacillati > Actinomycetota > Actinomycetes > Propionibacteriales > Actinopolymorphaceae > Actinopolymorpha > Actinopolymorpha sp. NPDC004070. The sequence goes on along the minus strand of NZ_JBEXMJ010000006.1, from coordinate 55,141 downwards.
TCGCAGGCCATCCTGGCCATCTCGGTGAACATGTGCCGGCGGAACGCCGTGGCCTCCTCCGGCGTGGCGGCGCCGGTGAGCGCGGCCGCGTAGATCCGGTTCGCCTCGGCCGGCTCCAGCGGCTGGCTGCCAGCGTCGGCGTGGCCGTGGTCGGTGGCGGTGGCGCCGTTGCGCTTGAAGTACGCCCGCCGCTGCTCCAGCGCGGCGACGTAGCCGGCGTAGCCGGTGGTGTCCTCGCCGGTCACCTCGCCGAGCTTCGCCACCCCCGCGGGCCAGTCCGGCCGGGCGGGCTCGAGGTAGGGGTCGGGGCGGAAGGTCGGGACCACCCGGCCCTTCCAGGCCGTGTCGTCGGCGAGCTTCCGGTGCGCCGCGAGGTCGTCGGCCGGGTCGTCGGTGGTGGCGAGGACCTCGATCCCGAAGCGTTCGTACAACGCGCGCGGGCGGAACTCCGGCGCGGCCAGCCGCTCGCTGAGCTGGTCGAAGATCTCGTCGGCGGTCTCGGCCGAGGGCCGCAGGTGAACGCCGAACACGTCCACCAGCTCCGCCTCCAGCCAGTACCGCGAGGGAGTGCCGCGGAACGCCCACCAGTGCGAGCAGAACGTCCGCCAGATCTCCCGGGGAGAGGCGTCGCCCTTCGGTGCGCCGGGCGGTACGCCGAGGGCGTCGAACGACACCCCGTGCGCGTGCAGCAGCCGGGTGACGTAGTGGTCGGGTACGACGAGCAGGTTGGCCGGGTCGCCGAACGGCTGGTCCTCGGCCAGGATCGCGGGATCCACGTGACCGTGCGGGGAGATGATCGGCAGCCCGGCCACCTCGTCGTACAGCCGGCGGGCGATGGACCGCACGCTCGGGTCGGTCGGGAACAGCCGGTCCGGGTGGAGTTCGATGTCGCTCATCCGGTCCCTTCTTCTGGTTCGCTCGGGGTCAGGACTTCGGGGTCTACGGGGGCTCCGGGGCGCGTGCCCGGCTTCCCCGGGCTCGCCGGTTCGTCAGCGCGCGGCCGGGACCAGCTTGCGCATGTACTCCGCGTACTGCGGGATCGCGACCTCCGGCTCCTCGATCTCGGGGTGCCAGGCCTTCTCCCACTCGAAGCTCAGGTAGCCGGTGTAGCCCTCCCGGTCCAGCAGCCCGACGAACTCACCGATCGGCATCGTGCCCTCGCCGGTGAGCCGGAAGTCGAAGTCGGTGGGGGAGTAGGAGCCGGAGTCCTTGAGGTGGACGTGCCTGATCCGGTCGCCCAGCGCCTGCCAGGTCTGCTCCAGTGGCTCGCCGTGGCGGTAGGAGTGCAGAACGTCCCACAGGATGCCGAGGTCGTCGTTGGGTGCGTACGACAGGAGCTCGCCGACCTGGGCGGAGGTGCAGAAGCTGTCGTGTGTCTCCAGCACCGCGGTGACGCCCTCGGCGCGGGTGGCGGCGGCCGCCTCGGCGAGCCCCTCGGCGATCCGCCTGGTGGTCTCCGTACGCTCCGGTCCCTCGTCGGGGACCGCGCCGCCGAAGACCCGGATGTACTTCGAGCCGAGCTCGGCCGCGATCCGGGCGTAGGTGCGGGCCGACTCGAGCTGCTTGGCGCGTTCGTCCTTGTCGGGTGAGGTGAACCGGACGCTGGTGTCCAGGCAGGCGAGCTCCACCCCGGCCTGCTCGAACCTCGCCCTCGTGCGGGGCAGACCCTCGGCGGAGAACTCCTCCAGCTCGTGCAGGCCGACCTCGCCGCGCAGGAAGCGGAGTTCGACGCCGTCGTAGCCGTTGCCGGTCGCGGTGGAAAGAACCTGGTCCAGGGTGTACTTCGGACAACCGAGCGTGCTGAAGCTGAGTTTCATCACGTACACCTTCCGATGGTGGTGGGTGTGGTCGTCGAGCCGGATCGTCGTGCCTGGTGTCGGCTGGGGCGTGCGGAAACGGGGGAGCCGGGCGAGGTCAGCGGCTGGCGCCCACCGCCCTCGCGGTACGCCGGTCGGCCGCGGCCCGCTGGCGCGGGGAGCGGCCCCGTGCGCTCCCGGCGGGTGCCGGGCCGGTGCTCTCCCGGATCGTCAGCCTGGTGGGGAGTACGACGTCCTCGGGGCCTTCGGCGCTGTCGGCACGTGGACGGTCCGGCCCGCCGGAGGCGAGCAGGCCGAGCAGGAGGTCGACCGCGGCCCGGCCTGCGGACTCGATCGGCGCGGCCAGCGTGGTCAGCGACGGGTGGCAGAAGTCGGCGCCGAAGATGTCGTCGCAGCCGACCACGCTGATCTGTCCGGGTACGTCGATTCCCCGGTCGCGCAGCCGGCGCAGCACCCCGATGGCGAGCAGGTCGTTGAACGTCACCACCGCCGTCACGTCGTCCAGGACGGCGGAGTCCGCAGCGGCCATCCCGCCCTCGACCGTGGGGGCGAGCGGGCCGATCCGGACCACCTCGAGGTCGCGGTGGCGGGCGAGTGCCTGCAGCGTGCGCCACCGGCGGGCGTCGGACCAGGAGGCGCGCGGCCCGGCCAGGTAGGCGATCCGCCGGTGGCCGAGCGAGGCCAGGTGCTCGGCGGCCTGCCGGGTGCCGTGGGCGCTGTCGATCAACACGCCCGGCACCGGACGGACCCGGCGGTTGACCACCACGAGCCGGGTCTTGGCGTGCACCTCGCGCAGCCGCTCGTCCGAGGCCCGGGAAGAGGCCAGCACGAAGCCGTCCACGGCGCCGGTGAGCCGCTCCACCACGGTCGTCTCCTGCTGGCTGGTCTCCTCGGTGTCGGCCAGCACCAGGGTGTAGCCGGCCGCCGCCGCGGCGCGTTCGGCACCGCGGATCAGGTCCAGGAAGAACGGGTTGGTGATGTCGGGGACCAGCAGCCCGAGGGTGCGGGTGCGCCCGGACGGCAGCGCCCGGGCGATGGCGTTCGGCCTATAGCCCATCTCCGCGGCGATGGCGTGGATCCGGTCCCGGGTGGCCGGGCTGACCCGCTCGGGCCTGCTGAAGGCCCGCGACACCGTGGAGGCGTTGACCCCGCAGCGGGCGGCCACGTCGTGGATCGTCGGCGTCCGGTCGCTCACCAGGTCGCTCCCTCCACGTCTGGGTCACCGGGTCACCGGCGCGTCACCGGGTCACCGGCGCGTCACCGGGCGGTGACGGCCGCTCGGTGACGGCTGCCGTTGTCGGACGGCCTAGTCTCACCCCTCTTGACAAACTTTGGCAACCGGTTGCCATAGTTGCCACAACCAGTCGTGTGTCGTACGGCTGGGACCGACCCGACCACCCGAGGAGCACGACGCCACGATGTGGACCCTCTCCGGATTCGCCGACGAGATCGACTCCGACCCGCACGTCCAGTTCCGCACGCTCAACGAGCTCGGCATCCGGTATGTCGAGTTCCGCAGCGCCTGGGGCACCAACGTCCTCGACCTCGACGACGACCAGATCGGTGAGCTGAAGCGGATCCTCGCGCAGTACGGCATCGGGCTGTCCGCGGTGGGTTCGCCGATCGGCAAGGTCGGCATCCACGACGACTTCGACGAGCACCTCGCGAGGTTCGACCGGGCGCTGTGGGTGGCCAGGGAGCTGCAGGCGCCGTACATCCGGATCTTCTCGTTCTGGATGCCTGACGGTGACGACCCGGCCAAGCACCGCGACGAGGTGCTGCGGCGGATGTCGGCGCTGGCGGAGCGGGTGGGCGACCAGGACGTCATCCTCGCCCACGAGAACGAGCGCAAGATCTACGGCGACGTCCCCTCCCGCTGCCTGGACATCGTGGAGTCGGTCGGTTCGGACAGGCTGCGCCTGGTGTGGGACCCCGCCAACTTCGTCCTGTGCGACGTGGCACCGTTCACCGACGGCTTCGCCGACCTGCGCCCCTACATCGACTACCTGCAGATCAAGGACGCGGTCGCCGCCGAGGGCCGGGTGGTCCCGGCCGGCGAGGGCGACGGGCAGATCCCGGAGACCATCCGCGCGCTGAAGGCCGACGGCTTCGACAGCTACTTCTCGATGGAGCCGCACCTCGCCTACATGGGCGAGTCCGGCGGGTTCTCCGGTCCCGAGCTGTTCGCCACCGCGACGAAGGCGTTCACCGGGCTGCTCGACGCCGAAGGCATCGCGTACCACTAGGAACGTCCCGGACCAGCCACACCAGCTCACCAGCACAGCGCGACGAAACGCCCACCAGCAAAGTGCGACGGAGCCCGGCAGGGTTCCACAGAAGGGGTACTGATGCGATTCGCAGTGATCGGCGCCGGAGTGATCGGCCGCACCCACGCCCAGACCATCCAGTCGCTGCAGCCGAGGGCGGAGCTGGCCGTGGTGGCCGACGTCGTGCCCGAGCGCGCGCAGGAGCTGGCCGGCAAGTACGGCGTCGACGCGGCGAACTCCATCGAGGAGGTGCTGGAGCGTTCCGACGTGGACGTGGTGACGATCGCCACCCCGAGCGGGCTGCACGCCGACGGCGCGGTCGCTGCCCTCGACGCCGGGAAGCACGTCATCATCGAGAAGCCGCTGGACATCACCCTGGACGCCGCCAAGCGGGTCCTGGAGGCGGAGAAGCGATCCGACCGGACCGCGATGGTGGTGAGCCAGCACCGGTACGACCCGGCCAGCCAGGTGGTGCACCAGGCCGTACAGCAGGGGAAGTTCGGCCGGATCACCTCCGGCAACGCGATCATGTCGTGGTGGCGCAGCCAGAGCTACTACGACTCCGGTGACTGGCGCGGCACCTGGGAGCTGGACGGCGGCGGCGCCCTGATGAACCAGGGCATCCACACCATCGACCTGATGACGTGGTTCCTCGGCGACCCGGTCGAGGTGTACGCGTGGGCGGACTGCCTGGCGCACGAGCGGATCGAGGTCGAGGACACCGCGGTCGCCACGGTGCGGTTCGTCAGCGGCGCGCTCGGCGTGGTGCACGGCACGACCGCGGCCTACCCGGGCCTCACCACCAAGGTGCACGTGCACGGCGACCAGGGCTCTGCGGTCATCGACGCCAACAAGCTCACCTACTACCACTCCGCCGGGGACAGCGAGGAGGACTACGCCTACGGCGCGGGCTCCTCGGCCAACCAGGCGCAGGAAGCACTGGCCGCGGCCGGGTTCGCCCCGGTCGAGGAGAAGAAGGACGAGCCCACGGTCGCTGGTCTGACGGCGACGTCGCACACCACGCAGTTCCAGGACTTCCTCGACGCGCTGGACGACAAGCGTCCGCCGCTGGTCACCGTCGCCGAAGGGACCAAGACGCTCGCCCTCATCCGCGGGATCTACGAGTCCGCGCGGACGAAGGGTCCGATCCGGATCGAGGAGCTGACCCGATGAGCGCGACCGGTTCGTTCAAGTTCGCCGTCTTCACCGCGAGCCTGCCCGAGTGGACTCCGGAGGAGGCGGTCGGCAAGCTCGCCGAGCAGGGCTGGGACGGGATCGAGTGGCGGATCGTCGACCAGCAGCCGCCGGCCGGCGCGTCGGGCTTCTGGCAGGGCAACAAGTGCACCTGGCCGCTGACGACGTTCACCGAGGACGTACCCCGGATCAAGGAGATCACCGAGAAGGCCGGCCTCGGCATCCCGTCCCTCGGCGCGTACGCCCGCTGCGACGAGATCGAGAACGTCGAACGCCTGATGCAGGGTGCGGCGGCCCTCGGGGTCACCCAGATGCGGGTGCCGGTCGGCAAGCCCGGGCCCGAGGGCTACAACGCGGCGTTCGCCCAGCGGCGCAAGGAGTATCGCCGGGTCGCCGAGCTCGCCGAGCAGTACGGTGTGAAGGCCCTGATCGAGCTGCACCACCAGTCGCTGACCTCCAGCGCCTCGTCGGCGGCCCGCTTCGTGGAGGGCTTCGACCCGCGTCACGTCGGTGTCATCCACGACATCGGCAACATGCTCCAGGAGGGGTACGAGTACGACCCGTGGAGCCTGGAGATCCTCGGCGAGCACCTGGCGCACGTGCACGTGAAGAACGCCGCGCCGGTGGCCACGCCGGTCGAGGGCGCCGACCGTACGGACTGGAAGTGGGGCTGGGCGCCGATGCGGCACGGCGTGGGCAACCTGCCCAGGCTGTTCGCGGCGCTGCGCGAGCACGGCTACTCCGGCTGGGTGTCGGTGGAGGACTTCTCCACCGAGGTCCCGCTGGAGGAACGGGTACGCGACAATCTGGCGTACCTGAAGGAGATCGCCGGCTGACGCCGGTGTCCGGGCACCGGCCGGTGCCGGTGCCCGCACGCGCCGGTGGGAACGAACGCAGGGGAGTGACACGTGAGCGCTGACCTCATCGGCGGACCGGGCGGCACCGACGCGCCGAGCACGACAGTGCCGGCCGAGGAGGCCGCCGCGTTCGTCGCCGAACGACTCGCCGGCGTCCCGCTGGAGGGGCGCAACCTGTGCGTGGTCGTTCCCGACTCCACCCGCAGCTGCCCGCTGCCGCTGCTGCTCGGCGCCGTGCACCGGGCGGTGCACGGCCGGGTCGCGCACCTGACCGTGCTGGTCGCGCTGGGCACCCACCCGGCGATGCCGGAGGAGGCGCTGGCCGCCCACCTCGGCTACCGGCCCGGTGAGCTGGAGGCCGCCTATCCGGGCACCACGGTTGTCAACCACGAGTGGTGGATCCCGGAGGCGCTGGTCTCCCTCGGCGACATCCCGGCGGCCGAGGTGGCGGAGGTGACGGAGGGCCGGTTCGAGGAGCCGGTGACGGTCCGCATCAACCGGCACGTCGTCGACTCCGACGTGGTGCTCGTGCTCGGGCCGGTGTTCCCGCACGAGGTGGTCGGCTTCTCCGGCGGCAACAAGTACTTCTTCCCCGGTGTGGCCGGCCGGGAGATCATCGACCTGTCCCACTGGCTGGGCGCCCTGATCAGCAACGTCGAGATCATCGGCACGCCGGGTGTGACACCGGTGCGGGCGCTGATCGACCGGGCCGCCGCACGGATCCCGGCCGAACGCCTGTGCCTCGCGGTGGTGGTCGCGTCCGGTACGAAGGACCTGCACGCGCTGGCGTTCGGCACACCGGAGGAGGCGTGGGCGGCCGCGGCGGAGGTGTCGGCGCAGACCCACGTGCGCTACCTCGACCGGCCGGTGCGCCGGGTGCTGTCCCTGGTGTCGCCGCGCTACGACGAGCTGTGGACCGCGTCCAAGGGCATGTACAAGGTCGAACCGGTGGTCGCCGACGGCGGCCAGGTGGTCCTGTACGCGCCGCACGTGCACGAGGTCAGCCGCACCCACGGCACGCTGATCGAGAAGATCGGCTACCACTGCCGCGAGTACTTCACGGGCCAGTGGGACCGGTTCGCCGACATGCCACGCTCGGTGCTCGCGCACTCCACCCACGTCCGCGGGGCGGGCCGCTTCGACGCCGAGCACGGTGAGCGCTGCCGGATCACGGTGACGCTCGCCACCGGCCTGGACGAGCAGCGCACCCGGGCGCTGAACCTGAACTACCTCGACCCCGCGGCGGTGGACGAGGAGGAGTGGGCCCGCGACCCGGAGACGCTGGTGGTCCCGAACGCGGGCGAGGTGTTGTTCCGGCTGCGATCGTGACGGCCCTCGAGAGGACGGCGATGACCTCCACCGACAGCGGTACCGACAGCTCCACCGGCGGCGTCGCGGACAGCCTCGCGGGCAGCGCCGCGGGCAGCACCGGCGACCTTCCGCTCGGCCGGCTGCCCGTGCCCGAGGCGGAGCTGTCGGTGCCCGGCGGCCTGCCCGACCCGCTGGTGTGCGCGGACGGCACGCCGGTGCGCACACCCGCGGACTGGTGGGAGCGCCGCCGGCCGGAACTGCTCGCGGCGTTCGAGGAGCACGTCTACGGACGTACGCCCGACGGCGCGGTCGAGGTCGGCACCCGGCTGCTCGGCGAGGACTTCGTGCTGGACGGGCGGGCGATCCGGGTGGAGACGCGGCTGACGTTCCGCCGCCCGGCTGCGTCCTCCGATGCGGGCTCGGCCGCCGCTCCGGTGGCGGTGACCGTCCTCACGTACCTGCCCGCCTCGGCGTCGGCGGCCTCGCCCGTTCCGGTGTTCCTGGCGCTGAACTTCCGCGGCAACGACGTGGTGGAGAACGGGTCCTCCGGCGATGCCGACCCCGTGCAGCACCCGTGGCCGCTGGCGGACCTGGTCGACCGCGGGTACGGCGTGGCCACCGCCTGCTACCAGGACATCGACCCCGACGTGGACGACTTCGGCAACGGCATACACCCGCTCTTCTACGCCCCCGGGCAGACACGGCCCGGCGAGCACGAGTGGGGCGCGCTCGGCGCCTGGGCCTGGGGGCTGTCCCGCATCCTCGACCACCTGCGCGACGACGAGCGCGTCGACGGCGGCCGGGTGATCGTCGCCGGGCACTCCCGGCTGGGCAAGGCCGCGGTCTGGGCCGCGGCACTCGACGAGCGGTTCGCGATGGCGGTGTCGAACAACTCCGGCTGCGGTGGCGTGGCGCTGTCGCGGCGCCGGGTCGGGGAGACCGTCGAGGCGATCACCAGCGGGTTCCCGCACTGGTTCTGCCCGGCGTTCACCGCCTACGCCGGCCGGGAGGAGACGCTGCCGGTCGACCAGCACCAGCTCCTCGCCCTGGTCGCCCCGCGTCCGGCGTACGTCGCCAGCGCGGAGGAGGACACCTGGGCCGACCCGGCAGGGGAGTTCCTCGGCGCGAAGTACGCCTCCCCGGTCTACGAACTGCTCGGCGCGGAAGGGCTCACGGCCACCGAGCAGCCGTCGGTGGACCGTCCCGTCGTACCCAGCCGGCTCGGCTACCACATCCGGCCCGGCGGCCACGCGATGACCGACGGTGACTGGGCGCGGTTCGCCGACGCGGCGGACCGGCATCTGCAGCAGCCGGCGGCCCGCCCGGTGGACGGGTCCGGACCCGTCCACGCCTGACGCTAGGGTTGCCGGGTGGTGACGCTCGCGCAGGTGGTGGAGGTCCTCGACGGGTTGTACGACCCCCGCTGGGCCGCCGACTGGGACGCGGTGGGGCTGGTCTGTGGCGACCCCGACGCGGAGGTACGCCGGATCCTGTTCGCCGTCGACCCGGTGGCCGAGGTGGCCCGGGAGGCACTGGACTGGCCGGCCGACCTGATCGTCACCCACCACCCGCTCTTCCTGCGCGGCGTGCACGGCGTGGCGGCGACGACGCCGAAGGGCCGGCTGGTGCACTCGCTGATCCGCGCCGGCATCGGCCTGCACGTCTGCCACACCAACGCCGACGCGGCCGATCCCGGGGTCTCCGACGCCCTGGCCGGCGCGCTGGGACTGACCGACCTGCGCCCGCTCGACCCACGCCCGGACACCCCGTGGCTCGGCGTCGGCCGGGTCGGCGTCCTGCCCACCCCCGAGCCGCTGGCGGCGTTCGGCCGCCGGGTGGCCGCCGCCCTGCCGCCCACCGCGCACGGCGTCCGCGTCGCGGGCGACCCGGAGCGGACCGTGGCCACGGTCGCGGTCTGCGGCGGCGCGGGCGACTCCTACCTCGACACCGTGCGGGCCCTCGGCGTGGACGCCTACGTCACCGCCGACCTGCGCCACCATCCGGCCTCGGAGGCCGCCGAACACCCCGGCGCGCCCGCTCTGCTGGACGTCGCCCACTGGGCCGGCGAGTGGCCGTGGCTGGACGACGCCGCCGACCGGCTCCGCGCCGGGCTCACCGAGCGGGGCACTACGGTGGAGACCCGCGTCTCGACGCTGTGCACGGACCCGTGGGTGAGCCAAGCTGATCAGGGAGGGACCCTCTGAACGCCGACCCGTTCATCCAGCTGCGGCTGCTCGACGTCCAGGCGCTGGACCTGCGGCTCGACCAGCTTGCCCACCGCCGCCGGACGGTTCCCGAGGTCGCCGAGAGCGAGCGCCTGCGGGCCGAACGCGCCAAGCTCGCGTCCGAACTCGCCACCGCCCAGGCACAGGTGAGCGACCTCACCCGCGAGCAGCGCAAGGCCGAGTCCGACGTGGAGCAGGTCCGCACCCGGCGGGCTCGTGACGAGCAGCGGCTGCAGTCCGGCCAGGTCGGTTCGGCCCGCGACCTGGAGAGCCTCCAGCACGAGATCGAGTCGCTGCAGCGGCGCCAGTCCGACCTCGAGGACGTCGAGCTCGACGTGATGGAACGCCTCGAGGCCGCCACCGCCCACGAGGAGCAGTTGTCCGCCCGGGAGACCGAGCTCGGCGCGTTGCTGACCGAGATCGACCAGGCCGTCGAGCGTGCGTACGCCTCCATCGACGCCGAGGTCGAGCAGGTGCGCCGCGAGCGCACCGACACCGCGGCCGGGGTGTCCGACGACCTGCTGAATCTGTACGAGAAGCGGCGCGCGCAGCACGGTGGTGTCGGCGCCGCGGCGTTGCGCCAGCGCCGCTGCGAGGGCTGCCGGATGGAGCTGGACGCGCGCTATCTCGGCCAGATCGCGGCGAAGCCGGACGACGCCGTGCTGAGCTGTGAGGAGTGTGGCCGGATCCTGATCCGCACGCTGGAGTCCGGTGTCTGATCGGCTGTTCGAGCACGAGCCCCGGGCAGCCACGGCAGGCGCGTCCGGGCCGGGCACGCGGCGACTGGTCGTCGAGGCGGACGGTGGCTCGCGCGGAAATCCCGGCCGGGCGGCGTACGGCGCGGTGGTCCGCGACCCGGAGTCCGGCGACGTCATCGCCCGCGCGGCGGAGCGGATCGGCACCGCGACCAACAACGTCGCGGAGTACAACGGCCTGATCGCCGGCCTGAAGCTGGCCCGCGAACTCGACCCGGACGCGGCGGTCGAGATCCGGATGGACAGCAAGCTGGTCATCGAGCAGATGGCCGGTCGCTGGAAGGTCAAGCACGCCGACATGCGCCGGCTCGCCGAGCAGGCCCGCGCACTGGTGCCGGCGGACCCGACCTGGACGTGGGTGCCGCGCGAGCGCAACAAGACCGCCGACGCGCTGGTGAACGCCGTACTCGACGGCGGTCCGCCGGTGTGGGAGGTCGGCGCCCTGGCGGCGGCGCCTGAAGCCGAGCCGGCGGGGGAGTCCGCGGCGGCCGATGAGGTCCTGGCGGCCGACGATTCCGTCCCGGCGCGCGGCTGGGGCGGGGATGCCGGCAGTGCCATGACGTTGTTGCTGTTGCGGCACGGCGAGACCGAACAGTCACAGGCCAAGCGGTTCAGCGGCTCCGGCGGCGCGGACGTACCCCTCACCGAGCGGGGTCGCGCCCAGGCCGCCGCTGCCGCACGGTCGCTGGCCGGCCGGCTCGGTGTCGCCGCCGTGGTGAGCTCGCCGCTGCGGCGGACACGGGAGACCGCCGAGGTGGTCGCGGCCGCCCTCGGGTTGCCCGTGGAGCTGGAGCCCGGCCTGGCCGAGACCGCGTTCGGCCAGTGGGACGGCTTCACCTTCGCCGAGGTCGAAGAGCGGTGGCCGGCCGAGCTCCAGGCCTGGCTGGCGGACACGTCGGTGGCGCCGCCGGGCGGTGAGGCGTTCGAGCAGGTGCTCATCCGGGTGCGAGCCGCGCGCGACCGGCTGATCCGGGCGTACGGCGACAAGACCGTCGTGGTGGTCACGCACGTGACGCCGATCAAACTGCTCACCTGTCTGGCGCTCGACGTGCCGATCCGCGCGGCGTACCGGATGGAGCTCCCACCGGCCGCGCTCACGGAGGTGCGGTGGTTCGCCGACGGCGCCGCGTCTCTGCGGTCGTTCGGCGTGCCGGTGAGCGAGCCCGGGAACGGCGAACTGCTTCACGGCTAGCGGCGTCTGCACACTTCGTGGACGCGATCACGGGTGCATCACCCTGCCGACGCCGGAACGCGCCGCGAAGACCACCGGCCGGCTGGAGCGCACATGGTCTCGTTCGGTGCCGGCCCGCGGGGGGACGAGACCGTGGGCCTCGGCGTGATCCAGAAGTTTCCGTTCCACCGCCTCCAGCTGTGCTCGCACGTAGCTCAGCTGCTCGAGCATCTCCATTCTCTCGTCGGCTGTCAGTGACTCGACAGGTGTGCGGGAGAGATGGTCCAGTGCGGCGTCGATCTCGGCAAGTACGACGGTCAGCTTCCGTCCGAACTCACTGTTCACCTGAGAAACCTCCTTGGTCGAAAACATGTTCGGACCTTACTGGCCGCCACCGACAAGTCCGCGTTGTCCACAAGACGATTTCTCATGCCCACGTCGAGGTAGAGGGAGGGAACCGTCTTCGTCGGTCCGGCGGGTGATCCCGCCGGGCTCCGGCCGGGCCGGTCGGGCCTCGCGCCGTGTGTGGGAGGCAGCGGTGCTGGCGCACGAACTCGACGCGTTCAGCCGGGCACGTCCTGCGGGGACGCGGTGGGATCGAGGACCACAGAACGGTCACCCGGCCCGCCGAAAAGTCCCGAGTAGAACGCGGATTCTTCCGCGGAAGAATCGCCGCGGCTCGGCGCTCGCTCCTCAGTGCTCGTCTTCGGGGCCGTGCCCGTGGCCATGTCCATGGCCGTGCCCATGGCCGTGGCCCGGCAGAGGCGGCATCGAGGACAGATCGGGCGCGGCGCCCGGCCAGACGAGCAGCACCGCACAGGGCGCGTGGTCGACGACGAACCTCGTCACGTGCCCGAGGCTCTCCGGTCCGAGCCGGTCGGTGTCGCCGGTACGCGCGCAGACGAGGAGCCGAGCCTGTCCGGCGAGGTCGACGATCTCGCGCTCGACCCGGCCCCGGCGTTTGACCGTACGCACCGGACCGGGGCGCGGGCCGATCCGCTCCGCGGCGGCGGCGAGGAGCTCGCGGGCGCTCTCCCCGGCGAGTTCGTCGATGCGGGTGGCCGGGTCGCGGTCGTGGTGGTGCCTGCCGAGGAGCGCGCCGAACGCACCTTCGGCCGCGCCGTGGAGTTCGGCCGGCGTGACGTGGGCGAGTACGACGGCCTCGGCCGGGTCGGCGACCTCACCCGCGGCAGCCACGCAAGCCGGCCAGGTGTCTTCGGTCACCCAGACGAGTACGGTCATCGTGGTTGCCTTCCGGGAAGCACCGGGACCACCGGGAGCAGGGAGCGTTCGGGTGGAGCGTCAGACCCCGGCGACGACGAGTGAGCACCAGAGTGCCACGACCGCGAGCACCAGGGTGAGCGGAACGCTGGCCGCCCCGAGGGTGAGGAAGTCCCGCAACGCCGGCTCCACGCCACGCAGCCGCAGCGTCCGCCGCCACAGCAGGGTCGCCAGCGAACCCACGTAGGTCAGGTTGGGGCCGACGTTCACCCCGATCAGCGCGGCGAGCACCGGCCCCGGCCCGGCACCGGCGAGCAACGGCAGCAGCAACAAGACGGCGGGCAGGTTGTTCACCAGGTTGGCGAGCAGGGCCGCCACCGCCGCGACACCCAGCAGGGCCGGCAGGGACGTTCCGCCCGGCAGCACCGCACCCACCGCGTCGCCGAGTCCGCCGGCCGCCACCGCGCTGACCACGACGCCGAGCCCGAGGACGAACACCGCGAAGTCCAGGCCGGCGGCCCGGACCACCCGTCGCGGCGACACCAGCCGCCTGCCCAGACCGCGTACGGCGAGAACGACCGCGCCGGCGACCGCGAACCACACCGGTTCCAGCCCCAGCGGCTGGGCCACGGCGAAGCCGAGGAGTACGACGGCCACGACGACCAGCGGCACCCGCGGCAGCGGGACCCGCTCCGGCCGCTCCTCGGGATCGGGTGCCTCCCCGGCAGTGGCGCCGGTCCGGGTCGGCGCCCCCGCTCTGCGCAGGTCGGCGGCGAAGAAGCGGCGGAACACGACGTACTCCACCGCGATCGCCACCAGCCACGGCCCGGCCATCAGCCCGGCGAAGGCGAGGAAGGACAGCCCGGACGCCGCCAGGGCCAGCAGGTTGGTGAGGTTGGAGACCGGGAGCAGCAACGACGCGCTGTTGGCGAGGTGGGTGCACGCGTACACGTGCGGGCGGGCCGGCACCCTCGTCCGCAGGGCCGCCGCGACGACCACCGGAGTGAGCAGTACGACCGTGGCGTCCAGGCTGAGCACCGCCGTGGTGAGCGAGGCGACCACGAACACCTGGGTGAGCAGCCGGCGCGGCGAACCGCGCGAGGTCGTGGTGAGGATCGAGCCCAGCGCGGTGAACAGCCCCTCCGCGTCACAGGCGTCGGCGATCACCAGGATCGCCACCAGGAAGACGACCACCGGGGCGAGGTCGAGGATCTGGTGCCAGGCCGCGGCCGCCGACAGCCCGCCGGTGAGGACCACCAGGACCGCCGCCGGGACCGCCGCGACGGCCTCGGGGTAGTCCCGCGGCCGGGCGACGGCGAACGCCAGGACGCCGGCCAGCGCCAGGACCGCGACCACCTCGGGCCAGTTCACGCCCACGCCCGGGTGGCCGCCGACATCGTCACGGCCGAAGCGTAGAAGACCACGCGCCGCGCCCTCTCGCCGCCGGTCCCGGCGGCTGTCTACGACGACGATCCACGGCGGCTGTCCGAGGCGGCGACTCCCGTCGTCGCCTCGGCAGGTGTGCACACCGAAGCCTGTTGCGGCCGGGGGCCGGATCGCCGAAGCTTTGCGCGTGCCCCGACGCCAGCTTCGCCTCGCCGCGGCGGACGGAGCCGACGTACGAGCCGGGTTTGTACGGATCCGTACCGAACTCGACCTGCCCGACGGCTTTTCCGAGGTCGTCGGCGCCGCCGCCCGGGAGGCCGCGGCGGCCACCCGCCCGGCCGGAGCCGGACGCGTCGACCGCACCGACCTGCCGTTCGTGACGATCGACCCGGCCGACTCCCGCGACCTCGACCAGGCCGTCCACCTGGAACGCCGGAACGAAGGCGGCTACCGCGTCCACTACGCGATCGCCGACGTGGCGGCGTTCGTCGCACCCGGCGGTCCTGTGGACCTGGAGGCTCACCGGCGGGGCGTCACGCTCTACGCACCGGACCGGCGGATTCCCCTGCACCCGGAGGTGCTCTGCGAGGACGCCGCGAGCCTGCTGCCCGGGGTCGACCGACCGGCCCTGGTGTGGACGATGGACCTCGACGCCGACGGGGAGGGCGTCGGAGTCGAGGTGCGGCGGGCCGTGATCCGCAGCCGCGCGAAGCTCTCCTACACCGGTGTGCAACGCGCACTTGACGACGGCCGGGCCGACGAGCAGGCGCTGCTGTTGCGCGAGGTCGGCCGGCTGCGGGAGGAACGCGAGCACGACCGCGGCGGCGTCGACCTGCCCAGCCCCGAGCGCGAGGTGGTGCAGGACGGGTCGGGCTGGACGCTCGTCCTGCGCGCGCCGCTGCCGGTGGAGCGCTGGAACGCCCAGATGTCGCTGATGTGCGGGATGGCCGCCGCCCAGCTGATGCTGTCCGGCGGGGTCGGCGTCCTGCGGACGCTTCCGCCGGCCGACCCGCGCGACCTGGCCCGGCTGCGGCGCTCGGCGCGGGCGCTCGCCGTTCCCTGGCCGGAGGAGACGTCGTACGCCGACTTCATCCGTGCGCTCGACCCCTACCAGCCCTCGCACGCGGCACTGCTGGCCTCCTCCACGGTGACCCTGCGCGGTGCCGGCTACACCTCCTTCGAGGGCGGTGCCCCCGACCAGCCGCTGCACGCCGCGCTGGCCTCCGCGTACGCCCACGTCACCGCCCCGCTGCGCCGGCTGGTCGACCGGTACGCCGCGGAAGTGTGCGTCTGCCTGTGCGCCGAGCGGGACGTGCCCGAATGGGTCCGGGCCGGCCTGACCGTGGTGCCGAAGGAGATGGCCGAGGCCGACCGCCGCGCCCACCAGTACGAACGCGCACTCGTCGACCTGGTGGAGGCTGCCCTGCTGCAGAACCACGTCGGCGGCCACTTCACCGGCGTGATCACCGAGGTGGACGAACGCGCGGCCAAGGGCACGGTCCAGTTGCGCGACCCCGCGGTGGAGGCGAGGGTGACGGGGGAGCGGCTCCCGCTGGGCGAGGTGGTCAGGCTCCGGCTGGCGGAGGCCGACGTCACCCGCCGGCGGGTGCACTTCGAACTGGCCTGACGCCGCCTGGGCTGACGACTTCGGACCTGACGCCGCTAGGCTTGGCGGCGGACGAGCCGGCCGGGCGGCCGCGTCGAGCGTCTCGCGACGTTCGTCGAGGAAAGTCCGGACTCCGTAGAGCAGGGTGGTGGGTAATACCCACCCGGGGCGACCCGCGGGACAGTGCCACAGAAAACAGACCGCCAGCGGCCCCGGCTCCACGAGCCGGGGTGCGGGTAAGGGTGAAACGGTGGTGTAAGAGACCACCAGCACCTGGGGTGACCCAGGTGGCTCGGTAAACCCCACCCGGAGCAAGGCCAAGAAGGGACCGCACCTTCGGGTGCGGTTCCGCGCAGGCGTTCGAGGGCTGCTCGCCCGATGCCTGCGGGTAGGCCGCTAGAGGTCGTCGGCAACGGCGACCCGAGAGGGATGGCCGCCGATCACAGAATCCGGCTTACAGGCCGGCTCGTCCACCTCGATTCCAGTCACGGGCCGGCCGGGCCGCGCATGTCAACGCCGGCTTGCGCCCGTCCCTCGGTGCCGAGAACCGCCTTGTATCGCGGGCGTATCGAGATTCGCGTACGCCACCGCAACAGCCTCCCGGCTTCGGTGGAGGCATGAACCACCGCACATCACGGCCGGCGCCGGCCCACCCCGCGGGCAGGGTCGTGCTCGTCGGCCTGGCGATCCTGGGAGTGACGGTCGCCGCGTTCCTCATGCGGCGATCGCTGGAAACCGCGTCCCATCCGTCCAACATGTCGAACACAGCGACCACGACGAGTACGACAGCCGGATCGAACGGGCCGAACGGGCCGAACGGGCCGAGCGGGCCGAGCGGGCCGAGCGGGTCGAGCCCGACGGCCGAGGTGCGCCGGCTGCCGACCGGCCCCCGGGCACACACCGCGTTGGGATCAGACGACGGTGTCGTTCCCGACGGAACGACCGTCTCGGTGTTCGACCAGGCAGTACCGGCCGTGGGCAGGCTCGATCCGGATTTGCTCGCGGCCCTGCGGGGGGCGGCGCGGGCAGCGGAAGCCGCCGGCGTCCGGATGCACGTCGACAGTGGCTGGCGCTCGCCCGAGTACCAGCAGCGGTTGCTGGACGACGCCGTCGCGGAGTACGGCTCGCTGGAGAAGGCCGCCCGGTGGGTGGCCACTCCGCAGACGTCGGCCCATGTCCTGGGCGAGGCGGTCGACCTCGGCCCGTACGCCGCCACCGCCTGGCTGTCCCGGCACGGCGCCGCCTACGGGCTGTGCCAGATCTACGCCAACGAGTCCTGGCACTACGAACTACGTCCCGATGCCGTCGGTGACGGTTGCCCGGCGATGTACGCGGACCCGACCGAGGACCCGCGGATGCGCCGGTGAGGCGGACACTCCCGGGAACACTCTCGAGGGCTCCCAAGCCCCCGAACCCGCGCCCCGAGCCGGCCCGCCGGCCGGTCACTTCAGGTGCCGGTCGAAGAACCGGTTCCCGTCGTCGACCTCGAACCACGGGGTGCCGGTGTGCCCGCCCAGGTTGGCGTGCAGCGTCTTCTCCGCAGAGCCGAAGGCGTCGAACAGGTCCAGCGCCTGCTGCCGGTTGTTCACCGCGGAGATCGTTGCGGCCCGCCGCCGGAGTCCTCGCTGCCCCGGGTCCGGTTCGGATATGCCCGCGATATGTGGTGCGGCCTAGGCTTCGGACATGCGCGTTCTGGTCGTGGAGGACGAGCCCTACCTGGCCGAGGCCGTCCGTGACGGTCTGCGGCTGGAGGCGATCGCCGCCGACATCGCCGGTGACGGCGACGCCGCCCTGGAGCTTCTCGGCACCAACTCCTACGACCTCGCGGTCCTCGATCGCGACATTCCCGGACCATCCGGGGACGAGATCGCCCGGCGGATCGTCGCCTCCGGCAGCGGCATGCCGATCCTCATGCTCACCGCGGCCGACCGGATCGACGACAAGGCCTCGGGGTTCGAGCTCGGCGCCGACGACTACCTCACCAAGCCGTTCGAGCTCCGGGAGCTCGTCATGAGGCTGCGGGCGCTGGACCGCAGGCGTGGGCACTCCCGGCCCCCGGTACGCGAGATCGCGGGCCTTCGGCTGGACCCGTTCCGCCGGGAGGTCTTCCGCGACGGACGCTACGTCGCGCTCACCCGGAAGCAGTTCGCCGTACTGGAGGTCCTCGTCGGCGCCGAGGGCGGTGTCGTCAGCGCCGAGGAGCTGCTGGAGCGCGCCTGGGACGAGAACGCCGACCCGTTCACCAACGCGGTCCGGATCACCGTCTCCGCCCTGCGCAAACGGCTCGGCGAACCCTGGCTCATCGCGACCGTGCCCGGTGTCGGCTACCGCATCGACGAAGGCCCCGGCGGCGGACGTGAGGAATCGGATGACCAGGGGTAGGCCGCCCGGCCTGAGTGTCCGGCTCAAGCTCGCTCTGAGCTACGCCGGGTTCCTGATGGTCGCCGGTGGCCTGCTGCTCGCCGTGGTGTGGGTCTTCCTGCTGCGCTACGTCCCGGACGGGCAGTTCTGGATACCGGGCCCGCACGTCCCCAACCGCTCCGATCTCCAGCGCGCGTTCGCCCCGCGGGCACTGCAGGCGCTGGCGTTCCTGCTGGTGTTCGGTCTGGTGGGCGGGTGGATTCTCGCCGGCCGGATGCTCGCGCCGCTGACCCGCATCACGAACGCCACCCGCAGGGCCGCCACCGGGTCGCTCTCCCACCGGATCCAGATGGAGGGTCGAAGAGATGAGTTCCGCGAACTCGCCGACGCCTTCGACACCATGCTCGCGCAGCTCGAGGCGCACGTGGAGGAGCAGAAGAGGTTCGCGGCCAACGCCTCCCACGAGCTGCGCACCCCGCTGGCGATCACCCAGACCCTCCTCGAGGTGGCCCGAAACGACCCGAACCGCGACACCGGCGAACTCGTCCGCATCCTGCATGCCGTCAACACCAGGGCGATCGACCTCACCGAGGCACTGCTCCTGCTCAGCCGGGCGGACCAGCGGGCCTTCACCCGGGAACGCGTCGACCTGTCCCTGCTGGCCGAGGAGGCCGCCGAGACGCTCCTCCCGCTCGCGGAGAAGCACGGCGTGACGCTGGAGACGTCCGGAGACGTCACGCCCACCACCGGCTCACCGGCGCTCCTGCTGCAGATGATCACGAACCTCGTGCACAACGCGATCGTGCACAACCTCCCCGCCGACGGCACCGTGACGGTCCGCACCGAGTCGCAGGCCGACGCGAGTGTGCTGTGGGTCGAGAACACCGGTCGCCGGCTCCGCCCGGAACTCGTGCCGACCCTCACCGAACCCTTCCAGCGCGGGACCAGGCG
Source organism: Actinopolymorpha sp. NPDC004070 (assembly GCF_040610475.1). Taxonomy (NCBI): domain Bacteria; kingdom Bacillati; phylum Actinomycetota; class Actinomycetes; order Propionibacteriales; family Actinopolymorphaceae; genus Actinopolymorpha; species Actinopolymorpha sp. NPDC004070. The sequence goes on along the minus strand of NZ_JBEXMJ010000006.1, from coordinate 36,019 downwards.
CGTCCGCACCGACGACGAGCACGCCGGCGTGGGGCTAGGGCTGGCGATCGTGAACAGCATCGTCCGGGCACACGACGGGACTCTCACTCTCACCGCCCGGCCCACCGGCGGTCTCGTGGTCAGGACCCGTTTCCCCCGGCCGACAACCTCCGTTCAGCAGGTCACCCGGTCCGCGGCGTCCTCCACCGTCCGGGCGGAGCTCCCCCCACCCAGGCCGCGCCGACGGCACCGGTGAGCCGCCTACGACCTGGCCCGGGAGATCCGCGCCGGCCTGGACCTGACGAACACCCGGTGACCTCGCGGCCTGCATGGAGCGGGGTCAGGCGTGCGAGCGCGCCTGCATGGCGTACAACTCGGCATACAGCCCGGCCCGCTCCATCAGGTCCGCGTGCGTGCCCGCCTCGGCGATCCGGCCCCGGTCGACCACGAGGATGAGGTCGGCCGACCGGACCGTCGAGAACCGGTGGGACACCAGCACGGTCACCGCCCCGGCCGCCCGGCCCGCTCGGGCGGCCGCGGCGTAGCGCTCGAACAGCGCGTGCTCGGTCGGGGCGTCCAGGCTCGCGGTCGGCTCGTCGAAGCAGACCAGCAACGGGGCCGGCCGCATCAGCGCCCGGCCGAGCGCGAGTTGTTGCCACTGGCCGGTGGACAGGTCCACACCACCCGGCCAGGTCGAGCCGAGCTGGGTGGCCGGCCCCTGCGGCAGCGCGCTGAACAGGTCGGTGGTGGTCGCCCGGGCGAGCGCGGCCCGCACGGCCGGGAGGTCGTCGCGGTGGGGCAGGTCGCCCAGCCCCACCGCGTACGACGCGGCGAACTCCGGCCGGGCGAAGTCCTGGAACGCGCCGGACACCCGTCGCCGCCAGTCCTGCGGTGACACCTCGGCGAGCTCCGTGCCGGCCACCAGCACCCGGCCCCGGGTGGGTTCGTACAGCCTGGTCAGCAGCTTCACCACCGTCGACTTGCCCGCGCCGTTCTCGCCGACGACCGCGACGACCGTTCCGGGCGGGATCCGCACCGAGACGTCGCGCAGCACCCACGTCTCGGTGCCGGGGTAGCGGAAGGACACCTCCGACAGCTCGATGCCCGAACCCAGGCTGTCCGGCGCCGGCCGATCGCCCAGGCCGGCGGTGGCGGCGGCCGCGTGGGCACGCAGCCAGCGCAGCCTGCCGGCGGCCCGCAGCACCCGTCCCATGCCGGCCAGCCCGTACGCCGGTCCCAGGACCTGGTTCTGCACCTGCTGGCAGACGACCACCGCGGTGACCACCTCGCCGGCGTTCGCCTGCCCGCGCGCGGCCCGCCACAGCACGAACCCCACGGCGAGCGCGAAGCCGACCGCGAAGACGAGGGACCGTACGGCGGAGATGCCGAACGCCACCGCCTGCGCCCGGTGCAGCGGCCCGCGGGCAGCGGTCCACGCACGGTCCAGGCGCTCCAGCACCTCCGGTCCCAGCCCGAGGACCCGGAGTTCGGGCGCGGCCCGGGGATCGAGAGCCAGGCCGCGCAGGTGCCGGGCCAGCCGGGCCGGCGCGGCGGAGGCCTCCTCGGCACGCGCGTGACCGCGCTGCTGCAGCGCCGCGAGCGGAAGCGCCGGCAGCGCGAACAGCACCAGCAGCAGGACCAGTGGGTGCACCAGCACCAGGACGACCGCGGTGCCGAGCGCGCCGACGACCGCGTTGGCGGTGGAGACCACGTGGTTGAGCGACTGACCGAGCGCGCCCTGGCTCTGGCGCAGCAACTCCAGCCGGTCGCGGTAGCCGGTGTGCTCCTGGTGGGCGAGGCCCGGCAGCCCCCCGGCCAGCCGGGCGATCTCCTCGTCGAACGCGAACCCCACCCGCTCGGCCAGCCCGGTGCGGATCGCTGTGCCGGCGTACGCCGCGACGTAGCGCAGGGCGATCGTGGCCAGCAGTCCCGCGGCGGCGGTCCTCAGCCGGGCGTCGTCGTGGGTCAGCAGGCCGTCCACCAGCAGGCCGAGGAACCAGCCGAACAGTGGGAACATCAGGCTGCCCAGGGGCTCCAGCAGGCTGCCGAGGGAACGCCACGGGTCGGTGCGCACAGCCGTGCGCACCAGCAGGACGAGGTCGGCCCAGTGCTCACGCATCGACTGCTCCCGTCGCCTCGGCAACCCCGGTCGCCCCATCCGGGTGGTCCGCGAACCGCTCGGCCTGCAGCCGGAACATCCGGGCGTACTGGCCTCCGGCAGCCAGCAACGTGTCGTGGTCGCCGTCCTCGGCCACCCTGCCGTCGGACAGGACGACGATCCGGTCCGCGTGCCGGACGCCGGCCAGCCGGTGCGTGACGAGAATCGTCGTGACGTCGCGGGTGAGGGACAGGAAGCGGTCGAAGAGTTCGGTCTCCGCGCGGACGTCCAGGTTGGCAGTCGGCTCGTCCAGGATCAGCAGCCCCGCCCCACCGCGCACCGCCACGAGCGCGCGGGCCAGCGCGACCTTCTGCCACTGACCGCCGGACAGGTCGACACCGCCGTCGTAGCCGCGCGCCAGGACGGTGTCCCATCCCGCCGGGAGGTCGGTGAGGAGGTTCGCCCCGCCCGCGTCGCGGAGCGCCTCCCCGAGAGCCCGTTCGTCGCCCAGCAGCGGGAGGCTGCCCAGGCCCACGTTGTCGCGCAGCGACAGCTCGTACCGCAGGAAGTCCTGGAAGATCACCGCCACCCGGCCCGCCGGGCCGTGGGCCGTGCCGCCGGGTCGGTACGCCCGCGGGTCCACGCCGTCCAGCAGGACGCTGCCGCCGCCGGGCGGAAACAGCCCGCAGACCAGCTTCGTCAACGTCGTCTTGCCCGCGCCGTTGGCGCCCACGACGGCCACCGACTGGCCGGGCGGAATTCGCAGGTCGAGGCCCCGCATCACCGGCGCGGTACGGCCGGGATAGCGGAAGGACACGTCGGTCAGGCGTACCTCCACCGGCGCCGGTACGCGCGGAACCGCTGTGGCGGGCGGCGGCTCGGGTCGCGGGTCGGTACGCGGCGCGTCGAGCGGAGGGCCCAGACGTTCGGACAGGTCCAGCGCCTGCCGGGCCAGTGCCGTCGCCCGGGCGACCCGCCACTGCGGCGGGCCGAGGAAGCCGAGCTCCCCGACTCCGATGACCGACAATCCGTAGACGGTGACCGCCCCGGCGCCGAGGCCGCCCCGGCCGGTCCGCTGCACCAGCGCCGCGAGCACCACGCCGTGGCAGGCCAGCAGTGCGGCGGTGCCGAGGACGAGCGACCACGCGTTGGTACGCCGAGCCCGCCACACCACCTCCATCGCCGCCCGCCAGGTGCGGGTGTATTCCTCGCCGAGCCAGCCGGCCAGGCCGAAGACGCGAACCTCCGCGGCCGCCGGCGGGTCGACCAGCAGCCCGCGCAGATAGTCCGCCCGCCGCAGCGCCCCGCCGCTGTCCTCGCGTACGGCGGTGAATCCCCGGCGCATCCAGCGGTGGGACGCCAGGTTGGTGACCGACCAGCCGGCCACCAGCACCACCGGCGCCCACCAGGCGAAGGTGGCGAGGATCCCGGCCGCGCACAGCCCCGCCGTGCGCATGGTGAGCAGCATCCGTACCGACCAGGCGGTCTGCAGGTGCAGGTCGGAACGCTCGAACTCCTCGACCGCGGCGAGGTCGGCGGTGACGGTGGGGTCGGCCAGCCGGGTCAGGTCTGCGGTGCCCAGGGCGGCCCCGCCGACCGTGGCGGCGAGGGCGTGGGTGAGCCGGGTGTTCATCAGCTCGCACAGCAGCCGGGAGCCGGCCAGGCCCACTCCGCCGGCGAGGAAGCCGAGCGACACCAGGCCGAGCCAGGTCAGCGCCTCCCGGCCCGCCGGGGACGCCGGACCGTGGCCCACCGCGCCGGGAACGGACCCGACGAACGCCCCGCTCGCCACCGCCGTCGCGTTCGGCAGCACACCGAGCACGACGGTCAGGAACGCCAGCCAGAGGGTGAGCCGACGGTCGGCCCGCCACAACAGGATCGCCAGTGCGCCCGCGTTTCGCAGCCGGTTTCGAACGCGCCCGAACGCGCGCACACGAAACCGTTCGGGCACTGGCCGGGGACGTCGCGAAGGTGGTCGCGCCAAGGCCGGAACTCTCCGTTTCGCTCGCCCCGGTTCGCGGGCAGATGCCCTGCGGACAGCGCGGAACCCGAACCAGGGTTGAAGAATCGGGTGCCGGAGACGCCGGACACGGAATGGCCGGATGGTGCCAATTCCTTCGTGCGAGGTGCACCCGATGATGTGCTGCGGACGTGAAGCCCGCCCGCGGCGGCATGCCGCCCAGTCACGACGGAGACAGGAGCCGCCGATGTCCCGCAGGTGCAGCATGGCAGACGAACCCGGGCACGAACACCCCTTCGCGGCGGTCCCTTCCCGCGGGCCGGCGTCGTGACCGGCGGAAACGCGGGGCGCGGACCGCTCGACGGAGTGCTGGTGGTCGACCTGTCCCGAGCGCTGGCCGGGCCGCACGCGGCGATGATGCTGGGCGACCTCGGCGCGCGGGTGGTCAAGGTCGAGCACCCCGACGGCGGTGACGACTCACGCGGGTGGGGGCCGCCGTTCGTGGGCCCGCCCGACGCGACCGAGGCGACGTACTTCCTGTCCTGCAACCGCAACAAGGAATCCGTCGTCCTCGACCTGAAGTCCGAGGAGGGCCGGCGCGACCTCGGCCGGTTGCTCGCCCGCGCCGATGTCCTGGTGGAGAACTTCCGGCCGGGCGTACTCGACCGGCTCGGCTTCTCCGTCGAGTCGCTCACCTCCGCCAATCCGCGGCTGGTGGTGCTGTCCATCACCGGGTTCGGCCACGACGGGCCGGAGGGTCAGCGCGCGGGCTATGACCAGATCGCCCAGGGCGAGGCCGGGCTGATGTCGGTGACCGGGCCCGGGCCGGGTGAGCCCGTGCGGGTCGGCGTACCGATCGCGGACCTGCTGGCCGGGATGTACGGCGCGTACGGCGTCGTCGCCGCCCTGCACGAACGCCACACCACCGGCCGCGGCCGGGTGGTGCGCACCTCGCTGCTGGCCGCCGTGGTCGGCGTGCACGCCTACCAGGGAACGCGGTACACCGTCGCCGGCGAGGTACCGCAGGCGCAGGGCAACCACCATCCCTCGATCTGCCCGTACGGCCTGTTCCACTGCTCCGACGGACTGGTGCAGATCTCGGTCGGCAGCGAACAGTTGTGGCGGCGGTTCGCGCCGGCGTTCGGGCTGCCCGTGGACGAGCCCGGCTTCGCCACCAACGCCGACCGCGTCGGCGCGATGGACCGGGTGGTCGCCGCGGTGGAGGCGGCGTTCGCGTCCTGGCCGGTGAGCCGGCTGCTGCCGCGGTTGGCCGAGGTCGGCGTACCGGCCGGCGAGGTGAAGACCATCGACCAGGTGTACGAGTGGGAGCAGACCCGGTCCCAGGGACTGGTGATCGAGGTCGACCACGCCACGCTGGGCCGGATCAACCTGCCCGGCCCGCCGATCCGGCTGGACGACGAACGTCAGGCGGGCGGGCGGCAGACGCACCTGGCCCCGCCGACGCTCGGGCAGCACACCGCCGAGGTGCTCGCCTGGCTGGACGAACTCGACCGCGACCCTGGTCAGCCGTAGGCGCCGGACACTCAGCCGTAGGCGCCGGACACGCCGTCGACGCGAAGGTCGGCACGGCGCCGGGTGTCCTCCGCGGCGAAGTGGTCCCGCTCGGCCTTCGCCCACGCGTCCCAGTACGGCTCGAACGCCCCGCCGTCGCGGGCGGCCGCCCGGGCGCGGCGCACATCCTCGGGCGCCTCCACCCACAGCTTCGAGGTGGCCAGGCCCTCCACCACCCGGCTCGCCGACCCGACGCCCTCGACCACCAGCGCGGGACGTACCGGCACCTCGTGCCATTCGGCGTACTCACCGCGCGGCCAGTCGAAGCGGCGGTAGCGTCCGGGCCGTCCCGCACCCAGTGGTTCCAGCAGCCAGGTACGCAACCGGCCGGCCACCGTGGGCAGGCCGTCCCAGCCCTCGTACAGGTCGTCCATGTGCACGGTCGGCACGTCGCCCAGGGCCTTCGCCAGCCTGGCGGCCAGCGTGGTCTTGCCCGAACACGCCGGGCCGTCGACGCACACCAGACGGACCGGTCCCAGCCGCGGCGGCGCGGCGAGCACCCGTGCGGCGAAGGTGTCCGGCCGCGCCAGTGCGGGCCGCAGCGGGGGAGAGGAGGACGGCACGCGAGCAGCGTAGGGCTTTCGGGTGCGCCCGTTGCCGTACGCCCACGTCCTACGGCAACGCGCCCGCGTCTGTACGGCCGCGTCGTACGGCCGAAGCCGTTAAGGTCGCGCCATGCCGAGTCGCCGACGCGTTCGCCTGGCCGCACTCGTGTCCTGCGTCCTCGCGCTGGCGACCGCTCTCGGAGGCTGTGCGAGCCTCGGTGGACACGGCCGCGACCGGACCGCCGAGGCCAGGGTGGGCACGCCCACCCCCGGCGCGACTCCTGCGTCGCCGGCCACCTCCGGGCCGCCCGGTACCCGGCACCCGGGCGCGCTGCCCCGTCAGGTCCGCCTCGCCGACGGCCGCACGTACGTCCTGCCCACACCGGCACCGGCTCCCTGGGGCGCGCGCCGCCCGCTGCTGCTCGTCCTCCACTCCTTCGGCGGCACCTGGCAACGGATGGAGCACATCGGGCAGTTCCAGACGCGGGCCGCCCGACGCGGCTACGTGGTGGCGTACGGCGTCGGCGCCAGGCGTTCCTGGGACGCCGACGGCTGCTGCGGCTGGAGCAACGCCCACCACGCGAAGGACGTGGAGTACCTCACCGACGTGGTGGCCGACGTCCGCCACCGGGTGCCGGGGATCGATCCCCGGCGCATCTACCTCATGGGCTTCTCCAACGGCGCGATGATGACGCTGCACACGCTGTGCGAACGCCCGCACCTGTTCGCCGCGGGTGTCGGCGTGGCCGGTGCGCTGGTCGGCCGGTGCCGCGGCGGCGCACCCATCCGTTACCTGGAGATCCACGGGACCTCCGACGAGGTGGTCCCGTACGACGGCGGCCGGATCGACTGGCTGCACGCGACGTTTCCGCCCGTTTCGGACCTTCCTCGCACGATCGCGGCCCGCGCTCCCGGCTCGGTGGTGGAGATCCGTTCCCACCCCTGCGCCCACGTGTGGCCGGTGGGCGGGCGGTGCCGGCTGGACGCGGCCACGATCGGGTGGGAGTTCCTCCGGCGGTACGCCCTGCCCTCGCCGGCTCACCACCCGGCCCGGACCGGGCGGTAGGCGGCTCGTCCCCGCGCCTGGTAGGGTTGCCGGTGGCCGATCCGGTAGGTGGGTCTCCCATCAGGCCGGGTCACAAGCGGAGGTCCATCTCCCACCCGCATCGATCGTCAGGTCGTCGGGTTCCGGCCGGCCGCCGAAGGCACCGATCTCCGGATCTTCCTCGGCGTCCAGCGCGACACACCCGGCGGGTGAGGTCGCGCACCGGATCGATGGCTTCCGCGAGTGGTAGGCGCGGGAGCCTTTTTCGCGTCCGCGGCCACCGTGGATGCCCCGCATCCGGCGGTGCCTGACGAAGAAGTCGCACCACACCACAGGAGGGTCCCATCGCCACAGAGCTTCGCATCAACGAGCGGATCCGGGTTCCCGAGGTCCGGCTCGTAGGGCCGAACGGCGAGCAGGTCGGCATCGTGCGCATCGAGGATGCGCTGCGGCTGGCTCAGGAAGCCGACCTCGATCTCGTCGAGGTCGCACCGACAGCCCGGCCGCCGGTCTGCAAGCTGATGGATTTTGGGAAGTTCAAGTACGAGACCGCGCAGAAGGCCCGGGAGTCGCGACGCAACCAGGCCCAGACGGTCATCAAGGAAATGAAGCTCCGGCCGAAGATCGACCCGCACGACTACGACACCAAGAAGGGTCACGTCGTCCGGTTCCTCCGGCAAGGAGACAAGGTCAAGATCACCATCATGTTCCGTGGCCGGGAGCAGTCGCGTCCCGAGCTCGGGTTCCGGCTGCTGCAGCGGTTGGCGGAGGACATCGCGGACCTCGGGTTCGTGGAGTCCCAGCCCCGCCAGGACGGCCGCAACATGATCATGGTGGTGACTCCCCACAAGCGAAAGTCCGAGGCTCGCGCCGACGTCGAGGCCGACAAGGCCAAACGCGCCGCCGAGCGGGAGGCCGATCGGGAAGCCGAGCGGGCCGAACGCACCCAGCACGCCGCTGCCGCCAGCCAGGCTCCCGGCAGCGAGGGCTGACCCGGGCGCATCGGACAGTTCGGGCGCGCCGGGCGGGCAACCGTCCGGGGCGGTCGGTCTGCCGTGAGTGACGCGCGGCACCGCATGACAGACTGCGGAGCCGCGCGTGTGAACCGGTGCTGACCCGTCGCGGGGCAGCACCAGGACAGCTGTCAGGTGTGCACGAGGCGCCCCTGCACCGTCGAACCAAGGGACGACTATGCCGAAGATGAAGACCCACAGCGGGGCCAAGAAGCGCTTCCGCGTCACCGGGTCCGGGAAGCTCATCCACAAGAAGGCCAACCGGGGTCACATCATGGAGAAGAAGAACTCCAAGCGTGCCCGTCGTCTGGCCGCTCCGAGCGAGGTCGCCCCGGCCGACGCCAAGAAGGTCAAGCGGCTGCTCGGGCTCTGAGCCGACCGTTCCGAGTCAGGCTCACCCGGTCCCACCGCACCACCACGGTCCGTACGCGGACCCGTCCCAGGTCCCGATGAAGTTTTCCCCCGCCCGGTCGTCCGGAGCGGGGCAGTCTGAGCAAGGAGTTCGCCAGTGGCACGCGTGAAGCGGGCGGTCAACGCCCACAAGAAGCGTCGCGAGGTCCTCGAGAAGGCCAAGGGGTACCGCGGCCAGCGATCGCGCCTCTACCGCAAGGCGAAGGAGCAGGTCACCCACTCGCTGGTCTACTCCTACCGCGACCGCCGCGCCCGCAAGGGTGACTTCCGCCGGCTGTGGATCACCCGGATCAACGCCGCGGCCCGCCAGAACGGCATCACCTACAACCGCCTGATCCAGGGCCTGAAGGCCGCCGGCGTCGAGGTCGACCGCAAGGTCCTCGCCGACCTGGCCGTCACCGACGCCCCCGCGTTCACGGCGCTGGTCGAGGTGGCCCGGAAGGCGCTGCCGGCCGAGACCGAGGCCGCGGCCTGACGACGGCGAGGCGGCCGTCCACCGACCGCCGGGCCGATCCCGTCAGCACAGCCCACCCCACACCGAACGTGTCGCTCTCCACCCGCCTGACAGGCCCCGAGCTCACCGACACCCGCTCCAGCCGGGTGACGGCGGCTCGGCGCCTGGTCAAGCGTGCCTTCCGGGCCCGCGGCCGCCAGTTCCTGGCGGAGGGACCGCAGGCGGTGACGGAGGCGCTGGCGCTGCCCGGTGTGGTCCAGGAGCTGTTCGCCACCTCACCGGCGGCCGAGCGCAACCCCGACGTGGTGGCCGCGGCCGTGGCCGGCGAGGTGCCGGTCCGGCTGGTCTCCGGTGAGGTGTTCGACTCGCTCGCGCAGACGGTCACCCCGCAGGGTGTGCTGGCGGTCTGCCGGTTCGTCGACGTGCCGTACGCCGAGGTGCTGGCCGCCCGGCCGAAGCTGGTCGCGATGCTGGCGCAGGTCCGCGACCCCGGCAACGCGGGCACGGTCCTGCGCTGCGCGGACGCCGCCGGTGCCGACGCGGTGGTCCTGTCCGACGCTTCGGTCGACGTCTACAACCCCAAGTGCGTACGCGCCTCGGCGGGCAGCCTGTTCCACCTGCCGGTCGCCGTGGGCGTGCCCGCTCCGAGCGGCGTGGACGGGCTGCGCGAGGCCGGCGTCACGGTGCTCGCGGCCGACGGCGCCGGCGAGCTCGACCTCACCGAGGCCGGTGAGCGCGGACTGCTGTCCGGGCCGACTGCCTGGATCTTCGGCAACGAGGCGTGGGGTCTGCCCCCGGCGACCCGGGCGCTGGCCGACGCGGTGGTCCGGGTGCCGGTCTACGGCCGGGCCGAGAGCCTCAACCTCGCCACCGCCGCCGCCGTCTGCCTGTACGCCTCCGCCCAGGCACAGCGGGCACCGGGCGGCTGCCGTTCCGGCGAAGACGAGAGCGGTACATAAACTTTCCGGGCGTACGGCCTGGTTGCCGGTCGTACCCCACCTCGGCGTACGACTGGATGAGGGGAACTCCGCGGAAGATGTCGGGCCCGAACACCAACTACGACCCGGTCGAGGTCACGCCGCTGCACGCCGACGAGGTGGAGCGGATGCGGGCCGAGGCGGTCGCCGCGATCGAAGCCGCCACCGACCTGGACGCCCTGCGCGCCGCCCGGCTCGCCCACGCCGGCGACCGCAGCCCGCTCGCGCTGGCCAACCGGGAGATCGGTGCCCTGCCACCGCAGGCCCGCAAGGACGCCGGCATGCGGGTCGGCGCCGCCCGCCGGGCTGTCAACGAGGCGTTGTCGGCCCGCCAGGCCGTCCTCGAGGAGGAGCGCGAGGCGCGGATCCTGGTCGAGGAGGCCGTCGACGTCACCCTTCCCTGGGACGTCGAGCCGCGCGGCGCCCGGCACCCGCTGACCACCACCCAGGAGTTCGTCGCCGACGTGTTCGTGGCGATGGGCTGGGAGGTCGTCGAGGGGCCCGAGGTCGAGGCGGAGTGGCTCAACTTCGACGCGCTGAACATCCCGCCGGACCACCCGGCGCGCACCACGATGGACACGTTCTTCGTCGACCCGCCCGAGGCCGGGCTGGTGCTGCGTACGCACACCTCGCCGGCGCAGGCCCGCACGATGCTCACCCGCAAGCCGCCCATCTACGTCGTGGCGCCGGGCCGGGTCTACCGCACCGACGAGCTGGACGCGACGCACACCCCGGTCTTCCACCAGGTCGAGGGCCTGGTCGTCGACGAGGGCATCACGATGGCGCACCTGAAGGGCACGCTGGACCACTTCGCCGAGGCGATGTTCGGGCCGGGCCTTTCCACCCGGCTGCGCCCGTACTACTTCCCGTTCACCGAGCCGAGTGCCGAGCTCGACCTGCAGTGCTTCGTGTGCCGGGGCGAGTCGGTCGGCAACCCGGACCGTCCCTGCCGCACCTGCGCCAGCGAGGGCTGGATCGAGTGGGGCGGCTGCGGCATCGTCAACCCGCGGGTGCTCACCGCCTGCGGCGTGGACGCCGAGCGCTACTCCGGTTTCGCGTTCGGCATGGGCATCGAGCGGACGATGATGTTCCGCAACGGCATCGAGGACATGCGCGACATGGTGGAGGGTGACGTCCGGTTCACCCGTCCGTTCGGAGGGGAGATCTGATGCGGGTCCCGATGTCGTGGCTGCGCGAGCACGTCGACCTGCCGGCCGGCGTCACGGCCCGGGAGGTCGCCGACGCGCTGATCCGGGTGGGCCTGGAGGTCGAGGCGGTCGAGCCGGTCGGCGCCGACGTCAAGGGCCCGTTGACGGTGGGCCGGGTGCTGGAGTTCGCCGAGGAGGCGCAGAAGAACGGCAAGACGATCCGCTGGTGCCATGTGGACGTCGGCGAGGGCGAGCCGCGCGGCATCGTCTGCGGCGCACGCAACTTCGCCGTCGGCGACCTGGTGGTGGTGGCGCTTCCGGGCGCCACGCTGCCGGGCGACTTCACCATCACCGCGCGGAAGACCTACGGCCACGTCTCCGACGGCATGATCTGCTCGGCCAGCGAGCTTGGTGTCGGCGACGACCACGCCGGCATCATGGTGCTCGACCCGGCCGAGGGCGCTCCCGGCGACGACGCCGCGCCGATCCTGCACCTGCGCGACGACGTGCTCGACATCGCCGTCACCCCCGACCGCGGCTACACCATGTCGATCCGCGGCGTGGCCCGGGAGGCGGCGACCGCGTTCGGGGTGGGCTTCTCCGACCCGGTGCGCACCGACCTGTCCGTGCGGGCGTCCGACGCGGGGTACCCGGTGCGGGTCGAGGACCCGGCCGGGTGCTCGGTGTTCGCCGCGGTCACGGTGCGCGGCTTCGACGCCGCCGCGGCCAGCCCGCGCTGGTTGGCCCGGCGGGTGCAGCTGGCCGGCATGCGGCCGATCTCCGCGGCCGTCGACGTCACCAACTACGTCATGCTCGAACTCGGCCAGCCCATCCACGGCTACGACCGCTCCCGGCTGGCCGGGCCGATCGTGGTCCGCCGGGCCGAGCCTGGGGAGAAGCTGCAGACCCTGGACGGCGCGACCCGCGAACTCGACCCCGAGGACCTCCTCATCACCGACGACTCCGGGCCGATCGGCCTGGCCGGGGTGATGGGCGGCGCGACCACCGAACTGTCCGGGGACACCCGCGACGTGGTGATCGAGGCCGCCCACTTCGACGCGGTCGCGGTGGCCCGCACGTCCCGGCGGCACCGGCTGTCCAGCGAGGCGTCCAAACGCTTCGAGCGGGGTGTCGCGCCGGGGATGCAGGCGTACGCCGCGCAGCGGGTCGCCGAGCTGCTGGTCGCCGTGGGCGGCGGGCAGGTCGAGCAGGACGCGACCGTGCTGGGCGCGCCGCCCGCCCCGCCGCGGGTCACGCTGCCGGCCGACCACTCCGCGCGGGTCGCGGGCTACGCCATCCCCGTCGAGACCACCGTCCGCCGGCTCCGCGAGGTGGGCTGCGAGGTCGAGGTCGCCGGGGACGAGCTCGTCGTGACGCCGCCGTCGTGGCGACCGGACCTCACCGACCCGAACGACTTCGCCGAGGAGGTCGTCCGCCTCGAGGGCTACGACGCGGTGCCGAGCGTGCTCCCGGTCGCACCGCCCGGGCTGGGGCTCACCGCCGACCAGCGGCTGCGGCGGGCCATCGGCCGGCTGCTCGCGGGCCCGGGATACGTCGAGGTGCTGGCGTACCCGTTCGTCGGCGAGGCCGACTTCGACCGGCTGCGGCTGCCCGCCGACGACGCGCGCCGCCGCGCGCTGGCGCTGGCCAACCCGCTGTCGGAGGAGGAGCCGCTGCTGCGGACGACTCTGCTCCCCGGGCTGCTGGCGATCGCCCGCCGCAACGTCGGACGGGGTACGACCGACCTGGCGCTGTTCGAGCTCGGCGCGGTGTTCCGCCCGCGTCCGGACACACCCCCGGCACCCCGGCTGCCGGTCGGCCACCGCCCGGCCGACGAACAGCTCGCCGCCCTGAACGCCGCACTCCCCGACCAGCCCCGGCGCGTCGCGGTCGTCCTTACCGGCGACCGTGCGCCGGCCGGCTGGTGGGGCCCGGCCCGGCCGGCCGGCTGGGCCGACGCGATCGAGGCCGCCCGCACCGTCGCCCTCGCCGCCGGCGTCGAGCTGACCGTGCGCGCGGACGACCACGCACCCTGGCACCCCGGCCGCTGCGCGGCGCTGTACGTCGGCGACACGCTCGTCGGGCACGCCGGGGAGCTGCACCCGAAGGTCGTCGAGGCGTACGGCCTGCCGTCCCGGGCCGCCGCGATGGAGCTGGAGATCGACCGGCTGCCGGGGGAGCGGGCTACCGTCACCGCGCCGAGGATCTCCGCCTACCCGCCGGCCAAGGAGGACGTCGCCCTGGTGGTCGACGCCGCCGTACCGGTCGCCGAGGTCGCCGGCGCGCTGCGCGAGGGCGCGGGCCCGCTGCTGGAGTCCGTCCGGCTGTTCGACGTCTACACCGGCGAGCAGATCGAGGCGGGCACGAAGTCGCTGGCGTTCGCGCTGCGGTTCCGCGCACCCGACCACACCTTGACCGAGGCGGAGGTCGGGGCCGCCAAGCAGGGTGCCGTCGACTCGGCCGCCCGGCGTACCGGCGCGGTGCAGCGCGGCGCCTGACCATCGGTCCTCGGTCGGGGCGACCCGACCGGCCGACCCCGAGCACGTACGACGGAAAGGATCGGCCGCGATGCCCGGCAACGCACCTGCCAACGCCGGAGACGCCGGGAACGCCCGGAACGCCCGACCGGAGAGCCGGGTCGCCCTGGTCACCGGCGCCAGCCGGGGGATCGGGCGGGAGGTCGCGCTGGCGCTGTCCCGGGCCGGGCTCGCCGTCGGACTGACCTCGCGGTCGGCGAAGCCGCTGGAGGAGGTCCGCGAGGAGTGCCTCGCCGCCGGTGCCCCGGCGGTCGCGGTGGCCGCCGCGGACGTCACCCGGCCGGCCCACGTCACCCTCGCCGTCGAGCGGGTCAGCTCCGAGCTGGGGCCGGTCGACCTGCTGGTCAACAACGCTGGCCGGATCGAGTCCACCGAGGTGCCGGTGTGGGAGTCCGACCCCGACGAGTGGTGGTCGGTGGTGGAGACCGACCTGCACGGCCCATACCTCTTCTGTCGTGCCGTACTCCCCGGCATGGTCGAGGCAGGCCACGGCCGGGTGGTCAACGTCACCACCGGCGCCGCGGTCCGCGACAGCGCGATCTACTCCGCGTACGGCGTCGCCAAGACCGGCCTGCTCCGGCTCACCGGCTCGATCGTGGCCGCCGGGGCCGACGCCGGCATCACCGCGTTCGACCTCGCGCCCGGTGTCGTGGTGACCGACATGACCCGCTCCATGGCGATGCACGACGACCGGACCGACTGGACGCCGGTCGAGGAGTTCACCGACCTGGTGGTCGCGGTGGCCAGGGGCCGGCTGGACCCGCTGTCCGGCCGCTACCTGCGCGCGGGTGCGGACAAGGTCGACGACCTCCTCGCGGCGGCCGGCGACCTCGCCCGCACCGACGCGCGCACGCTGCGGCTGCGGCCCTTCGGCGAGGGCGACCCGCTGGCCTGAGTGCCGCCTGCGCGCACCGACCGCCGTACTTGCCCGCACGGAATTCGCCGGACCGAAACGCCCCCTGACCCGCGTTGATGAGGAAATTCTCATCAACGTGGGTCGGCCGGACGTGGCCGACTTGTGATCGTCACTAATGGCCGGTAGTCGATCGGAGGTGCCGGTACTTTCTGAGAAGCACCTCATCCATGAGAGACCAGCGGGGGAGTTCTCATGAAGGTCACCTCGATCGGGCACGCCGGTTTCTACGTCGAGACCGTTGCGGGCACAGTTCTGTGCGACCCGTGGGTCAATCCCGCGTACTTCGCCTCCTGGTTTCCTTTCCCGGACAACTCCGGGCTGGACTGGGCCGCGTTCCGGCACCCCGACTACCTCTACGTTTCCCACCTTCACCGGGACCACTTCGACCCCGACCACCTGCGCGAGGGTGTCTCCCACGACACGACGGTGCTGCTTCCGGACTACCGCACCCCCGACCTCGAGGACACCCTGCGCGGGATCGGCTTCACCCGCTTCGTAACGGTCCCGAGCGGGCAGCCGGTCGAGCTCGACGGCGGCCTGCGGGTGATGATCGTGGCGCTCACCTCGCCCAGTGACGGGCCGATCGGCGACTCCGCGCTGGCGCTGGACGACGGCACGGCGCGCATTCTCAACCAGAACGACGCCAAGCCGGGCAACCTCGAGCAGCTGCGTGCGTTCGGCCCCTACGACGTGCACTTCCTGCAGTTCTCCGGCGCCAACTGGTGGCCGATGGTGTACGACCTGTCCGACGCGGCGAAGATCGCGTTCGGCACCAGCAAGCGCGCCAACGGGCTCGCCCGGGCCTACCGGTACGTCGAGGAGGTCGACGCGAGGTACGTCGTACCCTCCGCCGGCCCGGCGGCGTTCCTGGACCCCGAGCTGATGGCGTACAACGATCTCGACGACTCACCGGCCAACCCGTTCCCCGACCACCCGGCCTTCGTGGAGTACATGCACGCGCAGGGGCGCGACAACGCGAAGCTGATGGTCCCGGGCAGCGTGGCGACGATCGCGGACGGCAAGGTCGACGTGGTGCACCCGGGGGAGGACGCGTTCCGGCCCTACCACGAGAAGGCGAAGTACCTCCGCGCCTACGCCGAGCGCCGGCGCGCCCAGATCGGGGCGGAGAAGGCCTCCTGGCCGGCGCCGGGGATCGACTTCCTGCCCGCGATCAAGGAGTGGTTCGAGCCGCTGCTGGCGATGGCCGACCACATCTGCGCCGGGGTGGGCGCGATGCTGCTGCTGGAGATCGGTGACCACACCCAGATCGTGGTCGACTTCGTCGAGCGGGAGGTACGCCCGTGGGCGGGCGAGCGCTGCCGGTACCGCTTCCGGTTCGCCCAGCCGATGGTCGAACGCCTGATCGCCGACCACGAGATCGACTGGGTGAACAGCCTGTTCCTCAGCATGCGGTTCAGCGCCGCCCGGGTCGGCCCGTACAACGAGTTCGTCTACACGTTCTTCAAGTGCCTCTCGCCCGAGCGCATGGCCTACGCCGAGCAGTGGCACGCCACCCAGGAGGACGAGCTGGAGGAGATCCAGCTCGGTAGCTGGCTGGTGCAGCGCACCTGCCCGCACCGGCAGGCCGACCTCGGGTACTTCGGCGAGGTGGAGGGCGACACGCTGCGCTGTTCCATGCACGGGTACGAGTTCGACCTGAAGTCGGGCAAGTGCCTGACCGCGAGCGACCGGCCGATCCGGGCCCGGCGGGCGGCGGCGGACGCCGAGCCGCTGCACGACGAGCGGCACGAGGTGCCCGAGGACTGACCGGCGGACGGCCGTGCGGCCCGGCCCGTCGAGCGGGCGCGGGCTGCCCGGCCCTCCTCAGCCTCCGCTCAGCCCGGCGGGCTACGGTCGCGCCATGGCGGCTGCGGACGACCTCGGTCAGGTGTGGCAGGACGTGCTGGGCACCCAGCCGCGGCTGTCCGACGCCGCGCTGCTGGCCTGTGCCGCGGCGGCTCTGGTGGCGGTCTGGGTCCGCCGGCTGTGGCGGGTGACGCGCCAGGTGGTCACGATCGTGCACGAGGGCGGGCACGCGCTGGTGGCCCTGCTGGTCGGCCGCCGGCTGGCGGGGATCCGGCTGCACTCCGACACCTCCGGGGTCACGGTGTCCAAGGGCCGTCCCACCGGGCCCGGGATGGTGGCCACCGCCGCTGCGGGATACCTCGCGCCGTCGGTGCTCGGGCTGGCGTACGCCGCCATGCTCGCCGGCGGCCGGATCACCGCCCTGCTGTGGCTCAGCGTCGCGCTGCTGGCGGTGATGCTGGTGGCGATCCGCAACGCCTACGGCGTGGTCGCGGTGCTGGTGACCGGCCTCGGCCTGTTCGTGGTGTCGTGGTACGCCCCGGCACGAGCGCAGGCCCTGGTGGCCGGTGCGTTCACGTGGTTCCTGTTGCTGGCGGCCTTCCGCCCGCTCACCGAACTCCAGCGCAAGCGTGCCACCGGCCGGGCTCGCGACTCCGACGTCGACCAGCTGGCCCGGCTGACCCGGATACCGGCGATGGTGTGGGTCGCGGTGTTCGCGCTGGTGGCGACCGGCGCTCTGGTCCTCGCCGTCACCTGGCTGCTTCCGGTGGCAGCGGCCCGTACCTGGGCTGTCGGCGGCTGACCTGAGCGGGCGTCACCCGACACGTCACGGCAACAGGCGGCCGACTCGTGCCGGCGTCGACTCACACACTGCGGCTACAGGCGGCTGACCCGGGCCGGCCGACCCCCCGGCGGCGTTCACGTCCAGTTGTGGACGTACGACGGTGGGCAAACGGACGTAACTGTTGTCTGGGTGGATTCCGTCCCTTATGTTCGCCGGACCGGCCCCACCCACACCGCGAGGTTCGGTGAGTTCTTCGCGGCCCCCGGGTGTGCGACCGGTGTGATGCACGGTCCGGACAGCTCGAGTTCCCCTTGTAGGCACAGCCTGGGAGAGCGCTTACCTGACGTGTGGGGTGGCGTTCCGAGGGCCCGAATCCTGGAGGTGCGCGATGACGCCATCCGACACCCCGCGTCCCAGCCGCAGAGACCTCCTGACGTGGGGAGGCGGTGCGCTCGCCACGGCCTCGCTGTCCGGTTGTTCGTTCCTATCCACGGATCCGAGCGACAAGAAGGCCGCCGCCGGCGGAGCCGCCCAGGAGGCGAAGAAGGGCAAAGAGGCGCCCATGCTGGCGCAGCTGGTCAAGGACGGGAAGCTGCCCAAGGTCGAACAGCGGTTGCCGAAGACGCCGCTTGTCGTGCAGCCGACGGAGAAGGTGGGCATCTACGGCGGGACCTTCCGGGCCGTTCTGGTGAACGCCGCGGACACCTCCTGGCTGGGCCGCACGATGGGGTACGAAGCCCTGATGCGGTTCGACCCCACCGGGCGGAAGGTCATCCCGAACATCGCGGTGTCGGTCACTCCCAACGCCGCCGGCGACGAGTACACCATCAAGCTCCGTGAGGGCATGAAGTGGTCCGACGGCAAGCCGTTCACCGCCGACGACCTCGAGTTCGGCTTCAACGACTGGCTGCTCAACTCCGAGCTCAGCCCGGTGGTGCCCGACTGGATCAGCAGTGCCGGGAAGCCGGCGAAGCTCACCAAGGTCGACGACGTGACGGTGAAGGTGACCTTCCCGCAGCCGAACGGCCTCTTCCTCTCCAAGCTGGCGTACAACACCTTCTTCGCGCCCAAGCACTACCTCCAGCAGTTCCACAAGAAGTACAACCCCGACGCGCAGAAGCTCGCCAAGCAGCAGAAGATGACGGCCTGGACCGACCTGTACGGCGCGAAGAACGACCACTGGGGAAACCCGGAGCTGCCGACGTTGTGTGCATGGGTGACGAAGAACCCCCTGGGCACCGGCAGCCGGGTGACGTTCGAGCGCAACCCGTACTACTTCAAGACCGACCCCGACGGCAGCCAGCTTCCCTACCTGGACCGGGCCAACTTCGACGTCACCTCCGACGTCCAGGTGATCCTGCTCAAGGCGTCGGCCGGCGAGCTGGACATGACGACCCGGCACATCAACACCCTGCCGAACAAGCCGGTCCTGGCTCGCGGGCGCGAGAAGGGGCAGTACCACTTCATCACGCTGGAGAACACCGTGATGAACGACATCGTGATCTCGCTGAACCTCAACCACAAGGACCCCGTACTCCGGAAGATCTTCCAGGACAAGAACTTCCGCGTCGGGCTCTCGCACGCGATGAACCGGCCGGAGATGATCCAGTCGGTCTTCCAGCGCCAGGGTGTGCCGTGGCAGGCGGCGCCGGACGAGCGGTCGGAGTTCTACGACGAGGAGTTCGCCAAGCAGTTCACCGAGTACGACGTGGCGAAGGCGAACTCCTACCTCGACAAGGCCGGATTGACGAAGAAGGACCCTGCGGGCTTCCGGCTGCGCCCGGACGGCAAGCGGCTGAGCTTCCAGGTCGAGGTGGCGAGCCCCTCCCTCACACCGTCCTGGGTCGACGGCACCCAGCTGGTGGTGCAGTACTGGCAGAAGGTCGGCGTCGACGCGAAGATGAAGAACGAGGACCGCACGCTCTTCTACGAGCGCAAGGACCCGACCGCCAACGAGCACGACGCCGGGGTCTGGATGGGTGACGGCGGTCTGCTGATCGAGAAGCTCGAGCCCCGGTGGTACTTCCCCTTCAGCAGCGAGTCCATCTACGCCGAGCTGTGGCAGCAGTGGTTCAACACCTACGGCAAGGAGGGTGAGGAACCGCCGCCGGAGACGCGCAGGCAGATGGAGCTGTACCGCAAGCTCATCGACACCATCGACCAGCAGGAGCAGAAGGCGCTCTACAAGCAGATTCTGCAGATCGCCAAGGAGCAGTTCTACTGCATCGG
The DNA here is from genome assembly GCF_040610475.1 of Actinopolymorpha sp. NPDC004070. Taxonomy (NCBI): domain Bacteria; kingdom Bacillati; phylum Actinomycetota; class Actinomycetes; order Propionibacteriales; family Actinopolymorphaceae; genus Actinopolymorpha; species Actinopolymorpha sp. NPDC004070. Next base: position 16,545 of record NZ_JBEXMJ010000006.1, on the reverse strand, counting down.
CTGCGTCCGCATCCCCAACTCCTACGGCATCGTGAAGAACAACTTCCACAACGTGCCGGCCAAGATGCCGGAGGCGTCCATCATGGCGACCCCCGCCCTGAGCAATCCCGAGCAGTGGTACAAGTCCTGACCCTGACGACTGCCCACACGAGCGCGGTGCGAGGAGGTAGCCGGACGTGTTGACGTACATGGGGCGGCGGATCCTGTTGATGATCCCGACCGTCTTCGCCATCTCCGTGGTGGCGTTCATCATCATCCAACTGCCACCGGGCGACTACCTGACCACCATCGTCTCCCAGCTGCAGTCGCAGGGCGACCAGATCGACAAGGCGCAGTTGGCGGCGCTGTCGGCGAGGTACGGGCTCGACCAGCCGGTGTACGTGCAGTACCTCAAGTGGATCGGCGGCATCCTGCACGGCGACTTCGGCATGTCGTTCGCCTGGAACAAGCCGGTGTCGGCGCTGCTCGGCGAGCGGCTGGGCCTCACCATCGTGCTGGCCATCACCACGCTGCTGTTCACCTGGGCCGTTGCGTTCCCGATCGGCGTCTACTCCGCGGTCCGGCAGTACTCCGTGGGCGACTACCTCGCCACCACGCTGGGGTTCCTCGGCCTGGCGGTCCCGAACTTCCTCATCGCGCTGGTCCTGATGTGGGTGGGCCTGAACTACTTCGGGCTCAGCGTCGGCGGGTTGTTCTCCCAGGACTACGTCGATTCCGCGTGGAACCTCGGAAAACTGATCGACCTCCTCAGCCACCTGTGGGTGCCCGTGGTCGTCCTCGGGGCGGCCGGTACGGCGGGTCTGGTCCGGGTCCTGCGGGCGAACCTCCTGGACGAGTTGCACAAGCCCTACGTCGTCGCCGCCCGGGCGCGCGGAATGCCCGAACGCCGGCTCACGGTGAAGTATCCGCTGCGCGTCGCGCTGAACCCGTTCGTGTCCACGATCGGGTGGGTGCTTCCGGGGCTGGTGTCCGGTGAGGTCATCGTGGCGCAGGTGCTGTCGCTGCAGACGACCGGACCGCTGCTCCTGGACGCGCTGAAGAGCCAGGACATGTACCTCGCCGGCTCGATCATCCTGATCGTGAGCGTGCTCACCGTGATCGGCACCCTGATCTCCGACATCGCCCTGGCCTGGCTGGACCCGCGGGTCCGGCTCAGCCACCGGTAGGCGGGAGCGACGATGACACAGCAGACACTTCCTGCGGACGAGGGAACCGGACCGGTCGTCGAGCCGGACGGCCCGGCCGCCGAGGCGGGTGCGAAGGGCGACACCGCGATCGCCGTCGCACCGCAGTGGAAGCTGGTGTGGTGGGGCTTCAAGCGGCACAAGCTCGCCATGGCCGGACTCGTCGTGACCGTGGTGATCTACCTGCTCGCGATCTTCGCCGAGTTCCTCGCGCCGTACTCCAGCGGGCACTACAACCCCGACTACGCCTACGCGCCGCCGCAGCGGCTGCACTTCGTCGACGACGGCAAGTGGGGCATGTACGTCTACGGCTACAAGTCCAAGCAGGACCCCACCACGCTGGAGCTGACCTGGACCACCGACGAGAACAAGAAGGTGCCGGTGAGCCTGTTCGCCAAGGGCGAGTCGTACAAGCTGTTCGGGCTCATCCCCGGCGACCGGCACCTGATCGGGCCCAGCAAGGGGGCGAAGGGCCCGCCGATGTACCTCATCGGCGCCGACCGCAACGGCCACGACCTGCTGTCCCGGATCATTCACGGGTCCCGGGTGTCGATGTCCATCGGCCTGGTCGGGGTGGCGTTCGCGTTCGTGCTCGGCGTGGTGCTGGGCGGGGTGTCCGGCTTCTTCGGCGGCGTCGTGGACACGCTCATCCAGCGCGCGGTGGAGTTCTTCATGTCCGTGCCCACGCTGCCGCTGTGGCTCGGCCTGGCCGCCGCGGTGCCACCCGGCTGGGGTCCGCTCAAGCGATACTTCGCGGTCACCGTCATCTTGTCGATGATCGCCTGGACGCACCTGGCCCGGGTGGTACGCAGCCGGTTCCTGTCCCTGCGGGAGGAGGACTTCGTGACGGCGGCGACGATCGACGGCGCCAGCCAGCCGCGGATCATCTTCCGGCACATGCTTCCATCGTTCTCCAGCTATCTGATCGCCTCGCTCACGCTGTCGATCCCGGGCATGATCCTCGCCGAGACGTCCCTGTCGTTCCTCGGCCTGGGCCTGCAGGCGCCGGTGGTGAGCTGGGGCGTCCTGCTGCAGGAGGCGCAGAACATCCGCGCGGTGGCCACCGCGCCCTGGCTGCTGCTGCCCGGTGCGACGGTCGTGGTCGCCGTCCTGGCGCTGAACTTCCTCGGTGACGGCCTGCGTGACGCGGCGGACCCGTACAAGCACTGACATCCGTGGTGGAGGCTCGCATGAACCAGTCCAGTCGCTCCGAGGTCGCCGAGGGCGGCGGTCGCCGCGGTCGTGCCCGCGGCCGTGGCCCGGGTGCGGCGCCGGCCGCCACGTCGAGTCCGGCTGCCGACCCGTCGACGCTGCTGCGCATCACCGACCTGCACACGCACTTCACCAGCCGGGAGGGCGTCGTCCGCGCGGTGGACGGAGTCGACCTGACGGTGCCCAAGGGCCGTACGGTCTGCGTCGTCGGTGAGTCCGGCTGCGGCAAGTCGGTCACGGCGCGGTCCATCCTGCAGCTCGTCGACCGGCCCGGGGCGATCGCCGGCGGCCGGATCGACTGGCGTCCGAGCACCGACGCGGGCTGGACCGACCTCGCCAAGCTCGACCCGCGTGGTGAGGAGATCCGGCGGGTGCGCGGCGCCGAGATCGGCATGGTGTTCCAGGAGCCGATGGCCTCGCTCTCGCCGATGTACACCGTGGGCGACCAGCTCATCGAGGCGATCCAGCTGCACCTGCAGCTGCCCAGGCAGGAGGCGCGCGAACGGGCCGTCGCCCAGCTGCGCCGGGTCGGCATCCCGCAACCGGAACGCCGGATGGACGCCTACCCGTTCCAGCTGTCCGGCGGCATGTGCCAGCGGGTGATGATCGCGATCGCGCTGTCCTGCGACCCGGCGTTGCTGATCGCGGACGAGCCGACCACCGCGCTGGACGTGACCACGCAGGCACGCATCCTCGACCTGCTGAAGGACCTGCAGGACCAGACGGGGATGGCGATGGTCTTCATCACCCACGACCTGGGCGTGGTGGCGGAGATCGCCGACGAGGTGACGGTCATGTACCTCGGCAAGGTCGCCGAGCACGGCACCGTACGCGAGATCTTCGACGAGCCGAAGCACCCGTACACCCAGGCCCTGTTGCGTTCGATCCCCACCATGCGCGGCGCGGGCCGGCAGGGACGCCAGCGACTGGCCGCGATCCGCGGGATGGTGCCGCACCCGCAGAACCGCCCGGCCGGCTGCCCCTTCCACACCAGGTGCGACCGGGTGATCGCCGGGGTGTGCGACAAGCAGGACCCGCCGCTGGTGCGGTTCGGACGTGACCACCTGGCCCAGTGCCACCTGTACCGCGGGTCGGGCGAGCCGGCCGCCGTGGGCGCCGGCGCGCCGGGCGGACGTACGGCCAACGGCGACCAGGCACCGTCGGGACCGGTGGTGCTGGAGACACCGAAGGTGCCGGCCGGTGGCGCGGGTGGCGCACCGGTCGAGGTGCGGGAGCGTCCGGCCGGCCCGCCGTCCCGGTCGCAGCACGCGTCGGGCTCGGCGCTGGTCGAGGTGCGCGACCTGTCGATGCACTTCCCGATCAAACGTGGCATGTTCGGCCGCACCACCGGTGCCGTGCGCGCGGTCGACTCGGTGGACCTCACCATCGCGCCGGGGGAGACGCTGGGCCTGGTGGGGGAGTCCGGGTGCGGCAAGACGACCCTCGGCCGCTGCCTTGCCCGGGTGCTCCAGCCCAGCTCCGGCGAGATCCGGTACCGCCGGGCCAACGGTGAGACCGTCGACCTGGCCCGGCTGCGCAACCGTGAGCTCGCGCCCTACCGCCGGGAGATCCGGGTCATCTTCCAGGACCCGTTCTCCTCCCTGAACCCCCGGATGACACTGCTGCAGCTGGTGGGGGAGCCGCTCCGGACGAACAACCTCGCCCAGGGTTCGGAGCTGCAGGACCGGGTGGCGGACATGCTGCGCCGGTGTGGTCTGCGGCCGGAGTACATGCGGCGCTACCCGCACGCGTTCTCCGGCGGTGAACGTCAGCGGATCAACATCGCCCGCGCCCTGATCACCGAGCCCCGGCTGGTGATCGCGGACGAGGCGGTCTCGGCGCTGGACGTGTCCGTGCGGGCGCAGATCCTCAACCTGCTGGCCGACCTCCAGTCACAGTTCGACCTCACGTACCTGTTCATCTCCCACGACCTGTCCGTGGTGGAGCACCTGTGCGACCGGGTGACGGTGATGTACCTCGGCTCGATCGTGGAGACCGCCGACACGTCCTCGCTGTACACCCAGCCGCACCACCCCTACACCGAGGCGCTGCTGAACGCCGTGCCGCTGCCGGACCCGCACAACCGGCGGGCCCGGCACGAGCATGGCCTGCCCGACGACCTCCCGGACGCGGCGAACCCGCCCTCGGGGTGCCTGTTCCACACCCGCTGCCCGCACGTGCAGCTGGACCGCTGTGGCTCGGAGGTGCCGGAGCTGCGGCAGACCGGTGCACACCATCTCGCGGCCTGCCACTTCGCGGAGGAGCTCACGCTGAGCGGCGCCACCCGGAAGTGACCCGACGTGGCGGGTGTGGCGGGTGGCGGGTGGCGGTGTGGGGGCGGGTGCCGGTGCGGGGAGGTACCGGACGCGCGGGTGAATATGTGAGAGTCGCCGACCTCGGTTGCATGGCCATGCATGATCGGGCATACTCATGCAGAACCAACCGAGGGGTGACGTGACCATGGGTTTCAGTGCGGCGGTGGCAGGTGCGAGCGGCTATGCCGGTGGCGAGCTGCTGCGCTTGCTCCTCGCCCACCCCGAGATCGAGATCGGCGCGGTGACCGCCGGCTCCAACGCCGGCACACCGCTGGGTCAGCACCAGCCGCACCTCACCCCGCTCGCCGACCGGTTGCTGGGGGAGACCACCACCGACACCCTGGCCGGCCACGACGTGGTCTTCCTGGCTCTCCCGCACGGTCAGTCCGCGGCCGTCGCCGCGAGCCTGCCCGACAACGTGCTGGTCGTCGACTGCGGTGCCGACTTCCGGCTCACCGAAGCCGCCGACTGGCAGCGGTGGTACACCGGCGACCACGCCGGCACCTGGCCCTACGGCCTGCCCGAGCTGCCCGGCCAGCGTGACCTGCTGCGTCCGGCCCGCCGGATCGCGGTCCCCGGCTGCTACCCGACCGTCTCGACCCTCGCGCTGCTCCCGGCCGTGGCCGCCGACCTGGTGGACGCCCGCGACGTCGTGGTGGTCGCCGCGTCGGGCACCTCCGGTGCCGGCCGGTCGGCGAAGCCGCACCTGCTCGGCAGCGAGGTGATGGGCGCCATGTCCGCCTACTCCGTGGGCGGCACCCACCGGCACACCCCCGAGATCGAGCAGAATCTCCGGCTGGTCTCCGGCTCGCCGGTCACCGTGTCCTTCACGCCCACCCTGGCGCCGATGCCGCGCGGCATCCTCGCCACCTGCACGGTGCGCGTCCGTGACGGCGTGGACACCGCGGCCGTCCGCGAGGCCTACGCCCAGGCCTGGGCCGACGAGCCGTTCCTTCACCTGCTTCCGGAGAGCGCCTGGCCGAGCACGGCGGCGACGCTCGGTTCCAACGCCGTGCACGCGCAGGTGGCGGTGGACGACCGGGCCGGGAGGCTGGTCGCGGTCGCGGCGCTGGACAACCTCACCAAGGGCACCGCGGGTGGTGCCGTGCAGTGCATGAACCTCGCGCTCGGCATCGCCGAGACCACCGGTCTGAGCACGGTCGGGCTGGCGCCATGAGCAACCACTGCGGATCCTCCGCCTGCGAAGGACAGTGGACCGGGCATCGCTACCGGCGACGACGAGGCCGGCCCCGCCGATAGCCCGGCTTCGCCACCGTCGCCGGGCGGTCTCGGCGGACACCCGTCGTCCGTACCCGATCCTCGCCCCCGAAAGGCACTCCCTTGTCCGTCACCACCCCCCTCGGCTTCCGGGCATCCGGCGTGACCGCCGGCCTCAAGCCGAGCGGCAACCCCGACGTCGCCCTGGTCGTCAACGACGGCCCCTCCTTCACCGCCGCCGCCGTGTTCACCGACAACCGCTGCAAGGCCAACCCCGTCCTGTGGAGCGAGCAGGTCTGCAAGGACGGGCAGGTTCGTGCCGTCGCCCTCAACTCCGGCGGAGCCAACTGCTACACCGGTCCGGCCGGCTTCCAGACCACCCACGCCAGCGCGGAGCACACCGCGCAGGCGCTGACCGCCGCGGCCGTGCCCGGCGCGGACGCCACCGCCGCCATCGACGTCGCGATCTGCTCGACCGGCCTGATCGGCGAGCTGCTCGACCGCGACAAGCTGCTGGGCGGCCTCACCGAAGCCGTGGCGACGCTGTCCGACGACGGCGGTCAGGCGGCCGCGACCGCGATCATGACCACCGACACCCGGTCCAAGCAGGCGACGCACGCCGGGGCGGGCTGGTCCATCGGGGGCATGGCCAAGGGCGCGGGCATGCTCGCGCCCTCGCTGGCGACCATGCTCGTGGTGATCACCACCGACGCCATCCTCGACCCGGTGGCGGCCGATCTCGCTCTGCGTGCGGCCACGTCGGTGACCTTCGACCGGCTCGACTCCGACGGGTGCATGTCGACCAACGACACGGTCCTGTTGATGGCCAGCGGCGCCTCCGGGGTCACCCCCACCCACGAGGAGTTCACCGCCGGGCTGACCGCCGTCTGCCACGACCTTGGCCAGCAGCTGATCGGTGACGCAGAGGGCGCCGAGCACGACATCGCGATCGAGGTGGTGCACGCCGCGACCCAGCAGGACGCGCTGGACGCCGCCCGGGCCATCGCCCGGAACAACCTCTTCAAGTGCGCCGTCTTCGGCAAGGACGCCAACTGGGGCAGGATTCTCGCCGCGGTGGGCACCACCCGGGCGGCGTTCGACCCGGCCACCCTGGACGTCGCCTTCAACGGCGTGTGGGTCTGCCGCGACGGCGGGATCGGCGAGTCCCGGGACCTGGTCGACCTCTCCGCGCGCCAGGTGGAGGTGACCGTCGACCTCAAGGCGGGGCAGGAGTCGGCGACCATCTGGACCAACGACCTGACTCATGCCTACGTCCACGAAAACTCCGCGTACTCCACCTGAGCCAGTCCTTCGACCAGTGCACCACGAGCCACGCATGGGACGTGCCGACGCATGAGCACCACACCGACCACACCCAACGCACCAGGCCCACAGAGCACCCTGGGCGCGCCGAGCGGGGCCACGACGGCGAAGGGGCCCGCCCAGGTCCGGACCAGGGACCGCCTGCAGGCGATGCGCAAGGCCGAGACGCTGATCGAGGCGCTTCCGTGGTTCGAGCAGTTCCACGGTTCCATCGTCGTGATCAAGTACGGCGGCAACGCCATGACCGACGACGCGCTGAAGCGCGCCTTCGCCCAGGACATCGTGTTCCTGCGCTACGCCGGCCTGCGGCCGGTGATCGTGCACGGGGGCGGCCCGCAGATCAGCGAGATGCTCAACCGACTGGACATCCCCAGCGAGTTCCGGGGCGGTCTGCGGGTGACCACACCGGAGGCGATGGACGTCGTCCGGATGGTGCTCGTGGGCCAGGTCGGGCGGGAGCTGGTGGGGCTGGTCAACTCCCACGGTCCGTTCGCGGTCGGCCTGTCCGGTGAGGACGCCGGTCTGTTCACCGCCGAACGCCGCACGGCCACCGTCGACGGCGAGGCGGTCGACATCGGCCTGGTCGGCGACGTGGTCTCCGTACGCGCCGAGGCGGTCCGCGACCTGATCGAGGCCGGTCGTATCCCGGTCGTGTCGAGTGTCGCGCCCGACGTCGACGGGCAGGTCCACAACGTCAACGCCGACACCGCCGCGGCCGCGCTCGCCACCGCGCTGGGAGCCCGCAAGCTCATCGTTCTCACCGACGTGGAGGGCCTCTACCGCGACTGGCCCGACAGCGACGAGGTGATCAGCGAGCTGGACGTCCACGAGCTCGCCGGACTGCTGCCGTCGTTGGCCTCGGGCATGGTGCCGAAGATGGAGGCATGCCTGCGGGCCGTACGAGGTGGGGTGCCCCAGGCACACGTGATCGACGGGCGGGTCGCGCACTCGCTGCTGCTGGAGATCTTCACCGACGAGGGCATCGGCACCATGGTCGTGCCGGCGCAGCAGGAGGGAACCTACGCATGAGCGTCTGGCCGCAGTACGACACCTGGGCGGAGCGGTTCTCCACCGCTCTGATGCCCAACTACGGCGTCCCGCCGGTGGCTCTGGCCCGTGGTGAGGGATGCACGGTCTGGGACCTCGACGGCAACAGCTACCTCGACTTCATCGCGGGCATCGCGGTGTCCTCTCTCGGGCACGCGCACCCGGCACTGGTGGAGGCCGTCTCGACCCAGGTCGCCACCCTCGCGCACACCTCCAACCTGTTCCTCCACCAGCCCGAGGTGCTGCTCGCCGAGCGCCTGCTCGCCCTGCTCGGCCACGACGGCCGGGTGTTCTTCGCCAACAGCGGGACGGAGGCCAACGAGGCCGCGCTCAAGCTGGTGCTCCGCAACGCCGCCGACACCGGCCGCAGCTACGTCGTGGCCGCCGACAACGGCTTCCACGGCCGCACCATGGGCGCCCTCTCCCTGACCGGGAAGGCGGCGATCCGCGAGCCCTTCGGGCCGTTCGGCATCGACGTGCGGTTCGTCCCCTACGGCGACGCCGACGGGTTGAAGAACGCCGTCACCGACGAGTGCGCAGGCGTCTTCCTCGAGCCCACCCAGGGCGAGGCGGGCGTGGTCCCGCCACCGCCGGGTTACCTCACCGCCGCCCGGGAGATCTGCGACGCGACCGGTGCCGTGCTGGTCCTCGACGAGATCCAGAGCGGGATCGGCCGGACCGGCACCTGGTTCGCCCACCAGCACGAAGGCGTACGCCCCGACGTCCTCACCCTCGCGAAGGGGCTCGGCGGCGGGCTGCCGATCGGCGCCTGCATCGGCGTCGGCCGGTTCGGGCAGACGTTCGCGAAGGGCGACCACGGGTCGACCTTCGGCGGCAATCCCGTCGCCGTCGCGGCCGCAATCGCCGTGCTGCACACCATCGAGGCGGAGGGCCTGCTGGACCACGTGGCGAAGGTGGGCACCGAGCTCGCGGACGCTATCTCGGCTCTGCCGCACCCGCTGGTCTCGGGAGTCCGCGGCCGGGGCCTGTGGCTGGCGGTCGTGCTCGCCGAGCCCAGGGCCGCGCAGGTGCAGGCCGCCGCCCAGCGGGCGGGGTTCCTCGTCAACGCCGTGCAGCCGAACGCGATCCGGCTGGCGCCACCGCTGATCGTCACGTCGGAGCAGGCGCGATCCCTGGTCGACGCGCTGCCCGGCATTCTCGACACCGCTTCCACCGAGGAGTCCTGATGGTGCGGCACTTCCTGCGGGACGACGACCTGAGCGGCGCCGAGCAGGCGCAGGTGCTCGACCTCGCCGACACGATGAAGAAGGATCGCTTCGCGTTCCGCCCGCTGGAGGGGCCGCGGGTCGTGGCCGTGCTGTTCGACAAGTCCTCCACCCGCACCCGGGTCTCCTTCAGCGTCGGCATCACCGAGCTGGGCGGCTACCCGATGGTGATCGACGCCCAGAGCGCCCAGCTCGGGCGCGGCGAGTCGATCGCGGACACCGCCAGGGTGCTGGACCGGCAGTGCGCCGCGATCGTCTGGCGTACCGCCGGTCAGGACCGCATCGAGGAGATGGCCGCCGTGAGCACGGTGCCCGTCGTCAACGCGCTGACCGACGAGTTCCACCCGTGCCAGATCCTCGCCGACCTGCAGACCGTTCGCGAGCACAAGGGCCGGCTGGCCGGCATCCGGCTCAGCTACCTCGGCGACGGCGCCAACAACATGGCGCACTCCTACCTCCTCGGCGGTGCGATCGCGGGAATGCACGTCCGCGTCGGCACCCCGCGCGGTTACCAGCCGGACCCGTCGGTGCTGGCCCGGGCCACCGAGATCGCCGCCGCCGGCGGCGGGTCGGTCGCAGTGGTGGCGGATCCCCGCGAGGCACTCGAGGGTGCCGACGTGGTGGCGACCGACACCTGGGTGTCGATGGGGCAGGAGGAGGAGGCGACCAACCGGTCCGCACCGTTCGTCCCGTTCGCCGTGACCGAGCAGGCGATGAGCCACGCGGCATCCGACGCGATCGTGCTGCACTGCCTGCCCGCCTACCGTGGCAAGGAGATCGAGGCCGGCGTCATCGACGGCCCGCGAAGTGTCGTCTGGGACGAGGCCGAAAACCGCCTGCACGTGCAGAAGGCCCTGCTCACCTGGCTGCTGGAGCGGTCACGAGAAGAGCATCCGGGTCAGGAGGTGTGATGAACCACGACACGACCACCGACCAGGTCCCGGCCAAGGGATCACGATCCCGGCCCAGCAGGGACGAGCCCTCCCCGACCGGCGACCAGGCGCTTGCGATGACCGGCCGGAAGGCGACGAGATCCGCGGGGCCCAAGGTCGGCGACGTCGACCTGACCACCCCGCGTCCCGGCACCGACGTGCCCCGCGTGGCGATGACGAAGACCGCCCGCCACCAGTACGTCGTGGAGGTGCTGTCGCGTACCGAGGTGAGGTCGCAGGCGGAGCTTGCCGACCGGCTGGCCGAGGAGGGCATCGCGGTGACGCAGACCACCCTGTCCCGCGACCTGGACGAACTCGGCGCGGTCCGGGTGCGCACCGCCGGCGGCGCCCTCGTCTACGCCCTGCCCGGCGAAGGCGGCGACCGCACACCGCGAGCCACCCCGGACGCACCCTCGGTGGCAGAGGCGAGGCTTGCGCGGGTCTGCGGCGAACTCCTCGTCTCCGCGGTCCCGTCGGCCAACCTCGTGGTGCTGCGGACCCCGCCTGGCGCGGCCCAGTTCTTCGCCTCCGCCCTCGACCACGCCGAAGTCCCCGGTGTCATCGGCACCATCGCCGGGGACGACACTGTGCTCGTGGTCGCCCGCGAACCCGACGGCGGCACCGGTGTCGCCGACCAACTGCTTGCGCTCGCTCGCAAGAACCAACCCACGAAGGAGCAATGACATGACCGAGCGCGTGGTGCTCGCCTACTCGGGCGGGCTCGACACTTCCGTGGCGATCGGCTGGATCGCCGAGCAGACCGGTGCGGAGGTCGTGGCCTGTGCGATCGACGTCGGCCAGGGCGGAGAGGATCTGGACACGATCCGCAAGCGCGCCCTGGAGTGTGGGGCGGTCGAGGCCGTCGTCGTGGACGCCAAGGACGAGTTCGCCGACGGCTACTGCTTTCCGGCCCTCGCCACCAACGCCCTGTACATGGAGCGGTACCCCCTGGTCTCCGCCCTGTCCCGGCCGCTGATCGTCAAGCACCTCGTCCAGGCGGCCAGGCAGCACGGGGCGAGCGTCGTGGCGCACGGTTGCACCGGCAAGGGCAACGACCAGGTCCGGTTCGAGGTCGGCGTCGGCGCGCTGGCTCCCGACCTCAGGGTTCTGGCTCCGGTCCGCGACTTCGCCTGGACCCGCGAGAAGGCGATCGCCTACGCCGAGCAGCACGGGCTGCCGATCGACGTCAGCAAGAAGTCGCCGTTCTCCATCGACCAGAACGTCTGGGGCCGGGCCGTGGAGACCGGGTTCCTCGAGGACCTGTGGAACGCCCCCACCGAGGATGTCTACGACTACACCCAGGACCCCGCGGTCGCCCGGGAAGCCGACGAGGTGGTGGTTTCGTTCGAGGCCGGCCGTCCGGTCGCTCTGGACGGCAAGCCGGTGACGATGCTGGAGGCGATCCAGCAGCTCAACGCTCGCGCCGGCGCTCAGGGGGTCGGTCGCCTCGACCTGGTGGAGGACCGCCTGGTGGGCATCAAGAGCCGCGAGATCTACGAGGCGCCGGGTGCGATCGCGCTGATCACCGCGCACCAGGAGCTGGAGAACGTCACCGTGGAGCGCGACCTCGCGCGGTTCAAGCGCCAGGTGGAGCAGCGGTGGACCGAGCTGGTGTACGACGGGCTGTGGTTCTCGCCGCTGAAGCGGGCCCTGGACAGCTTCGTGGACGCCTCGCAGGAGCAGGTCTCCGGTGACATCCGGATGACCCTGCACGGTGGCCGGGCGGTCGTGAGCGGTCGCCGGAGCGCCGCCTCGCTCTACGACTTCAACCTCGCGACCTACGACGAGGGCGACGTGTTCGACCAGTCGCTGGCCCGCGGGTTCGTCGAGCTCTGGGGGCTCCCCAGCAAGATCGCCGCCAAGCGTGACCTCGGGAAGTCCTGAGTCACCTGCACCACGACGAGGAAGGAACTCCGTGATCGAGGAGCACCTGCCGGGCGATCAGCCGACCCGGCTCTGGGGCGGCCGCTTCGCCGCCGGTCCCGCCCAGGCACTGGCCGCCCTGTCGAGGTCGGTGCACTTCGACTGGCGGCTGGCGCCGTTCGACCTGGCTCAGACCCGTGCCCACGCCCGGGTGCTGCGCCGAGCGGACCTGCTCACCGATCCGGAGCTGGCCCGGGTCGAGGAGGCGATCGACGTGCTCGCCGCTGAGGTGGCGGCCGGCACGTTGGCGCCGCGACCTGACGACGAGGACGTCCACACCGCGATCGAACGCGAGTTGCTGGACCGGCTCGGCCCGCTCGGGGGCAAGCTGCGGGCCGGCCGGAGCCGCAACGACCAGGTGGCGACGGACTTCCGGCTGTACCTCCGCGCACAGGCACGGGTGCTGGTCGCCCTCGTGGCCGACCTGCAGGAGGCGTTGCTGGAGCAGGCCGGGCAACACGCCGCGTCGCCGGCACCCGGCTTCACCCATCTCCAGCACGCGCAGCCGGTCGCCTTCGGGCACGAGCTCGCCAAGCACGTGCACGCACTGGCCCGGGACGTCGACCGGCTGCGTGACTGGGACGACCGGGCGGCTACCTCGCCGCTGGGGGCCGGCGCGCTCGCCGGCTCCTCGCTTCCGCTCGACCCGGAAACGGCCGCCGCCGACCTCGGATTCCTCCGGGCGTCGGAAAACTCGCTGGACGCGGTGTCCGACCGCGACTTCGTGGCGGAGTTCCTCTTCTGCACGGCGATGCTCGGCGTCCACCTTTCCCGGCTGGGCGAGGAGTACTGCCTGTGGGCGTCCACCGAGTTCGGCTGGGTCCGGCTCGACGACGCGTTCGCCACCGGTTCGTCGATCATGCCGCAGAAGAAGAATCCCGACGCCGCGGAGCTCGTCCGCGGCAAGTCCGGCCGGTTGATCGGGCACCTGACCGGAATGCTCACCACGTTGAAGGGCATGCCGTTCGCCTACAACCGCGACCTGCAGGAGGACAAGGAGCCGGTCTTCGACACGGTGGACCAGCTCGTCCTCGTTCTGCCCGCCATCACCGGCATGGTCGCGACCAGTACGTTCGACACCGACCGGATGGCCGCGGCCGCTCCACTCGGCTTCGCGCTCGCCACCGACGTGGCGGAGTGGCTGGTACGCCAGGGCGTGGCCTTCCGAGACGCGCACGAGATCGCGGGCGCCTGCGTACAGGAGTGTGAGCGTCGCGGCGTCGACCTGCCTGACCTCGGCGACGACGATCTGGCGGCGATCTCGCCCCATCTCACGCCGCAGGTGCGCACCGTGCTGAGCGTCCAGGGCGCGCTGGACGCACGCTCCGCGCTCGGCGGTACGGCGCCGGTCCGGGTGCGCGACCAGCTGTCCCGGCTCCGGCCGCGCACGGAAGAGGCTCGGGAGTGGGCGCGCGGGGGATGACCGACGATCTGCGCGCGCTGCTCAGCCGACCCGTGCTCGAGGTGGCGCCCGCTCTGCTCGGCCGGGTGGTCGAACACCGGACCGCCGAGGGGCTGGTCGCCGTCCGGCTGACGGAGGTGGAGGCCTACGACGGCCCGAACGACCCCGGCTCGCACGCCTACCGCGGCCGCACCGCACGCAACGCGGTGATGTTCGGCCCACCAGGCCACCTCTACGTCTACTTCACCTACGGCATGCACTGGTGCATCAATCTCGTATGCGGGGACAACGGGCACGCCAGTGCGGTCCTGCTCCGGGCCGGCGAAGTGATCACGGGGGAGGACCTCGCGAAGTCCCGCCGGTCGGCGGCCCGCTCGGCTCGCGACCTGGCCCGCGGACCGGCCCGGCTCGCCCAGGCGCTCGGCGTGGACCGCGCGGGCAACGGCCTGGACACGTTCGCCCCGTCCTCGCCCGTACGCCTCGGGCCAGGCGAGCCGGTGGCGGCCGCGAGCATCCGGCGCGGACCCCGGGTCGGGTTGGCAGCTGCCGCGGACCGGCCGTGGCGGTTCTGGGTGGACGCCGAGCCCACGGTCTCCGCCTACCGCCCGCACGCGCCCAAGCGCCGGCGGAGCGCCGCCGCACCCGGCCCCACCACCGCCGCCGCACCCGGCTCGGGCACTCTTGGAGTCGAGGCAGCCACCGCCCAACCATCGATCCGACCGAGGAAGGAACTACGGTGACCGGTCCCGGGGACAACACAGAGCAGCAGGCGGCGCGGTCAACGCCGTCGGCACAGTCGGTGCTGGACGACCTGCGCTGGCGCGGGCTGCTCGCGGAGTCGACCGACGAGGCCGCGCTCCGCGCCGCGCTCGCGGAAGGACCCGTCACCTATTACGTCGGTTTCGACCCGACCGCACCGAGCCTGCACCACGGCAACCTCGTCCAGCTCGTCACCGCTCGGCGGCTGCAGCAGGCCGGCCACACGCCACTGCTCCTGATCGGCGGGTCCACCGGCCTGATCGGCGATCCCAAACCGGACGCCGAACGCACCCTGAACGACCCGGAGACGGTGGCCGGCTGGGTCGAACGCCTGAAGCGGCAGGTCACGCCCTTCGTCGACTTCGACGGGCCGAACGCCGCGCAGATCGTGAACAACCTCGACTGGACGGCACCGGTCAGCGTGCTGGAGTTCCTCCGCGACATCGGTCGGCACTTCCGGGTCAACAAGATGATCCAGAAGGAGGTCGTGAAGGCGCGGCTGGACACCGAGCAGGGAATCGGGTACGCCGAGTTCAGCTACCAGATCCTGCAAGCGTTCGACTACCTCGAGCTGTTCCGCCGGTACGGCTGCACCCTGCAGACCGGTGGCAGCGACCAGTGGGGCAACATCACCGCCGGTGTCGACCTCATCCGCCGGGCGGAGGGCGCCACCGTGCACGCGATGGCGACGCCGCTGCTCACCCGGTCCGACGGCACCAAGTTCGGCAAGAGCGCAGGCGGCCTGACCGTCTGGCTGGACCCGGAGATGATGTCGCCGTACGCCTTCTACCAGTTCTGGTTCAACACCCCGGACGCCGACGTCGGTCAGTACCTCCGCGTCTTCAGCTTCCGTTCCCGCGAGGAGCTGGAGGCACTGGAGAAGACCACCGCCGAACGCCCGGCCGCTCGGGAAGCCCAACGAGTCCTGGCCGAGGAGCTCACCACGCTCGTCCACGGCGCGGACGAGTGCGCCCGGGTGATCGCGGCCTCCGGTGCCCTCTTCGGCCGAGGTGCCCTCACCGACGTCGACGGCCGGACCCTGGACGCCGCGCTCCGTGAAACGCCCCACGTCCGCGTCGAACGCGACAGCGAGGGCGCGCTCCCACCGCTGGTCGATCTCCTCGCCGAGACCGGCCTGGTGGCCAGTAGATCCGCTGCGCGGCGGACCGTCGACGAGGGTGGCGCCTACCTCAACAACGAGCGGGTCACGTCGGTCGAATCCGTGCCCTCCACCGACGACCTGCTCCACGGCCGGTGGCTGGTGTTGCGCCGCGGACGGCGCAACGTCGCGGGCGTGGAGGTGGCCCCGTAGGTTCCACTCCTCGTGCTCCGGAGCCACCGGGCACGGCCTGCGCTGTGCGTGTCATGCCCCACTTCGGAGTAGCTGGAACGCCGTCATCTGGAGGATCGGCGGGCACGACTTGACGGCCCGCATCAAGCTCCGTATAGTTCAACTCGCTCCGCACGGGTCGCGGGACGCCAACTGGCGGCCGGTCCGGCGGGGATCCTCTGGAGCCGACGCCGTTCGTTCGGTGCACTGCTTGTGCACGGCGAGTGGATCGAGACGAGGAGCCGAGCTCCGCAGGGCCCGATTTGCGGGTTTGCGAAGAGGTCGGTAAGGTAGCTCGAGTCGCTGCGAAGCGCGGGACACCGATAGGTGGCCGGCCCGGTGACATCCCCCCAACGAAACAACACCTGACGCCGGAGTCTGCGGACATCGGAAGAGGGTTATGCTTCATGGGGTGAATCGGTTCGAAATCACCCGATTTGCCTGGGTGAGAGCGAATTGCTAAGCTAGAACGGTTGCCCCAAGAACCGGGCTGAGAGGTCGGGTTCTGGTGTGTGTCTGATCCTTGAGAACTCAACAGCGTGCCGAAAGTCGATGCAGTGTTTTTTGCCCCGTTGGCAGGATGCTGTGCGGACCTGATGGTTTGTGTGGTGTTTTGTCGCGGATTCCTTTGGTGACGGCAGCTCCTTTTTGGGGTTGTTGTTTGCTGGGGTGGC